>NZ_LSRW01000028.1:0-161253 GCF_003104955.1 Steroidobacter cummioxidans | reverse complement strand
GCGCCGTTGAGCGAAACGCTGTCGAGACGGACGTCGCCGGCATTCCCATTCACCTGTCCGGCGCGCGGATGGTTCGCCGGATAGACATAGGCCGAGCGATCGAGTTTAGGATTGCGCGACGCGCTCGCCTGAAACACGAACGGCTCGACCTTCGCCTCTGCGCGTACAGCCGGCGACTGAGCAAAAAAATGCCGTTGGGAAACGAAAACTCGCGGTCGCGAGCAGAAACCAAAGCCAAGACGTTTCATCATCGATCTCTTCGAGGTTGGAAAGTTGGAACGTGCAATCGCCGAATGGAGCTAGCCCTACCGTATCGCCCTCTGGTACGGCGCCGGATCGGGCGCGGACTGTGGCGTATCGACGTACTTTTTGTGCGCCGCCGGATCCACCTGCGCCAGGAATAAATCGCGGGCGATCGCAGAGATCAGCCGTGACTGATACACCGCGCTCGGGATATCGCCGACCGCGATGCCAAAGCTCACCAGTGCCCCTAAGTTGTAACAATGAATGTTTCTCAGGAACTCCGCGCCCGAAGCCTCACGCGGCAGGAACTCGAAACCGCGGCCCAGATACGGATACTTGCCGCCGCCGGCGTCCTGCTCGCCCGGCTGTGGCCGATAGCGATCGGACCACAGGGCAATGGATCGATGGATGCGCGCGAACTCCGGCTGCAGCGACAGATCCGCCGCATATCCCGTGCCTGCGATCACATGATCGAAACGGTGCGGCTTGCCCGCGACCTTCGCCACCACTGTGCCGTCACCGGCCACGCTCACTTCGGACCATGAACTGTTCAAATGCAGATGAAAGTTCTCGAAAGCCACCGAGCGCCCGAGCGTATCGAACGGCACGGAAGCGACGCGCCGTCCGCGTAGCAAGTAGTTCCGCCAGCGAACGTCGTCGGGCAAGTCGTAAGCGAGTTCCGTGACGTTCGCATGTCCGCGGTCGAGTGGCGGCTCAGCGGGGCCTCTGGCAGGACCGTTGGTGTAATCGATGAAGGCCCGGCGACTGTACAAATGCACTTCGGCGGCACCGCTCTCGAGAGCCGCGTTCGCGGCGTCGAATGCTGAAGAACCGGCGCCAATCACACCGATGCGTTTGCCTGCCAGCGCATCGAAGTCGATCGGAGTGCCCGAGTGTGACCACACCCGCCGAGGTAAAAACGCACGAAATGAANGAATCCCGGCACGCCGGGTCCACCCACGCTTGTGTAACCGCCAGCGAGCACCAGCTTGCGCGTCGTCTGCGTGCGGCGGACGCCATCGGCATCCAGATGCAACCGTATTAGATCGCCGACCGGTTCGATGTCGATCAGACGCGTGCGATAGCGCACGTTGATGCCAGCGACCTGCTGCAACCAGTCGAGATAGTCGGCCCAATCGAGCCGCTGCACTCGATCGAGCTGATCGAACGCCGCTTGACCGTGCAACGCTTCGTACCAGGCTTGCACGCTCAACGCAGGGTTGTTCTGCGCCGGCCCGAGCCAGGTTTTGGGCGTACGCAACTGGCGCATGCGTGCAACGTTGCGCCAGATGCCCGCCTGACCGGGATCGGACTGATCGATGATATCGACCTGCCCGATGCCCTTGCGACGCAAGCCATACGCGATCGCGATGCCCGACTGCCCGGCGCCGACGATGACCACATTGTGATCGGCACCCGCGCGCGGCCGCACCCAATTCGCCGGATCCTGTCCTGCCCAACGCAGCACGCGCTGCGTTTGCGCGGCAAGTCCCGCCGTCGCGACTTCGCTCTCGGGGTTCGAGTCCAACGCATGCGTCGGTTGCAAGTGAGCGAACGAAGCAACGCCACCGACCGACAAGCCGGCAGCGCCTCGAAAGAAGCTGCGCCGATCGATTCGCTGGTTGGGTTGCCGCTGCTCTCGCTCGCCGCGAGGTGTTCTTTTGAATCTTTCTTTCATCGAGGGGTCGCGCCGAAATCGTCGAGGATTGTAGCGAGCGTCGCGCAGCGCACATATGACTTATCGCCATGACGATGTGACGAACGCTCCGCGAGCGCGCCGTGGCTCAGTATCTAGCAAACATTCGGCAAACCGCTCATTTCGTCATGACCAATCGTCATTCGACCGCAGTCCCGCTTTATATGCATGCTGCGCCAGACAGTTACAAACATCGACTCCGCGCTGGTTACAACACAGTCAGCGAAGCACGAAATTCGATCGCGGCGCGGTCCGCATCGGTAACAAAACCACACCCCGACACCTTCGATAGAGATCTTTAGAGAGCAGCAATGAAAACTTTCGCATCCGTCACGCGTCGCGCGCGACGATCGGGCCTGCTTGCCCTGGCCATCAGCAACGTGATCGCGGGAACGGCTTTCGCGCAGAGCGCCCCGAACGAGACGGTCGCTTTGGAGAGCGGCAATCTCGACACCGTGGTCGTCACCGGCGCCCGCGCCGCCGGCCGCACCGTGCGTAACAGCGCCGCGCCAATCGACGTCGTATCCACCGACGACTTGCTAGCGACCGGCAAGGGTAATTTGCTGGAGGCGTTGCAGACGCTGTTGCCGTCCTTGAACTCGGCGGCGCGGCAGTCCGACGTCGAAGGCAATATTCCCGGCGTACAGCTGCGCAACTTATCGCCCGGCTACACCCTGGTGCTCGTGAACGGCAAGCGCCGCAACAACAGCGCCTACACCAGCATCGGCACCTTTCCCGGCCAGTCCTACACGGACTTGTCGCTCATCCCGGTCTCGGCCATCGAACGCGTGGAAGTCCTGCGCGATGGCGCGTCGGCGATCTACGGCTCCGATGCCATCGCCGGTGTGTTCAACGTCATTCTCAAGTCCAGCGCCACCAGTGGCGGTGTGAGCGTCGAGTACGGCCAGACTTACGCCGGTGACGGCGGGCGCACGCGCGCCAGCGCCAACCAGGGCTTCGCGCTGGGCGATCGCGGCTTCGTCAATCTGTCGGCCGAGCTCATCGACCAGGACGACGCGGTGCGCAGTCTCACTTATAAGGACAGTTACTTGATCTATCCCGCGGTTCGCAACGGCCAGCTGGTGCGATTGGGCACGAACAACAGCCTGCCGGCCGGCGCCACCCCCAACCCATCGGAGGCGACCCGCAACGCCAAGTCGCAGTCCAACCAAGGCACCAACGGCTACGAAACCCGATCCGCAGCGTTGAACGCAAGCTATGACCTGAGCGACTCGTTGAATCTCTATGGCTTCGCCACGTACGCATCGAGCGACAAGTCGGCGCGCCAGAACTTCCGCTTGCCGGTCGCCATCTGGCAAAGAAACCCCGCGCTGCTGAATGTCTATCCCGACGGCTTCACGCCGACCATCGACACCGAAGAGACCGATTATTCAGTGGCGGCCGGATTGAAAGGTCAACTGAGCACTTGGGAATGGGATGGCAGCGTGGTCTACAACCGCGACTATTTCGACATCTACACTCGCAACACCGCCAACTACTCGCTGACCTACCCCGGTGCGAAGACCGACTTCTACGACGGCCGGCTCGACTATTCACAATGGGTCGGCAATCTGGACGTCCGCCGGGGCTTCGACGTAGCCGCGTTCGCCGAGCCGCTGCAAGTGAGCTTCGGGGCCGAATACCAACGCGAGAACTACGAACGTCTCGCCGGCGACCCGGACGGTTACTTTGGTTCGGGCGCGGAAGCGTATCCAAGCAACCGGCCCGAGGACCAAGCCGATGCTTCGCGCAATCGCAAGGCGTTGTATGTTGGCGCCTCGACCAACGTCACACGCCCCTGGTTCGTGGATCTGGCCGGGCGCTACGAAGACCATTCGGATTTCGGCGATGTTTCCACGGGGCGGCTGTCGACCCGCTTCGATTTCACCGAGACCTTCGGCGTGCGCGCGACGGTGAGCAATGGCTTCCACGCGCCTGGCCTGGGCACGCAGAACCTGCAGATCACCAAAGTCACGCCTACGTCGGAAGCACTGACGGCCGCGGTGAACTCACCGGTAGCAAGAGCGCTCGGCGCCACTGCATTGAAACCTGAGAAGGCGACCAACTACAGCGTCGGCTTTACCTTCAGCCCGACCCGCACCTTCCACGCGGCCGTCGATTTTTATCAGATCGAGATCAGCGACCAGCTGGGCCGTTCCAGCAGCATCGGCTATGACTTCAGCGATCCAGCAAACATCAGGGATCCCAATGGCACCCCACTGACGGCCGCGCAACGCCAGACTATCGACGATCTGCTGGGCACCGCGGGCATCACGATCTCGCAGGGCCAGAACTACTCGGTCAACTACTACACCAATATCGGCGACACGCGCACGCGCGGTGTGGAGCTCACGCTGGAATCTACACACAACGTGGGCGCCGGCAAGCTGCGCTGGACCTACGCGTTCAGCAAAGCCGAGACCGATGTGTTGAGCCTCGCGCCCATTCCACAGGTACTGCAAACCCTTCCCAACATCACCCTGCTCACCGCCGCCGCGGCTTGGGATCTGCGTTATCGCCTGCCGAAGTACAACCAGGTCGTCGGCCTGTTCTGGAACAGCGGCCCGTGGAACGCCTCGCTCAACGTGGTGAACAACGGCCCGACCAAGCGCCAGGCCAGCGCCGACATCACTCAGTACGAAGTCGACCCGACGTATATCACCAACATTTCCGCCGGCTATAGCTTCAGCAAGGGCGGTACCGTCGAGATCGGCGCCACCAACCTGTTCGACGAGTATCCGGACAACATCCCGGATGCCGCGCTGTCGGCAAGCTCGCGGGCGATCTACACATCCCAGTACGCAAGTACTTCGCTGAATCGGCAAGGTGGTTTGTACTTCGCGCGGTTGAACTACAAGTTCTGAGACATCCGGTACGCGCGCCGGAGGCCGGCGCGCGCGGCTTGGCGGGCATTAGCGATTGCTATAGCAAATCGTGCCGGCGCGTGCCACGATGCCTCATGAGCGCGCCAAACCTACGCCATTTGCAGGCTTTCCATGAAGTCATGACGACGGGCAGCATTAGCGCGGCGGCGCTCCGGATGCATTTGACGCAATCCGCGGTCACACAAGCGATCGCTGCCATCGAGCGTCACTTCAACGCGCCTTTGTTCACCCGCAGCCCCCATGGGATGCGCCCCACGTTGGCAGGAACAGTCTGTGCCGAACGCATCGAGCGGGCACTGACCCAGCTGCGAGATGGCATTCAGGAACTGGCCGGCTCGGAGGTGAGTGCTGCCAGGCGTGAGCAATTGTTTCGACGGATCAGCAGCGCGCAGCTCAGCTCGCTGATCCAGCTGGTGGAGTTTCGCAATTTCACGCACGCCGCCAGAGCGACCGGCGTCTCACAACCCACCATACATCGCGCCGCCCGCACGCTGGAACGGACGCTGGATGCGACGCTGTTCGAAAAGACCAGCTATGGGGTCGTACCCACTCGCGAGGCCGAGAAGCTCGCCCGCCGCGCTCATCTAGCCTTCGTGGAGATCTCCCAGGCCCGCGCCGACATCGACGCGTTGGATGGCCGAGAATCCGGCCGCACCGTCATCGGCTCCATGCCGCTGGCTCGCAGCTTTCTGGTGCCCACTGCGCTCATTCGTTTCACGCGCGAACATACCGAGCATGCCGTCTCCATCATGGAGGGCACGTATGAACATCTGCTCGGCGCGTTGCAGTCGGGTCAGGCCGACTTTCTGGTCGGCGCATTGCGTGACGGCCGCATCGGCGGTGGCATCGTGCAGGAATATTTGTTCGACGATCCGCTGTCCATCGTCGTTGGCGCCGGGCATCCACTGGCGAAGAAACGCAAGCTGACCGCGCACGACCTGGCCAGCCATCCCTGGATCGCGCCGCGCGCGACGTCGCCACTGAAGACCCACTTCGAAGCATTGTTCAAGCACATGGGCATCGAGCCGCCGCTGCGCTTCATCGAATGCAACTCACTCGGTGCCGCACGCGCATTTCTAATGGGCGGCGATCACATGATGTTGTCGTCGACCAATCAGGTTCACTATGAGCTGCAAACGGGCACGCTGGTGTGCCTGCCCCACCCGGCCGGCAAAGTCATCCGAAAGATCGGGCTCACCGTGCGGGAGGATTGGCGCCCGACGCAGGGGCAGGCGCGACTGTTGGCGATCCTTCGTGAAACCGCGCAGCAGCTGGCGCACTAGGCATCGCGTTCATTCTGTGCCTCGATGGCCGACTGGTACTGCCGCTGGGCCTCCATCGATTCGCGGATGAACTTCAATTGCAGCGGCGTCTTGTTGGCCAGTTGCTCGGTTTCTATCCGCTCCACCAGGTCGGCATGCAGATCCGTGCCGTTGATCGAATCGTTGCGCCGCATATGGCTGTCTATCTCCTTGAACTCGGCGTTGGTCAGAGGAAATACAGCGGTGCAGCCGCCACAGTGCAGGCGGTGCTTGCAGATGAAGCGAAAGACACGAATGGCCGAGAAAGTGACCCACTCGGATTCTCTCGACACGAGCCATTCCGATTCCCGCCGGCAGTCGTAGCAGTACGCGGTGGCAACTTCCCCAAGCACTTTTTGTTCTTTGTCCCAGCCGAACACGATCCACATCGACATCTCCCTATATTGCGACGCGCCAGCCAGTCTACGTGCAGCGACGAAGAGTGGCACATGGCTGTCCAGAAGATTGCATCCGCACCACATGGCTGTCCATGCCCGCAACCTCATGGCTGTCCATGACCGCAGCAACAGTCCATGACCGCAGCAACGTCCGCATCCACCACATGGCTGTCCATGACCGCACAGTCCCCACATGGCTGTCCATGCCCGCAGTCCATGGCTGTCCATGACCGCACATGCCCGCGGCGACAACCAACTTATGGAAAACTGAACTTCCCCCATAGCGCGCCAGGCGTTGCAGTGCGGCCTGCTGCAATACGCACGCATCGTCGTTGCAAGCCGTTAGGCCGAAGCTTCGCCCCGGCGCGGGAACTCAAGCGCATCACGCGCGCGTTTTTCCCAAAGGTTCGATGATCCGCATCGATCACTTCCTTGCGCAGGAAGCCCTCATGAATATTTCTGCTGCGCCCCGGGGCGGTCGACGTGCGATTGTGGTCGCAAGCGCCGGGCTTGCACTCACCGCCTGCGCCGTCGGCCCCGACTTCAAGCCACCCGAGGCGCCTCAGGTCACCGACGCAGACCGCGCGTACACACCAGCACCGATGCCTTCACAAACCGCGAGCGCGCCGAGCCCAGGCGGCGCACCGCAGCGATTTCTCACCGGTGAGGACATCTCTGCACTGTGGTGGGAAGCGTTTCGTTCGGAACCCTTGGATCAGTTGATTCGCTCCGCGCTGAAGCGCAGCCCAACACTGGCAGCAGCGCAAGCTGCATTGCGTGAAGCGCGAGCGTCATACGAAGCCACGGCGGGAAGCACGCTGTTTCCGAGCGTAAGCGGCCAGCTCAGCGCAACCCGCCAACGAGCCTCGCTGACCTCGTTTGGCCTGCTGGGAACCGCGGAGTTCGATCTCTACAACGCGACGGTCAATGTCTCCTATACGATCGATGCATTCGGCGCGACGCGCCGCGAGCTAGAGGGCCTGCGCGCAGCGATCGACTATCAGCGTTATCAGGTCGAAGCGGCCTACCTGAGCCTCACCGCGAATCTGGTGACCACGGCGATCCAGGAAGCGTCGATTCGCGCTCAACTGCAAGCCACGCAAGACGTGCTTGACGCCCAGTCGCAGACGCTCTCGATTGTCGAAAAGCAGCAGTCACTCGGCGCCGTGGCATACACAGCCGTGATCACGCAGCGTACGCAGGTTGCCCAGACTCGCGCGCTACTGCCCGCGCTGGAAAAGTCGCTGGCGCAGACACGGCATCTCCTGGCGGTCTACGCCGGCCGACTGCCCAGCGAGGCGGGCCTTCCGGAGTTCTCGCTCGAATCGTTACAACTGCCGCATGATCTTCCGGTCAGCCTGCCATCCTCGCTGGTGCGACAACGGCCAGACATTCGTGCGAGCGAAGCGCAGCTTCAGCAAGCAAACGCGCAGGTCGGCGTCGCCACGGCGAACCTGTACCCGCAGATCACGCTCAGCGGAAGTGTCGGCCAGCAAAGCGTGCAGACCAACGATCTGTTCTCCAATAGAAACTTCACATGGAGCCTCGGCGCCGCCCTACTCCAACCTATCTTCCAGGGCGGTGCGCTACGCGCGAGGAAACGAGCCGCCATCGCCGCCTTCGAAGCGGCGCAGGCTCAATATCAGCAGACGGTGCTGAACGCGTTTCTCGACGTCGCCGACACACTGCGCGCGCTGGATATCGATGCGGATGCGCTGCGAGTACAGGCCCAGTCGGAGTCCCTGGCGCGAGAATCGCTCGACCTCGTGACACGGCAATACGCACTCGGAGCTGCGAGCTACCTGCAGTTGCTGGATTCGCAGCGCACGTATCAGCAGGCAAAGATCGGCTTGGTGCAGGCCCAGGCCGCACGCTACGCAGACACTGCAGCCTTGTTCCAGGCACTTGGCGGCGGCTGGTGGAACAGGCCACCCCTTCCCGAGACGACTGGACACCCATGAGGAAGCGAATGTTCCTCATGCTGGGCGGCGTCCTGTTGCTCGTGGCAATCCTCGCGCTCGGCTTTTATTTACACGTACGGGCGCTGATCGCCGCGGCACCCAAGCCCACCCCGCAGACCGTGTCGGCAATCGCAGTTGCCGAGCTCGAATGGCAGCCGCGCCTGGCGGCGGTGGGATCGACGTCCGCGGTGCGCGGCGTCGATGTAACAACCGAGCTCGCCGGCATGGTCCGGAGCATCCATTTCGAGTCCGGCCAGGAAGTCACGGCCGGCTCCGTGCTCGTACAACTGAACATCGATGCCGATGTGGCACAACTGCATTCACTCGAGGCGGCGGCGGACCTGGCGGCCATTGTGCTGGCACGCGACCGGGCGCAGTTTGCCGCCAACGCCGTGAGCCAGAGCCTGATCGACAGCGACATCGCCGATCTGAAAGGCAAGCGAGCTCTGGTCGCGCAACAAGCGGCACTCATCGAGAAGAAAACCGTGCGGGCGCCCTTCTCCGGCAAACTCGGCGTCACCCCGGTGAACCCGGGTCAGTATCTGAACGCGGGCGACACCATCGTCACGCTGCAGACCCTCGATCCGATCTATGTCGATTTCAACGTGCCGCAGCAACAGATCGGCGCGGTGTCGGTGGGCCAGGAGGTGACTCTCACCGTCGAGGGTTTTCCGGGTCATGACTTTCCGGGTCGGATCAGCGCAATCAGCCCCAAGGTGGACCCGGCAACGCGCAATCTTCAGCTGCAAGCCACGCTACCGAACGCCGCGCATCAACTGCTGCCCGGCATGTTCGCCAATGTGAATGTCAACATCGGCGAGAAGGTCAAGCGTCTGACGCTGCCGCAGACGGCGATCATCTACAACGCTTACGGCTCGGCGGTATATATCCTGACGCCCGCCAAAGCAGGAGGCCCGCCCGGACTCGTGGCGCAGCAGGTGTTCGTCACGACAGGTGACAAGCGCGGCGATCAGGTGGCCATCGTCTCGGGCCTGCAAGCAGGCCAGCAGGTGGTGACCAGCGGACAGCTCAAACTCAAGAACGGCGCGCCGGTCGTCATCGACAACACCGTGCAGCCCGCCAACAACCCCAACCCCACGCCGCAGGAACATTGACCTTCGGCCATGAAATTCACCGATATTTTCATCCGTCGCCCGGTACTCGCCATGGTGGTGAGCCTGCTCATCGTGGTACTCGGGCTGCGCTCGCTGTTCGGCCTGCCGGTCACCCAGTATCCGCAGACGCAGAGCTCCGTCATCACCGTCTCGACGGTGTTCTACGGTGCCGATGCCCAGACGGTCGCGGGATTCATCACTCAACCGCTCGAACAGGCGATCGCCCAGGCGTCGGGCATCGATTATCTGTCGTCCTCGAGCAGCAACGGTGTTTCTACCATCACCGCAACGCTGCGCCTGAACTACGACGCCAATCGCGCGATGACCGAGATCAACACGCAAGTGAGCTCGGTCAGAAATCAGTTGCCTGTGCAGTCGCAGATTCCGGTGCTGACGATCGAGCCGAGTCAGACCACCGATGCGATGTACCTCGGCTTCTATAGCGACGTGCTGCCGACCAACAACGTTACCGACTTTCTGTCACGGGTGGTCAAGCCCAAGCTCGACTCCATCGAGGGCGTGCAGGTCGCCGAACTGCTCGGGGCTCGCCCGTTCGCCCTGCGAGCGTGGCTGAATGCCAACCAGCTCGCCGCGCGCGGTGTGACGGCCAGCGACGTGAGCAACGCGCTCCTCAGTAACAACTATCTGGCTGCACTCGGTGTCACCAAGGGACAGATGGTCACCGTGCCGCTGACGGGCGGCACGGACCTGCACACGGTCGAAGAGTTCAAGCAGCTGGTGGTCAAGCAGAACGGCACCTCGATCGTACGGCTCCAAGATGTGGCGAACGTGACGCTCGGCGCGGAGAGCTACGACTTCAATGTCGCATTCGGCGGAGTGCGCTCGGTATTCATCGGTATCAAGGTCGCCCCGGGAGCGAACATTCTCGATGTGGCAGAGCGCGTGCGCACCGCCTTTCCGGAGCTGCGCGATCAGCTGCCCACAGGCGTGACCGGCAAGATCGTCTACGACGCCACCGAATTCATCCACTCCTCGATTTTCGAAGTGGTGAAGACGTTGATCGAGGCGCTGCTCATCGTCACCGTGGTGATTTTCCTGTTCCTCGGCAACCTGCGTGCCGTCGTGGTGCCGGTCATCGCGATGCCGCTGTCGTTGATCGGCACCTTTTTCATGATGCTGGCCCTCGGTTACTCGATCAACTTGCTCACCTTGCTGGCCCTGGTGCTCGCGATCGGGCTGGTGGTCGACGATGCCATCATCGTGGTCGAGAACGTCGATCGGCACATCAAGGAAGAAGGCAAGTCGCCGCTGCAGGCCGCTCTGGTCGCGGCGCGCGAGCTCGGCAACCCGATCCTCGCGATGACAGTCGTGCTGATCGCGGTCTATGTGCCGATCGGATTCCAGGGCGGGCTGACCGGCGCGTTATTCACCCAGTTCGCCTTCACGCTGGCCGGCGCAGTCACGGTCTCTGGCGTCGTTGCACTCACCCTGTCGCCGATGATGTGCTCACGCTTTTTCAGCGCCGAGCGCAAGAAAAGCCGCCTGCAGAACCTCATCGAAAGGCTGTTCGACAAGGTGCAGCACGGCTATTTGCGCTTGTTGCATGCCCTGCTCGACACCTGGCCGGTGCTCATCGTCATGGGCGCGCTGCTGAGCGTCGTGTTGATCGCGATGTTCCTCATGTCCAAATCCGAGCTTGCGCCCGAGGAGGACCAGGGGATCGTCCTGTCGCAAGTCGCGGGTCCCCCCACCGCCACGGCCGAGCAGATGCAGACCTATGCCGAACAGATCTTCCGCATCGGCCGAGCCCTCCCCGAGTACGAGCAGATGTTTCAGCTCACGGGCCAGCCCACCATAAACGCGGGCATTGGGGGCGTGCTTTTGAAACCCTGGGATCAACGCACACGCAGCGCGCACGAGATTCAACAGCAGCTGCAAGAGCAGTGGAACAAGGTCGCAGGCGCACGCGTCGCGGCCTTTCAATTCCCGCCGCTGCCGGGCGCCTCGGGGCTGCCAGTGCAGTTCGTCATTACCACCACGGAGCCCTTCCAGAACCTTGACGGCGTGACGCAGCAGGTGCTCGAGGAAGCGCGCGCTTCAGGCAAATTTTATTTCCTCGACGTGGACTTCAAGCTCGACCAGCCCCGCGCCACCCTGGTCGTCGACCGGGACAAGATCGCGACACTCGGCATGACTTCGCAGGACGTCGCCGCTTCACTCGGAGCAGCGCTGGGCGGTGGCTACGTCAACTATTTCACGATCGACGGCCGCTCGTACAAAGTGATCCCGCAGGTTCAGCAGGTCGACCGGCTCAACCCGGCGAACGTGCTCGAGTTCTACATCAAGACCCCGAGCGCCGGGCTCATCCCGGCCAGCACCGTCGCCCGCATCAAGTACGACGTCGTGCCGGAGTCGATCACCCGCTTCCAGCAGCTGAACTCGGCGACGATCTCCGCGGTCCCAGGCGTCTCGCAAGGCGAGGCACTGAAATTTCTGAGCGACACCGTGAAAAACAACACGGCTGGCGGCTACAACGTCGACTACGCAGGACAATCGCGTCAGTTCACACAGGAGTCCGGCGGCTTCCTGGTGACGATGCTATTCGCCGTAATCATCGTGTTTCTCGCACTGGCGGGCCTGTTCGAGAGCTTTCGCGATCCAGTCGTGATCCTGGTTTCCGTGCCGCTCGCCCTGTTCGGCGCACTGATCTTCATCTTCCTGGGTTTCACCTCGATGAACATCTACACCGAGGTGGGCCTGGTGACGCTGATGGGCCTCATCAGCAAACACGGCATCTTGATCGTCGAGGTCGCGAATCTGCAGCAACAGGCTGGCAAATCCAAGCGGGAGGCGATCGAAGCGGCCGCGGGCATCCGGCTGCGCCCCATTCTGATGACGACTGCGGCGATGGTCTTCGGTGTCGTGCCGCTGGTCATCGCGTCGGGCGCTGGCGCCGCAGGCAGGCACGCGATGGGTCTGGTGATCTTCACAGGCTTGTCGATTGGCACGCTGTTCACGCTGTTTGTGATTCCAGCCATGTACATGTTCATCGGAGCAGAGCATCACCGCGAACCGGCGGCGGCGCCGGGCGAGTGATGCGTGCACGCACTCAGCCGCGCCAGATCTCCCCGAGCACGCGACGGAAATTACCGCCGAGCACGGCGCGAATCTGTGCGTCGCTGTAGCCTCGCCGGATCAGTCCCTCGACCAGATCGAACATCTTCTTCGGATGGTCGAGACCGGGGATGTCCACCCGGTCCCGGAAGCCATAGCTGGACTTGTTGCGTCCCTTCAGCCACTCCAGCAGTGGCGCAGGCAGAGCATCGTAACCGTGCAGATCCATATCGCTGCCGATACCGACGTGCTCGATCCCTGCGACGCTCACGACATGGTCGATGTGATCGATGTAGTCGTCCAACGTCACCGGCTCCCGCGCCGACACAAAGTTGCGCAAAGCTGCGATTCCCATGACGCCGCCACGCCGCGCCATGGCCTTGATGGCCTCGTCAGTCTTGCAACGTGGATGGCCGGGCACCAGCGCCCGGCAATTGGAATGCGTAATCAGCACTGGCTGGGTCGAGAGCTCGAATGCGTCCAGCGTCGTACGGTCGCCGCAATGTGAGACGTCCACAGCCATGCCAACCTCGTTCATGGCCGCGACGATGCCCGCACCGAAGTCACTGATCCCGCCATCCACGCGCTCGGTGCCGCCAGAACCGATGAGATTCTGGGCGTTGTAGGTGAGCTGTGAAACGCGCTGACCCAGTTGATGAAAGCGCTCGACATCCTCGGTATTGCGAAAGTGCTCGGAGTTCTGCACTCCGGGAATGAGGCCGAGCCGACCTTCGCTACGCACTCGTTCCAGGTCCGCCGCCGAATCGACGCGTATCAGCAGATCGGGAAACTCGGCAACGAGCCCGTTGCAGGCAGCCATATACGCAAGCACACCGGCGTGCGCCGTCGCCCCAGAGATGCCAGTGGCAGGATGAAAGACGTCGATGCCCGACTCCTTGAGGGCGAGCAACTCCGCACGATCGAATAGCAACGCATTGCCGCCAGTGGTCGCCGCCGTAAACACCTTCTCCAGACTCAACAGCGAGAGCATGTCGATGAGCAGCGAATCGTTGACGAGATCGATCGCCCTGGTGGAATAGGTGATCGAGCTGCCGGCGAACGCCTGGCAGCGGCCACGATTGATGAAAGGTGCACCCAGGCTCAGGCCACCGACAGCCAACAATGATTTCAGAATCCGGCGTCGCGAAGACATCGTGCATCACTCCCGCTGGAATCAACCGAAGTAGCGCGGACCCAGCAGGTTCCAGTACCAATAGAACCAGCACATGCACAGGCAACTCAGCATCACCGCGCTGTAGCGAATCCGTTCCCACCAGCCCGACAGCGTCCCATGCCGCCACGCAAGCGTCGTTTGCCACAACATGAGCAGCGCGGTGATAACGACAAGAAACGGAGCCCACATGAAAATGCGAAACGCAGTGGAGAACTCGGCGTATTCATTCAGCAGCACTTTGGGCAGCACCGTCGCGCCAAATCCCAGCACAGCGAGATTGACGGCGGCACAGGCCAGCGCGATGCGACGTGCGCGCCTGTCTGCCACCACGGCCGGCCGTTGATAAATACGGCGCCCAAGCGCGCCGAGCAGGACTGCGACGAAGATGGCAGTCGACACAGACACGAGGTTCTTGCTGAAGCGCCCTGTCTGATGAAGTGCCGCCTTGTAGCTCGACGTGTAGGGCCGACCGTCGAGTGCCAGCCCGGTAATGTTGCCGCCGGCATCTTCCTGGAACGCCATCAGGCGCGGCCGGGACGCGGCCACGCCGTAGACGATGTCCGGACTCTGTTCCTTGAACAAATTGTGCTCGACTTCGACATAGCGCTTGGCGCCGGTGTCGGCCACCAGCAGCAGCGTGCGATCGGGCATCGGCACCACGCGCAAACCGTTGGACACCAGCTCACGGACCTTCTCGAACTTTGAAAAGCTGGCCCGCCACGGCAGATAGGTGCCCGCGAATCGCTCGGCGCGGCTGCCAAAATCCTCCGGCGCGATCGGGGTCGGTTCCAGCGCGGCCGGATAGTACTGATCGTAGAAGGCCTGCGAGAACGCCGCGTTCACCACCGCTCCGCCGAAGGCGGCAAACGAGGTGAAGAACGCCAGATCGTGCTGCCGATCGATGACCAGATCGGAGTGAAAGAACGGCATGGCACCGGCATGCCCCCAGACCCGCGTGCCGTTGATGTCTTTCTCGTAGAACCCGAGCCCCATGCCCATGAGACGCTCGTCCTGAGCGAACACACGAGTGAGCATCTGTTCGACGGTGTCTCGTTGCAAAATCCGCTGACCCTCGAGCTCGCCGCCGTTGAGGATGGCCTGCGCGAATCTGGCCATATCCGTGGCTGTCGTGGAGAGCGCACCGGCAGGACCGAAGGCCGAGATCAGCTCGAAGTAACCCCGTTGATAGCGTCCTTGCGCCGCCATGTAGGGTTGCGTCATGTCCGCCACCAGAGATTCGGGCAATGGCTCATCGAACGTCGAATGTTCCATGCGCAGGACGTCGAAAATGTGGCGCGCGACGTATTCGTTGTAGCTCATTCCAGAAACGTTCGCGACGATGAGCCCCGCGAGCGCGGTCGCATAGTTGGAATAGGACGTCTGCACTCCGGGTGGATTGACTCGCATGGGCTGGTATCGCCGCATGGCTTCCGCCAACGGCACCAGCCGCTGCACTTTATCGACGACCAGATAGCCGACGCGGCCATCTTCGAAACCCGCGGTATGCGTCATGATATGGCGCAGCGTGATCGGCTGGCCGAACGCCGCGTCGATCTCGAAATCCCGCAGGTAGCTGTTGATGTCCCGATCCAGATCCAGCTTGCCCTGCTCCACCAGCTGCATGACCGACACCCAGGTGAACACCTTGGAGACCGAGCCAGCACGAAACAGACTGCGCGCCGGATCGACAGGAATGCGCCGCTCGACATCCTGAAATCCATAGCCCTTGGCGAGCACCAGCCGCCCGTTCTTCACGATGGCGAGGGTGCCTGCCGGACTGTTGTGATTCTTCATCAGCGGCCGAATCGCACCGTCGACGAACGCTTCCAGCGCGCTCGCATCGGCTGGCGCCTCCGGCGCGGACGAGGCCAAGACACTGGTTGAACCAGTGACGTTCAGGAGCGCGGCGAGAATCAAAGCGGCAGTTTGTCGCACGACCATTTACTCGACTGAATGTGCGCGGCCATCGCGCTGACCGAATTCCAAAACGCCGGCACGCTGGCCCAGCATCCCGTCCAACGCCGGCTCGCGAGCGCCGCGCAACGTCCGATTGAAAAATGCCAGCACGGCATCGTCGAGCAGCTCGCGCATCGTGTCCGGCTCGATGTCACCCAGCACGCCAGCCTTGCGCAGGTAACTGGAAACCACGGCGAAGTCGCTGAAATTCAAATGACTCGCGCCCGCGATCGTCATGAAGTACGCCAGATCGCCGGCGCGGCGATAGGCAAAATCGTTCATTCGGAATGGCACCGCGGCGTGCGCGTCTACGCGTTGATCCGCGTAGATGAACATGAACGGACGCTGGATATGGATGCTGGTGCCGGCCGCGCCGTAGTGCAGCCCGTCCATGTTGAGCCCAGCCTTGCAACGCGCATCCTGCTCGCAGAACTGTCCGGCCACCGCCCCACCCAACGACATGCCGAAGACACCGACCCGATCCAGGTCCACTCGGGGGATGAAACGATCGATGGTGCGACCGCCGTTGACTTGGCCTCGCGCCAGCTCGTTGAGCAGGAAAGTTGTGTCATCGACCCACAGCTGCACGCCTCTGTTCGCACCGCCTGATGTCGAGATCAGCTGGTCGATCAGCAGCAGATATTCTTTATAGTCGGGCGCACGCAGCGCCTGATAGAACAGGCGCTGCTGCCTGCCGATCTGCTCCGCATCGAGCGGCCCCTGCCAGTCCTCCCGATACTTTGCGACGCGTCCATCCGGAAATCTCACCGCCGACGCCTGATAGGGATGATCGATGGCGAAGACTACGTAACCGTGGCTCGCCAGATGCTCCATCAACAACCCGTTCTGGCCGGCATACAGAGAATTGCCGTGAGAAAAGATCAGTACAGGGAAACGCTGTTGCGCATCGGCCAGCGGAGCGTCGAGATAGCTGTGACTGCGAACGCGCTGCAAATGACCGAGCATGTAGGGCTTGAGAAACGGCGCACCTCGCGACAGGATGCTGTAGAGGGGCTCGACCTCGCGAAGGAACGGCTCCGGCACAGCATCATCTGGAACTCGCGCGGGATACCACACTCTCACCATCAGCTCGCGGCGATCGTCGGGATCTGACGTCATGGTTTCGGCACGAGACGCGTCGATCAGATGCAGATCGGCGATGCCCACGCCGTGCGGTCCCGACGGCTTCGGCGGCTGAAAACTTGGAAACATCAGCACAGGCACGAGCGCAGCCGTCAACAGGACGAGGACTGACAGCGCGCTGATCGACGCGATGAATGTGTGTCGCCAGCTACGCCTGGCCGGCGGAGCGTTGCTCCGCCAGCGCAGGTATGTCACCGCCAGCGTGAGCGATGCAAGCACGCAGACAGGAACGATCTGCCACCGCAGATTGCCTAGAGCAACATCGATGATCGCGATGATGGCACCCGCCACCGCGCATCTGAACGCCCAGATGCGCAGCGGTCGGCGCGGCAACCAGCTCAGGATCACCGCGCTGACCAGAGCGGCGAACAGCACCATTTCCAGCAAGGCCATCACCTTGGCTCCGATCGGTCGGACGCTATTCGAAGCTCACACGCAAGGTGACGCCCACGGTGCGTGGCACGACCGGCACGGCCAGTGACGAGGCGGTGGCGTTCGGAGTGAACGTGCTGTACGCATACTCGTTGAGCACATTCTTGACGTACAGCGACGCCTGGTAGCGGTCGGTCAGGATGCCAGCCTGCAGATCGAGAACGCTGAAGTCATCCGCGAGATAACGCGGATTGGAGGTGCCGTGATACACGCCGTTGCGGTCAGTGAAACCGGAGAAGCCATACGGAATCTTGCCGGTGTAGTTCCAGGTGCCGCCGAAATAAGCCGGCAGCGCGCCGAGCATGAAATCGTAGTTGAGTCCCAGCGCGCCGGCCCACTCAGGGCTGTTGGGCAGCTGTGTCCCCTTGGCACCGCCGAGATCGGGCTCGTCCACCTCCAGCTTGGCATCGATGTGTGAGATCGTGGCCGTGAGCTTCAGCGCATCGCTCGCCCTGAAGCTCAACGCGGCTTCGGCCCCCCGGCTCGAGCTCTTCTCGGCATTGGCGGCGACGCCCAGGCCGCCGCGATTGACGCCGATCTGATAATCCTTCCAATCGATGAAGAACGCCGCCAGATCGTAGTTGAAGCGGCCGCCGAACAAGCTGCCTTTGACGCCAGCCTCGTAACTCCACAGCTCATCGGGTCGATAGGCACGCTCCGACAGCAACTCCCCGGTCACCGGATTGGTCACGAGGAAATTGGCACCGCCGGGGCGATAGCCACTGGCCGCGCGCGCATACAATGAGACGTGCTCGGTGGGACGGTAGCGAACATTGAGCAGATAGGTGGTGATCTGGTCCTCGATGGCATTGAGCGGGATCGCCTGGATCAGCAACGACCCGTTGTTGTCGAGCGCCAGCGAGCTCTCGGTTTCGCTGTGACGAATGCCGACGCTCATGTCCACAGCGGGCGTGAAGTAATAAGTCACCGTGCCGAATGCAGCGGTTTCCCGGTAGTCCGAGGGAAAGTTCGCATAGTAGAAGGTCGGCTCGGCGGGCACGAACACCAGATCCTGAATGTTGAAGCCCTGCTCTTTTGCATAGTAGCCACCCACGATCCACTCGAACTTGCCGTTCGAGGCCGACGTGAGCCGCAACTCCTGAACCACCTTGTCCCAGCCGAGCGCGCCATCGAGCGTCGATGACAGATGCGGCGCCCGCTGCGGAAACAGCTGATCGGCCAGGCCGACGAACTGCACTGTGAAGTCCAGCAGCTGCACCCGCTCCTGCTCCTGGTAGCTGCTCACGGACGTGAGCGTCGCCGGACCGAAATCGTACTCGGCCGTGAGACCGAACAATGTCGATTCGAAGATGCTGGGGTTGAGCGTGCGTTCGCCGGTGGCGAGGCGACCGTGGATGGGCACACCTTGTCTCACGCCCGGCGCCGGGAAATTGTCCCTGCCGTTCACCTCGATGGTCGCCAGCCCCTCCTGTTCGGAGTTCTGATACATCACCAGCGCTTTGAGGGTGAGATTCTCGATCGGCGCAGCGAACAGACTCAACGAGCCGCCGTAGTATTCGGAATCGTCCCAGCGGTGGCCGCGCGTCACGTTGTCAATGAAGCCGGTCTTCTCCTTCCAGAACCCGGACACGCCGATGGCGAGCTTGTCCTCGACGATCGGGCCATTGGCGGCAATGCGATACAGCTGGTTGAGTCCGCCGCCGCGCGTGGTGGAAAGATCCGTCGATGTGCTCGCCGACCAACGCTGCAGGGACGGATTGCGAGTCTTGAACTGCAACACGCCGCCCATCGCACTGGCGCCATACAGTGTGCCTTGCGGCCCTTTCAGCACGTTGACGTATTCCAGATCGAGCAGCGTTCCGTCCACTGGCGCTCCACCGCCCGCGTAGCGCGTCGATGAGTTGTATGGGATATCGTCGACGTACGTCCCGACACCCGCGACCACGGTGGCATTGATACCGCGGATATAAACATCGTTGAAGAAGTTCGCGCCGGTCTGCGCCACCGTGACGCCCGGCACGAAAGTCATCAATTCGGGCAGCGACGTCTTGCCGCCGCGCGCCAGCTCTTCCTGATCGATGACAGTGACGGCCACCGCCACGTCCTGGAGATTTTCCTCGCGACGCGAAGCCGTGACACGCACTTCCTCGATCACCCGCTCATCGAGCGCAACCTGCTGCGTGCCGCTCGACGCCGCATTCGTGCTGTCCGCCTGAGCCAGGCGAATCGCCCCCCGGAAGGATTGCTTGTGCCGCGAACGGCCCAGCTCCGAACCGGAGATATTGGAGTTGAAGCCTGCGCCGGTCGTCTTGGAAGTGGTTTCTGTTTCGCCGCGAATAGCGACCATCCGTTCGTTCACGAAGGTGTACGTGAGCCCGGTATCGCGCAGCAGAGCCTGCAGCGTCTGCTCCGCAGAGAGCCCCGCGTCGGCGCCTTTGGACAAACGACCATCCGCGAGATCGGCGCGATAGATCACCTGCAGATTGGAGATCTGCGCGAATGTATCGAGCGCGTCGGCGAGCGGCTGCGGCGGCAGCGCGCGAGGCAATCCTTCGGCCACTGCGAAAGCGCTGGAGAGTACGGCGATGGAACTCAGAGCGATAGAACTGCGCACGACGTTACGAATGATGCGGCGACTCGACACAGGCCCTCCCAATCGCGACAGACGTCGCTGTTGTTTTGTTGGAGGCTATGAGTGAGCCGCGTCGATCTTCGGGTACCTCCGCAAATGCAATGTCAGCCAATCACAGCGGCGCATGAGCGGATGGCAACGACAGCCGGATGCTGTCGCCATCGCGTTCGACATTCACCTTCTCGAACCGCGCGAAGTATTCGAGCAGCGAATTCAGATCGCTGGAATCGAATGTGCCGCTGATGAGCAGGCCGGCCAGTTGCGGCGTCTCGATACGAATCGGTGTGCGATGGTAACGATTGAACTCCGCAACCACGACGGCGAGCGGCTCCTCTCGGAACACCAGTCGCCGATTGGTCCATTGCGCCACACGCTCGATCGGCGGGCCGGCAGCGGGCACGATCTCGCCCGTCAGATTGACCGCGGCCTGCTGTCCTGCCTTGAGTTCGATATGTGCAATGTCACCCGGGGAGGCTCGCGGCGCTTCAAACTCGCGCACCAGCACGTGGCCTTCGAGCACCGCGACTGCCGTCCGCTCCGACTCCGCACGCACGTTGAAGATCGTACCCAATGCACGGATGGTGGCCTGCGGCGTCGCTACGATGAACGGCCGTTGCGGATCCTTCGCGACCTTGAAACGCGCTTCGCCTCGCACCAGCCGCAGCCTGCGTTCCTGTCCCTCGAGATCCACCCGCAGCTCGGAGTCGGTGTTGATGTCCACGATCGAACCGTCGGACAGCGTAATACTGCGTTGTTCTCCGATCGCGGTTCGAATGACGTTGGGATTCATCCAACCATCGACGCGCAGCCACGTAATCGTGGTCAGGGCCACCAGCACGACCGCAGCCACCGCGCCGAAACGAGACTTACGAGATGCGTAAGCGCGACGCCCTTCACCTTCGTCGACCTTCGGCATCTGGCGCACGGCATCCAGCGCGATCACATTGTCCGCACCAGAACGAAGCAATACGGAGGCGACCAGCTGCTCCGCATCGAACCGACTGGCGCTGGCGTGCTGAGTTTCGCCCCAGATGTGGCTGATCGCCAGAAATTCCTCGACGTGATCGGGCGAACGCAGCAGCCATTCGACGAACTCGGCGCGCAGCGCCGCCGACAACTCAGCCTCCTGCAAGCGGACGATCCAGTCCGACGCTTCGGCGGCGATCTGCTCTTTCAATTGTGTGTCCTTGTCCATGGCCTTCCCTATATGAGATCGCGCAGCTGACTGCGACAGTGGCGCAAGCCCGTGGCCAGATATTTCTTGACCATGCTGGATGAAATGTGAAGACGCTGGGCGATCTCGTCGTAGGTCATGCCGTCGCGACGGTGCAGGATCACCACGGCGCGGCAGTTCGGCGTCAATTCCGCCAGCGCGTCGTCGATGCGGGCACGCAGCGTCATCGCCTCGGCCGTCGACTCCACCGGCAGCTCATCCCCGTCCCGCTCCTGAGTCCAGCGCGTCAGCCGGGCGTCATCCGCGCGGCGTTTGAGTTCGAATTCGTGTACGAGGTTGGCGGCCAAACGATAGATGTATGGCTGCGGATCGCGGATCAACTCCTTGCGATCCAGGCGGAGCAGCCGGACGTAGGCCTCCTGCGCGACATCGCGCGCGTCGGCCCGATTCCGCACGCGCCTTCCCAGAAAGCGCAGGAAATCGGCGCCAAACGTGGTGGCAAACCGCTGGACCAGCGGGTCTGGCTTCGGCATGCGTCAGAGGGCTCCAGTCATGGCTAGCTTCGGGTCGGCGCCGGGAAATCGACCCGGACATGCCTAAGAGGGAGCCGAGGCGTTTTTCGGGTACCTGGGCGGATTCTACGTGCTGGTTGCAGGCCGCGATGAATTCGCGGCTCTGCTCTCGCCACAGCGGCGCTCTCTGCCATTGAAGTGGCAGATCCTGCCAATTCGCAGAGCCCCGACCGCCGGCCGGCCCGAATCGCAACGGCCTTTCTTGATAGCCCGGGCGGGCTGAGCTATTAAAGTGCGATGTCACTATCCCTGGTTCGTGATGACGCGCATCGCGTAGCGGTGCTTGCGTACGAGAAACTGTGTCTGTTCGAGTTCGCCACCGTGCTGGACCTCCTGCGTGATCGCGGGTCGCAGTCGCCGCCCGGCTGGTACCAGCTCTCGACTGTCAGCTTGGAAGGCGCCTTCATCAGCTCGGACTGCCAGGTGCCGGTGCAGGTTGCGACCGATCCGGAACTATTACTCGCCGCCGATACCATCGTCGTTCCGGGCTGGCGCATGGGGCCAGTACCGGACTCCATCCGATGCTTGCTACAACAGGCTCATCGCCAGGGTGCGAGGGTAGTCTCGATCTGCACGGGAGCTTTCGTGCTTGCCGCCGCCGGGTTGCTCGAAGGTCGGCGCGCGACGACGCACTGGAAGTACGCGGGTGAACTCTCCGCCCTGCACCCGGATGTATCCATCGATCCGTCGGTGCTGTACATCGACGAAGGTGACGTGCTCACGTCGGCGGGCGCATCGGCCGGCATCGACATGCTGCTGCACATGATTCGGAAGGACTTTGGTTCCGCGGTCAGCAATGTTGTCGCTCGCATGATGGTGACACCGCCGCATCGTGAGGGTCGACAGGCCCAGCTGGTGGAAGCACCCGTACCACCGCAGCCGCGCAATCTTTTCGCCAATGTCATCGAGCACCTGCGTCGCCACCCAGGCGAGGAGCATTCGATCGAATCGCTTGCGCAGATGGCTGCGATGAGCCCTCGCACGTTCTTCCGTCGGTTTCGTGCCGTCACCGGGCATACACCGCATGACTGGATGATGATGGAGCGCACGCGCCTGGCGAAGACGATGCTGGAAGAGACGGATCTGAGCGTCGCGACGATCGCCGAAACGATGGGCTTCAACGCCGTCGATACCTTCCGTCACCACTTTCGGCGACTGGTCGGAACGACGCCCAGCCGCTTTCGGAGCACGAGGACGAGACTTTGATGTTCAAGTTGATGAGTATGCTGGCGCTGTGCACCTCGCTGGGCACATTGCCGCCGGACCAACAGCAACCGACGCTGCAATCGCAGGTGGCCAGCCAGCCAGTACCGATGGCCATATACGTCACCGGCGCCGGAATGCCTCAGCCCGCAGCGGCAGCGACAGGATTGGCGGATCCCACCAGTGGACGTGCCTTGACCGTGGATACGCCGCTGCGCATTGCTTCGAACACCAAGACCTTCGTCGCCGCGACGGTGTTGCGATTGCATGAGCAGAATCGCATCGATCTGGACGCCGCCATCGGCCCGTTGCTCGACCCGACCCTGGCCCGTCTGCTCAAGGAAGATGGGTTCAAGCCCGACGTCATTACCGTGCGCCAACTGCTTTCACACAGCGCAGGACTCTACGATCACGGCGGCGATCCGCGCTTCATCGCCGCCGTGATGAATGACCCGAGCCACGTCTGGACACCCAGGGAACTGGTGCAATTGTCCATGACGTACGCGGATCCGCAGGCGGCGCCCGGCGTCGAGTTCAGGTACTCCGACACCGGCTACATTCTGCTTGGCGATATCATCGAGCGTTTGACACAACAACCGCTGGCCACGGTTGTGCGCCAGTCGTTGCGCTTCGATGCGCTGGGGTTGAAGAGCACCTGGTGGGAAGTCGTCGAGCAGCAACCCAAAGGCGCGCAGGCGCGGGCTCGGCAGTTCCTGGATGAGCGCGATGCCACCGACGTGCACGCATCCTTCGATCTGTTTGGTGGCGGCGGCCTGCTGATGTCGACCCGCGATCTGGCAACGTTCATGGCTGCACTTTTCGAAGATCGCGTGTTCGATCGCAAAGAGACGTTGCAAATCATGTTGCAGCAAGGGCCGCATCGCGGTGCTGAAGGCTATCGGATCGGCATGATCGTCAAGCAGGTCGCGGGACGCGAGATCTACTTTCATAGCGGCTTCTGGGGCACGGTCGTTTACTACGACCCGGCGAGCAAAACCGCCGTGGCGGGCATGACCCCACGGCGAACCGCTTTCCGAAGCAACGTGACACCGCTGGTGGAGTCCGTACTCGGCTTGCAGCAGCCAGGCTCGGATTGCACCGAAGGCTGACGCTGCGCACCGACTGGCACGAGTTGCGGCCCGTCTGTCGCTGCTGACGCTGGCGGACGGGCCGCCGGCAAATAAGCTGGGTGGATGTCAAATCCTGCCCAGCGCCTCATCGCATCGCTTGTTATAGCGTTCTCGACATTGACACATGTCGCCGATTCCTATGCGCAGCGCAGTCAGGAATCGGCGATCACCGCTGCCGAAGACTCCTTCGGTTTGACTGTCGGCGCGGAGAGCATCGGGCTCTACAATTCGAACAGCGTGCGTGGTTTCAGTCCGGCGGTAGCTGCGAATGTACGACTGGACGGACTGTATATGGATGTCGACGCTTCGCCGTCCTCACGGGTCTCGACGGGCTCGACCATTCGCGCCGGCATCAACGCCATCGCTTATTTGTTTCCTGCGCCCACCGGCGTGCTCGACTATGACTTGATCGACCCGTCGCCGGGCTCGCTGCTGAGCGTGCGGACCGGCATCGATCACTATCTCTCCCCTTTCCTGCAAATGGACTATGCGCTAGGCACGGACACCTGGAGTCAATCGACAGGCGCGCAGTGGCGACCGGACGGCCACGATCAGAAAGGCAACGCGCAGCGTTCGTGGGAAGTGGGCACGATACAACGGTGGCGACCGACCGAGGCGCTGGAATTCACCGCCTTTCATCAGCACAGCGAGCTCACCAGGCAGGTCGAGCCGTACTTCTTCTTTGCCGCGGACGCATTGCCCCCCAAGCCGCCGCGCAATCGACTCCTTGGCCAGAGCTGGTCGAGCTACGACTACGATCTATCGCTGAGCGGCCTGACTGCCGCGGCCAGGCTGAGCGAGCAATGGCGACTCAGCGCCGGGGTTTTCTATTCGCACTATCTGATCAATGACGACATGTCCGAGCTGATAACCGATGTCGACGCGAGCGGCACCGGCGACCGCACGGCATTGTTGTCCGCCAATCAACGCTTCCTGAAAACATCCGGCGAGATCCGCTTGCTGCGCGCGTGGAGCTCGGCTGCTCTGACGCATGAGGTCGCGATCGCGGTCCGGGGGCGCCGCACCGATAGCAGATATGGCGGATACGTCGAGATTCCGCTGGGACGCACGACGATCGCCACGCCCGGAGCCGCGCCCCGCCCCGCTGTGACGTTCGATGAGCCGCTCACCGCCGACAACATCGAACAAACAAATGTCGGCATTGGTTATCGAGGGTCGTGGGAACGGCGCATCGCGCTGACCGTCGGCCTGCAAAGAGTTCGCTATGACAAGTCGGCCGGCACCGGCGCGGAGATCGAGTCCGGCTCCGCCCGTCCCACGCTCTACGACGCATCGCTCTCGTGGCGAGCAACGCCGGGCCTCGTTCTGTACGCGAGCGTGGCACGCGGGCTCGAAGACAGTGGCGTCGCTCCGACCAATGCCCTCAATCGAGGAGAGATTCTTCCCGCCATTCTCACCCGTCAACGCGAAATTGGCGGGCGCACGGAATGGCGAAACGCGCGCCTGACTGCCGCAGTCTTCGACATCGAGAAGCCGTACGCCGGCTTGCTCGCCGATGGGCGCTTCCTATTTGCGGGCACCGTGCGACACACCGGCGCCGAGCTTTCGGTGTCCGGCTCGACGCAATCGGGGCTGTCGTATCTGTTCGGCGGCTTGCTGCTCGATGCGCAGATCGACGAGCATGGCGTCGCCACGCGCCGGCCGGTGTCTATTGCGCCTTGGGCGCTGACGAGCAACATCGATTACGCACCCAGCGCCTGGCATGGCTGGAGTGTGGACATCGGCGGCAACGCGCTTGGTCCGCGGCACATACGACGTGACAGCAGCTTCGAGCTGCCGGAGCGCATCACCTTCGATGTCGGTGCGCGCTATCGCTTCAAATTGACCGGCCACCAAGCGGAACTGCGCGCGCAGATCACCAATGTCACGGATGAGTTCAACTGGAGCGTGGACGGCGGCGAATCGCTCTATTACGAGCCCGCGCGCAGCATGAGATTGTATTTCACAGTCGACCTGTGACCGATCGCTAACGACGCTTCGGCACGAAGTCCTCTTCCCAGAACTCGCCCGTGGCACGCGCATCGCTGGAACGTTGCACGTGCTCCGCAGTACGTAACTCGCCGCGACGAATCTTCCCTGAGATGGTCTTGGGCAGTGCTGCGAACTGCAAGCGACGGATCCGCTTGTAAGGAGACACGCGAGCGCGCACATGTTCAAAGATCGAACGTGCAGTGTCCGCATCAGGCAAAGCGGCCGCACTGAGCACGATGAAGGCCTTGGGCACCGACAGTCGAGTCGGATCCGGACTCGGCACCACCGCCGCCTCGGCCACCGCCTGGTGTTCGATGAGCACACTTTCCAGCTCGAACGGACTGATTCGATAGTCGGACGATTTGAACACATCGTCCATGCGCCCGACGTAGGTCAGATAGCCCGCTGAATCGCGGCTCGCCACGTCGCCGGTGCGATAGTAGCCATCGCGCATGACTGTGTCGGTCCGCTCCGGATCGTCCAGATACTGCTGCATCAATCCCACCGGACGTTGCGACAGGTCGATGCAGATCTCACCTTCGTCGCCCATGCGCCCGTCGGCATCGATGAGCTCGATTCGATAACCGGGCAATGGCAATCCCATGGAACCCGGCTTGAGCGACAAGCCTGGGGAGTTGCCGATCTGCGCGGTCGTCTCGGTCTGACCATAGCCGTCCCGAATCGTGACACCCCACGCCTCCCTGACGGCCGCGATCACTTCCGGATTCAGCGGCTCGCCCGCGCTCACTGCCTCGCGTAGCGCCGGCCGCCAGCGCTTGAGATCTTGTTGAATGAGCATGCGCCAAACGGTCGGCGGCGCACAGAACACCGTCACACCGCAGCGCTCGATGACATTCAACAGTGCGACCGGATCGAAGCGCTCATATTGATAGGCAAGCACCGTGCCCTGGGCATTCCACGGCGCAAAGAAACAGGACCACGCGTGCTTCGCCCAACCCGGTGAGCTCAAATTCAAATGTACGTCGCCCGGCTTCAGCCCGAGCCAATACATCGTCGAGAGATGGCCCACCGGATAGCTGGTATGCGTGTGTGCCACGAGCTTGGGCTTCGCCGTCGTACCCGACGTGAAGTACAGCAGCAACAGATCGTCAGCACGGGTGGGCGCGGCGTCGCTCTGCGTCGGATGCGAAAACGTCGCGTCGTAGTCAAGCCAGCCTTGCACCGGCGGTCCAACGACGACTTGCACAGCTATCGTGCCCAGCTTCGCGAAGCGATCTGCGAGATGCGAATGCGTAATCACAGCCTTGACGCGGCCACGCTCGATTCGATCTTCGAGATCGGCGCCGTCCAGCAACGTAGTCGCCGGAATCATCACCGCCCCCAGCTTGATTACCGCCAGCATCGTCTCCCACAAAGGCACGACGTTGCCGAGCATGATCAGCACGCGATCGCCTTGCCCCACTCCTTGCGCCTGCAAGAAATTGGCGACTTGATTGCAACGCAGATGGAGCGCTTCGTACGAGTACGCTTCGTCGCGTCCTGCATCGTCCACGACGCGGAGCGCCGCCTGAGCATTGCCAACGGCGATTGGATCGAAGTAGTCGGCCACCCAGTTGAAGTGGGTGAACGTCGGTCGCCGCCACGCGCGACACGCGGCTACCTGATCTTCTCTAGCGACCAACAGGGCGTCGCGGGCGGCAATGAACTCTTGCGTTGCTGACATGGGCTTAGAAGCTGATACGAGTCTGCACACCGTACCAACGGGGTTTGCCGTAGGTCGTGTAGGTGCCCCCGAGCGGCGCGCCCGAAACGTCGAAGGCAAACGTCTCGCGTACTTCATCGAGCAGATTGTTCGCGAACACCGCGACCGACAATCGATCGTCCATCAGCGTGAGCGTCACGCGAGCGTTGACCAGCCAGTTGGCCGGGATACGAGTCACCGGTGCATTGGTCAGCTGCGCATAGAACTCGTCGATGTAACTTGCGGTCACGTTCACGTTCAATCCACCGAAGCTCAGACGCGTATCCTTGCTGGCGGATAGATTGGCGGTGTATCGCGGTGACTGCGGCGCTTCACGGCTGACGCGTCGCGCACCGATCGGAACGTCGTCCACCTTCGTTCGCAGGTACGCGCCGCCGACGCCAAACAAATAACCGTCGCCCGCGCTGACCGACAGCTCCGCGTCCGCGCCGTACATCGAGGCAGTGGTGTTGAACAGCGTGAAGTTGAAGCCACGCTGATCGAATGCCTGATAGTTGTCGTAGTCGTAATAGAACACGGCGCTGTTGAGTCGCGCGCGATTGTTGAGGAACTGGAATTTCTCGCCAATCTCGTAGGCGAGCAGATTTTCGCCCTTGAAGCGGAACATGGACAGCGGCGCCTGACCGACGAAGCCCGCGTTGTAGTTGAAGGCCTTGTAGCCGAGGCTCACGCTGGAATACAGCAGCAGATCGTCGGTCGCCGACCAGTCGAGCTGCACGCGCCCTGACGTTCCCGTCTCCGCGTGCTTGTCCGTCGTGGTGCCGTTGGCCGCCAACGTGCCCGGCTGGATGAACACCGGGCACAGCGCGCCGGTACAAACTTCGGTGTAGTCGTATTTCTTTTCGTCGCGCGTCACGCGCACGCCGGTAGTCAGCCGCACCGAATCGGAGATGTCATATTCGCTTTGCGCGAACGCCGACGTTGAGCGTGTATCCACGCTGTAGTTCGCCCGCGGATACGAATCGAAGGCCGGCAGATTGAAGCCCTGGAAATAGTCGCCGTCGATGTACAGATAGTAGACGCCCGCCGTCCAGCGGAACGCACCGTCGGAATCGATCAGGCGCAATTCCTGGGTGACATGGGTCGCATCGGCGTTCTGCTGGAAGATACCGATGGGGAACGGCGAAAAGTCATTGTCGGAGTCGTAGATGCTCTCGAGCTTTTGATAGCTGGTGATCGAAGCGAGCGTGAGCGAGTCGAACTGATATTCGACCCTGGCTCCCGCCGACCACGTCTTGCGCTCCAACTGGCCCGGATAATCGAGCGCGCCGGTGTACGGATCGCCGTCGGCATCGACATAGCCGAAGCCGGTCGGCGAACCCGGCGGCAGCCGGATGCCCAAACCGTCCGCGTCCGGGGCAGCCCCGGTAATCATGCTGGCACCGGTATAGATCGGCCGGATCTGGTAGTAGTCGGCGAATAGAGAGATGTCGAGCTGATCGGAAGGCTCGATCTTCACCTGCACGCGGCCAGCGACGGTATCGTCGTTGGCATAGTCCGGACCGATCGCATTCTTGAAGTAGCCGTCGTTGCGGTTGTACAGAACCGCGGCGCGCGCTGAGACGGTGTCGCTCAATGGCCCACCGAGGGCGCCTTCGAAGCCGAGCTGATCGAAGCTGCCGACGGTCATCTCGGCATAACCGTCGAGCGTCTGACTCGGCTGGCGCGTAATCACATGCAACAGGCCGCCGGTCGCGTTGCGACCGAACAGCGTTCCTTGCGGGCCCTTCAGGATTTCGACGCGCTCCACGTCGAACAGCCGCTGCACGCTGGTGGCGTTCGACGGCTGATAAACCTCGTCGATGTAATAAGCGTTGGCCGGCTCGATGTGGCCGGCGAAATCGTTCTGCGATACGCCGCGAATCGAGATCAGGCCGGCGATCGGCGATCCGCCCGGATCGGCGAACTGCAGTCCCGGCGCAACCAGCGCCAGATCGGTCGAATCGCGCACGCCGCGGGTAATCAAATCGTCTGCGCTGAACGCACTCAGGCTGATACCGACATCCTGAAGATTGGCGCTGCTTCGGGTCGCGGTGACGATGATTTCGGTGAGGCCGCCGATCTCTTCCGGAGCACTGCTGGTCTGCGCATGCGCAGGCATGGCCGCCGCGCACGCCAATGCCGCGATCGGAATGATGGAGTGAAGGCCGCAGGCGACACGCACAGCGGCAGACGTGCGATTGGACATGATCCCCCCGTGTAAGCGCCACTCGACTGTGGCGTCTGTTCGGGGCGGACTCTGACAGATGGCCTGAGTGGCCTACATGACGTATACCACTCAGACACCCGGGCTCATTGCAGGCGCAACAGCTTCGACACCAGCTGCGTGCGGCTCGACACATCGGCCTTGGCATAGATGGAGCGCAGGTGATTCTCGACCGTTCGCAGGGCGATGCGCAGTTCGATCGCGATGCCGGCATTACACAAACCAGCCGCCACCAGCCGAGCGATCTCGCTTTCACGTTCCGTCAAAGCGAATAGCTGCGTCGAGGCATTCAACAGCCGCGCCGTCAGCGGCTCACTCGTGAGCAACAAATAACGCTCGCGGCCAGCGGGACTACGCAGGCGCGACACTGAAATCTCCAGTGGCCTGCTGCCGCCAGTCGTGAACACATTGCGACCGTCGCCATCGACGGACAGCTCGCCGCAGATCAGCAAGCGACGCACCTCGCCCAGCAACGCCGCCGCCCCATTGATCGGACTCACGTCGAGATCCGCCAGGCCGCGCGCGTTGGCATTCTCGATGGCGAGATCATGATCGAGGATCACGTAGCCGACGCCGCCGGTGAGACTCAGGGAATGCAGCACATCGTGAGATAGACGCTCCGCATCCTGGTAAGCCAGCAGCCGCATCGCCGAGGTGATGGCCGGCGCCAGCCGCTCAAAAACGCGCACTTCATGCGCCTGGAACGGCCGGTCGTCGACACAGCGATGAAACCCGATGCACATGAGCTGCGGGCCGGACGCGATCGGACACGGCACGATCAACGCCATGACATGCCCGATGTTGTACCTATAGAGGAAGGCGTCGCGATACGCGTGGTCGTGCAAGTCGACGCTGCTGGCGGACAGGCCCGAGACCAGCTCGATCGGTGCCTGCGGGTGGTGCAGCCAGCGCAACCCCGAGCGCACCACCGGATCGAGGCGAAAGTAATGATCCAGGTAGACCTCGGCCGCCTCGGGCGTGTCGCCGGCGTACGAATAGCTGGCCGCGTAGCAGTCCGCCCGTGGCGCGCCGGTGAACCTGAAATACACACCGCTGGTCGCAGCGATGCGGGCCGCCACCGGTCGCAACAGCTGCGCGTCTACGTTGCTGTGATCGGTGCAGGCAAGAATCTTCGCGAAGGCTGACTCGATCGAGTCGTCAGCCACATCCACGCCGTGCATGGAGCCCCCCGTCTGCGCGAGCAGTCATCGTTGTCTGGCAACCGATGGCAACCGTACACCAGGCGGCCCGGGCGACTCAACCGAGGCGTCGGATCGGGTCGCGACCATCCCAGCGTTCGCCCGCCGACCGGATCATCGTGAACAGCTCGTGCACCGGCGCCGTCATCTCGATGATCTCGATCATGCCCTGCAGGTCACGACGAGCATCGACGTAGGCAGCCTGCGCGCCTATGGAGACCCTGGCGTCCAGTACCTTGTCGTAACCACGCTCCACATAGTCGGCCACGGTCCGCTGATACTCCGCCGGCGTCACCCCAATGGCATAGTGATGAAAGCCCCAGCCGCGCTCGCGCTGGACTTCTTTATAGACGCTCGGCTGATCGTCGCGCTGCTGAATCAACTCGTACATCATCCCGCCCGACATGCCCAGGCACAGCGACAGATTCGCCTGCGACGGCATACCCCGATACTCGAGCCGCTCGAACGGGAAGGTCTCGAAATAGAACCACGGGCCGATCCCCAGCGCCTGGGTAAAGCGCGGCATGGCCGCGGCGATGTCCTCGACCACATACGCCATCTGAATGACGCCAGCAGGTGCCACTTTGGAATTCATGATCTGTTCTCAATGAGCCAGGACGAAGCCGCCGTCGCAGGCAATCGCCTGCCCCGTAATGAAGCGCGCCTCATCGGACGCGAGGAACAACACGAGATTTGCCACATCCTCCGGCTCCTGCAGCGAGCCCATCGGAATCTGCGCCACGAACGAGGCCGTGAACTGCTCAACCGACACGCCGGCCTGGCGCGCCATGCGCTCGAACAAAGCTTCGAGCATCGGCGTGCGCGCCTGGCCCGGATGCACGGAGTTGCAACGAATGCGATAGCCGGAAGTCGCACAATGCAGCGCCACTGACTGAGTGAGGTGCTGCACGGATGCCTTGGCAGCGCCATAGGCAGTCAGAAACGGCGTCGGCACCAGCGACGCGACGGAAGAGACGTTCACGATGGAGCCGCCGCCGGACTCCGACATCAATGCCATCGCGTGCTTGCAGGCCAGGAAAACACCGGCGCTATTGACGGTGAAGATCTTGTTCCAGTCGGTCAGCGGCGCGCCCTGCGGATCCTTCGGCGCCGTCGGATCGCCTTCTATGCCTGCGTTGTTGACCAGGATATGCAATGCGCCGTGCGCTTCGCGGATCGAGCGAATCGTATCGATCCAGCCCTGTTCGGAGGCGACATCCTGAACGATGGCCTTGGCACCCACGCGTTGCGCCGACTCCTGTAATGAAGCCGCGTTGAGATCCGACATCAGCACGATCGCGCCCTCGTCCCGCAAGCGCTGTGCCACCGCCAATCCAATGCCTTGCGCCGCGCCCGTCACGAGTGCCACGCGCCCTTCGACTCTTTTCATAGTTCGTTCCAAACCTGTCATTCGAAATGCGCGGACGGCGGACCCGCGAGTTGTGCGCCATCGACGAGCAGAGAAGAGCCATCGATCATGACCGCATCGTCGGAGGCCACAAACGCGATGGACCGCGCGATATCGTCCGCCGTCGCCACTCGTCCGACCGGCACCTGACGCGCCATGCGTGCGAGCAACTCAGAACGACTGCCCATTGCCGCCGCAACCGGGTCGAGCATCTCCGTATCGACGTAGGTGGGATGCACCGAGACGCAACGAATTGGATAGCCGCGCTGCGCACAGTGTAGTGCCACCGACTTGGTGAGAATCGTGACGCCGCCCTTGGAGGCGCAATAGCCTGCGATATCGGCAATGCCGACCAGGCCGCCCACCGAGGAAACATTGACGATGGCGCCACTGCCGCCGGTGCTCTTGATCGTGCGCACGCCGTGCTTGCAGCCGAGCATCGTGCCGGTCAGGTTGACGGCCAGCATCGCATTCCAGTCCTCGAGGGCGACATCTTCGATGGAGCCGCCGCGACCGATGCCGGCGATGTTGCAGAGAATATCCAGCCGACCGAAACGATCGACCGTCTGGCGCATGGCCTGCTCCCATTGCGGCTCGCTGGACACATCGAGCGTCAAAGCCAGCGCGTTCGCTCCGATCCGCTCCGCTGTGCGCTCAGCGCCAGCCGCGGAAATGTCGGCCGCTACGACGCATGCACCCTCGCTTGCGAACAACAACGCGGTGGCGCGCCCAATACCGGACGCGGCACCGGTGATGAATGCCGTTTTACCTTCGAGCCTGCCCATGATCCCCCGCCTGTAGTCTGCGTCAGTCAGGCTGAAGTCGGGCAAGGGCTCCGGCAATAGCGTATTCCACTCAGACAGTCGTGGCCTCACCTGAGTGGTTCTCGTCATGCCGGGAACCGACCGCGCTCCTACCATCCGCCGAACTACACTTGAGTGGGGGATTGGCATGTCGAGCGTATCGATCACACGCAGCGAAAACAGCACGGTCAAAGCGACCGCGACTCACAAATCGGCGTTCTTCGACCCGTCCACCCTGCCCTGGGCCGACTGGGTCATGCCCGGCACCTGGTTCAAGCTGCTCAATGTGAACGCCCTCACCGGCGGTTTCTCGATGCTGCTGAAGGTGTCGCCGGACAACGCCGCAGCGGTGCACGGCCACCTGGGTGCAGTGGAAGGCATTCTGCTGGAAGGCGGCTTCAGCTACGGCGAGGATCGCGGTCGCGCCGGACACTACGTTTATGAAGGCGCCGGCATTCGTCATGAACCGACCACCCATCCCGACGGCATGATCATGTTCGCCGTCGTCCACGGCCCGCTGGCGGGTTATCACGACGATGGCGCAGTGGCCGCCGTCGTCGATGCACGCTTGATGTATGAGCTCGCCGTCGCCGCGGGGGCAGCGGATCACATCGAACGGCCGTCGCACTGGTAACCCTGCCCAAGGACTGCGAACGTGCCGCTGGAAGCCATCGAAACCGCCAGTGAAGACGAACTGCGCGGTCTGCAACTGCACCGACTGCAATGGTCGGTGCGCCACGCGTATGAGAATGTGCCGCATTACCGACGGATCTTCGCCGAGCGCGGCGTGCACCCGGATGACTTGCGCACCCTCGACGACCTGGCGAAGTTTCCGTTCACGACCAAGGCCGACCTGCGCGCCAACTATCCATTCGGCATGTTCGCCGTGCCGCGCGAACGCATCAGCCGAATCCATGCATCGAGCGGTACGACCGGCAAGCCGACGGTCGTGGGCTACACCTCGAACGATCTCGATACCTGGGCCACTCTGGTCGCGCGCTCGATTCGCGCTGCCGGTGGCCAGCCAGGCGATATCGTGCATGTGGCGTATGGGTATGGTTTGTTCACAGGCGGCCTCGGCGCTCACTACGGCGCGGAGCGTCTCGGCTGCACCGTGATTCCAATGTCAGGCGGACAGACGCAGAAGCAAGTGCAGCTCATCCGTGACTTCCGGCCCGACATCATCATGGTGACGCCCTCGTACATGCTGGCGATCGCCGATGAGTTCGCGAAACAAGGCCTCGACGCTCGCGAATGTTCGCTCAGGCTCGGCATCTTCGGCGCGGAGCCGTGGACGGATGCCATGCGCAGCGAAATCGAAACGACGTTGAACATCGATGCATTGGACATCTATGGCCTGTCCGAAGTCATGGGCCCGGGCGTGGCCAACGAATGCCTCGAGACCAAGGACGGTCCGGTCATCTGGGAAGACCACTTCTATCCAGAAATCATCGACCCCGACAGCGGCGCGGTGTTGCCCGATGGCGAGCTCGGTGAGCTGGTGTTCACCTCGCTCAGCAAGGAAGCGCTGCCCATCATCCGTTATCGGACGCGCGACATCACCCGGTTGTTGCCGCCGACCTCTCGCTCGATGCGCCGCATGGCTCGAATCGTCGGCCGCTCCGACGACATGCTGATCGTGCGCGGCGTCAACGTGTTCCCGACGCAGATCGAAGAGCTGATTCTGCGCATCCCCGCGCTCACGCCCCATTACCTGCTCGAGCTGACCCGCGACGGGCGGTTGGACAATTTGACGATTCATGTCGAAGCGGACCAGCACGACGCTTCAGCCCAGGCCGCCCATCTGCTCGGCGAGGCCGTGAAAGCGAACATCGGCATCAGCGCTCAAGTGAGGATTGCGCCGCTCGGCTCCATCGAACGCTCCGCCGGCAAGGCGCAACGCATCCTCGACAATCGGTCGCTGTGCTGACGCCCTCCGCTAAGTCTCGCGGAGGCTGGCGATCAGCTTTTCATTGGCCTTCCTGATCGCCGCAAACAGCGCCACCGTCGACTCTGGATCGCCCATCGTCTGCGACACTTCCTTGTCGGGAGAATAGACGCTGCGCACCGAATGGGCTTTGCCATCCACTGTCAACGTCACTTCCACGATGAACGGCGAGTACGGCGTCGTTACATCGTCCGGCTCGAACCAGCCCGCTTTCATCTCGTCTCGTGGACAACGAGCGCCGACTCCCTTCAGCATATCCACGATCAATCCCGGATTCATCTTGGCGACACCGTTGCGCAATGCCTGTGCATTGTTGAAGTGCACGGCATAGCGATTGAGCACGAGAGATTTTCCCGCCAGCTGCGCCCCCATGGCGGCATTGAGATCTTCGCCCAGCAGCGTGAGCCGATCCGGGACCATGCGTTTGTCCCCTACCTGATGCACGCCATAGTTACAGGACGTGATCAGTAGCGACATGATCTTCGACTCACGTTCCTCGGCGGGCCGAGCATCGGCAATTTCGAACGGCGCGACCGTGGCGGGTTTCGTATAACCGTTCAAAACCGCTGTCTGACTCACACAACCGGACAGCAGCTGTGCGGCAAGGCATAAAGCCGACAGCCGCAAAAGCTCGATGAGGAACGAGGGAGATCGCGTCACTGTGACTCCTTGCAAGCAACTTTGGTGATGAGAATCATCGACACTTCAATTCGCGCGCGGTGCTTCCTGACAATAGTCCTGCATCTTTTTGGGCGGGTGAAAGTAGTGCGCGCTGGGTTCACGCCGCCGCATCACCTGCCCATCGTCGCCTTGCTGTAGCTCGTCAATCTCGACGATGCAAACGAACGTTACCGGCTCGACAATGTGCCTGAGCTCGTACTGTCGGCCAGGCATGGGTTGAAACACGCCCGCGTTGTCGCAGCTGTACGTCGGGTACCTGCTGGCTGCTACATAAAACGTCAGTGGCGCCGATGCGGGAATGTTGAACTCCCTGACCAGCGCCTGTGCTACATCGCTCGACCCGATCATGGCGATCTGGGATTGCTCCAGCGTTCCGGTCGTTGCGATGAGCATCGACTGCGCAGACGACGGACACATGGAACGATCCACACGCCGTAGATACGTGAAATCCGAGAGTGCTGCAGTGGTGACGTATCTCAGCTTGGCCGACTGATCGTCGGCCGGAAAACGGACGATTTCGGGAGTACCGCAGCCGGTGAGCACCAGCATGAGCGGTGCTGCATGGAGAATTCCCTTCTTCATGCTCACTGCGTAGCGACGACGCTGATCCGATCGGGATCGATCGTGAACAGGTGCTCGCCGTTGAGCGATATGCCTCTTGCATATGGACCCAACACCCCCGGAATGACTCGCACCTCGGGCAGCGTGCTCCCTGGCGAACTCGTATCGAATACGTGCAAGCGGCTGGGCGAGAATCGCAGGTCGAAGAGCCGGTCGCCGGCCGGTGACAGGATCGCCGAAAAGCCGGCGGCCGCGTTGCCGTAGGCCGTGAAATCCGCATTCAGAACCTCACCGCCGTTCGCAATGAGCGTGCCGGAGCGGTTCAAGCTCAGCTGCGACAAGTACCCTGGACCCGATCGATACGCAAACTCCCCGGTGCTCGAATCGTATGTCCGCAGGATCAGGGTAGTCCCTACCGAGCCCCCGAATACGGCACGGCTGCCGTCGGCGCTCACCGCCAAGATGGACGTGCTGCTGTTGTATCCCAGCGGTTCGAATGTATTCGTCGAGGGCTGGTAGTACACGCCCATATACGGCAGCAGGACCTTGCCATCGTTGACCACTGCGAGCCTGTCGGTGCGTCTGTCTGTGGCCGGCACCGTTACCGCCGGGGCGATCTCCAGCAACGTATCTGGATCGACGAAGTGCAGCTGCGTCGTCGTGAGCACGAATAGAGTCTTGCCGTTCGGGCTCAACCCGATATCTTCGATCCAAGGAAAACGTTGCAAACTGAAGGCGGCACCCGTACCACGCGGATCCAGGCTGAAGCGCAATACCGACTCGCGCGTATTCGCGGGCGGATCGCTGCCCACGAAATGCCGCATGCTGAAGACGTAATCACGCTCGGCGTCATAGATCACGCGGGCACCGGTAGGAACGCCGATGTCGAAATCCCAAGCGTTGCTGCCATAGTCGGGTTTCACCCGCGCGACCAGCTCCGCATCGGTGCGATCCAGGCCCAAGTTATTGACGATGCTGATGACGGGCCGCGCCGGACTCGCGAACGACGGCGGCACTACTCGAATGACGGTATCGCTGATCACCTCGGCGGACTGCGCGGCAACACCGTCGAACATCACCGGCCCCATGCCCGCCTGATCGAAACCGGAACCACGCAATATCAGCGGCTTCTGCTCATTGAGATAGGCCACGTAGGGCATGGCGTAAGCGATGGTCGGCAAGTTCAACGACAGTTCGACCGTGAGCGGCCGCAGTCGATTCGAAACCGACGTACCGTTGTAAGTGAAATTGATCGTGGCGGTGTGGGTACCGTTTCGCATGGTAGCCAGCGCGGCCGGTAACACTGTCACTCGAGCAGCCTGACCCGAGCTGCCGCTGGCTGTGACTTCCAGCCAGGGCGACGACTCCTGCGTGGTCCATGTCAATGGCGCCCCTGTATCGCCAGTTTGCACGGTTCGCTGCACGAACGAGGCAGCGCTGGTAGAAGACACGTTGATGCTGAAAGTCGCCAGAACGGGGTTGAATGTAAGCTCGGATGGAACCAGGGTATATGTCACAGGCACAGTGATCGGTGTGCCGCCGGCCGTCGGCGTCAACGTAACTGTCGCGTTGTAGACGCCCGGCGCAAGCGCAACCGTCTGCGGCACCACCGACAGCGTACCCGGTGCGCTGCTGCCGCTCACCGCGAGCCAACCTGATGCGCCGGCCCCATAACTAATGGATGTCGTGAACGCCGTCGTGCCGCGGGCCGCAGAAACCGCAGTGCTCACACCGTTTGGAGGGGCAGTCTGCCCTGTCACCGCAGAAAGGGTGAGCGAGGCCGGAGCGACGCTGAGATTCGGCGTGACCGTGTACGTCACCGGGATCACCGTCGCGCTGTTACCAGAGCTCAGCCTCACCGACGCGTTGTAAGTACCCGGCGTCGTGAGCGCGTTGGCACTCAAGCGGAGCGTCTGGTCTGCACCCACTGGACCGCTCGTCGGCGTGAGATTCAACCAGCCATTGGCCGCGCCCTGATAGGTGATCGAAGAAGTCCAGGTACCGGCAGTCGAGTTCTGCAGGGTGACTGCCACTGGCGCCGCTGCGACTCCCTCAGCCGCCGCCAGATTCAGGGTACCCGACGGTGTGACTCTCAGGCCGCGAACGTTATATGTAACCGCAATCGTTCTCGGACTGCCCGACACCTGTTGCGCGCATGCCGGATCGAGACAGGCGCTGACAGTAACGGCGTCGGAGAACGTGCCCAAGCCCAATTCGGCCGGCGACCTGGGGAAAACGGTGAGCCGGCCGGTCGTTTCACCGGTGAGCTCCACGGTGGCGTTGCTGATACTTCTATTCGTCAGGCGCACCGTGAGATACACGGTCGAGCTCACGCCGGTGATGCTGCCGTTGATCGACACTGGCGCCGGCCTCGCACCGTCGACGGCGGCCTCGAACGAGATGCTGTTCTGTGCGATCGAGAACTGACCGGAGCCACCGCCGCCCCCGCCTCCGCCCCCGCCACCACCGCCGCCGCCGCCGCCGCCGCTACAGGCAACCAGCAACCAGGCGCAGCACCCGATCAACGCGAAACGCAATGAAGTCATACGTCCCTTCGCGTCCGTACCCTTCGGATCGCGAGCCCCGCTTAATGTTTGTTGTCGCGAAAGTTACATTCGCGCGGGTTGCTTGATATCAGAAAAAAGTAACGACGGCTATCTCTGCACCCACCGTCGCTCCTATTTACATTCGTCCGGCGCCGGCGCCTGAGCCGACGGATCTGCCTGTTGATTGAACAGAAGTTCTTTAACGGTCGGTATGGAAATTGCTCTCTCCGAGCGCAACAACCACGCAGGGACTCTATGAACTGTCGTTCCGGCGTCTCGGACCGCGGCCTGCGCTACGCCCCAGTAATCAACATATCCAACGCCGCAACAATCGCACTTCGCTGCTCGGCGACGCTGCCGACCGCAGGCCCGAGTTCCGAGCGCGCGATGCCGGCCAATTGGGGCGTCATCAGCAGGTATTGCTCGCCGTCGATTTCGATGGATGGCGTCAGCCGGGCAATGGGTTTCTTCGTCAAGGCCGGAGTCTTGGTCAGCGGGATGACGAGCCGAGTCTGCAGCTCATCGAGGAGGTCGGCCTGGGCGTCCACCAGCAGCGGATACGTCGTCTTGCTACGTGGATTCGTGTTCTTGTACACCGTGTAACTGCGCCATCAAAAGCTCCGGCTGCCGTCGGAGAAAACGCCGTACTTCTCTACATGTTGGTTGTAGGCTGCGATGGATTCACGGCTCTCCTCTCGCCACTGGCGCTGCTGAGCTTCCCGCAGTTTCTCGATCAATGCCTGCTCGAGTGTGGCAGACAGATTGATCTTCGAGGCGCGAGCAGCCTCCAGCAGGTCGCGACGAATACTGACGTTAGTGGCACTTTTCGGCTGGGCGCGTTTGGCGGACGGCATGGCACAGCTCCTGGGCACTGGGGCCCCACATCGTAATGTGGATAAGCCATGCGCATCAAACGCCCCATTGCCGCTCGACCATAGAGTTGGCCGAGATGCTCAGCGGCGCCGGAGTGCCCATCGTAATGCGGTCAACGCGGCCGTCAGCCGGGTCGCAATGATCGTCGCGCGAGCTTGCGGACTGCCCTGCTCCCGCGGGTAGGACCGCTGGTCGACGGAAAAATAGATACCGTAGTTCACTGACACAGTAACTTGCTGCGCCGGCGCGCCGCTTTGACGAGCGGCAATCCTTCGCTGCCGGGCCATCCGGTCGAAGTCGCCGGCCAATGGATGGGCTCGCAGCGGATATCCGGGATGCGTCGCTTGCGCCTGGCGGTGCCGCTCACGGCAAAGCTCGGGGCTTTCGTCCTCCAGCACGGGCACGTTGCGCGAAAATCCTGACTGCGCACAGTATCCGAATTCTTCCGCGTATCCGCCCGCGAGATAAGAGTTATGGTCGGCCTCCAGCTCGAAGCTGCTCGCCCGAGCATGTCGCGTCCAGTCGGGAAAGTAGCGCCGCTGCTCACCCATTCGGCTTGGAGAATCTGGCTTCCCACGCATCGCCGGCCCCCCATGAGAGATTTCATCTCCTAATCCGGCAACGCGCCACCGTAAGCACGGTTCCCTGCCGACACGGTGCCCGTTACCGCAAGCGCAGCGCCTCGATCGCATTGTCCTTGAGGATCAGCGGCCGCACCTCCGGCTTGAAGCCGGCCGCCTCGAAATCCTTCATCCAGCGTTCCGGCGTGATCAGGGGATAGTCCGAGCCAAACAGCATCTTGTGCTTGAGCTGGCCATTGGCGTGCTGGATCAGTTGCGGCGGGAAGTATTTCGGCGACCAGCCCGACAGATCGATGTAGACATTGGGCTTGTGCAAGCACACCGACAGCGCCTCGTCCTGCCACGGCCAGGACGGGTGCGCGATGATGACATTCATCTCGGGAAAATCCGCTGCCACGTCGTCGAGGTGGATGGGGTTGGAATATTTCAGCCGCAGCCCGCCGCCACCGGGCATCCCGGTGCCGATGCCCGAGTGGCCGCTGTGAAAGATCGCCGGCAGCCTGTGCTCGGCGATCACTTCGTACAACGAATAAGCCATCCGGTCGTTAGGAAAGAACCCCTGCGCGGTGGGATGGAATTTGAAACCGCGAATCACCCCGTCCTTCAACAGCGCCTTGGCCTCGCGCACGCCCATCTTGCCCTTGTGGGGATCGATGCTGGCGAACGCGATCATGATGTCGGCATTGTCGCGTGCCGCATCCGCCACCTCTTCGTTGGGAATGCGACGCGCGCCGATCTGATGTTCGGAATCGACCGTGAACATGACCAGCCCGATCTTCCGCTCGCGGTAGTAAGCCACGGTCTCGGCGATGGTCGGCCGGCGGCTGCCCGCCTTGAAGTACACGCTTGCCGCTTTCTCATACTCCTGCCACACCTCGTCCATCGGGTTGCGGCAGGAAACCTCGGCATGCGTATGAACATCTATCGCAATCAGCTCGTCGAGCCTTAGAGAGGTCATGAAACCCTCAAGCCTGCTTGCTACGCCAACCCTGGTGATACCCCTCGCGGGCATCGCGAGCGTAAGGCACCGGTGCGACCTTCACACGCACTTCGAGTTGGGTATGGCGTTCCACGGTGGCCTTGCTGGTGCCGCCGTTCTCCTCTCCCCACAGCAGCGTGAGCTCGTCACCCACCTGGATGTCTGCATCGACCACCCCAAGCGATAGCGCTCTGCGCTCGTTGAAGCTGGTACCACCAAACATCGAGAACCCCACCACTCTCCCGCCCTTGAGTACCGCGTCGTAGGACGAGGAGCCATAGTTGAAGTTCGGAATATCCATGTACTTGTAGTTCGGCATCGACGGATCGAACAAAGACCGATAGATCTTCGCCAGATCCTCCGGATGCCATTCGAACGTGACTTTCTTGCGCTGGGGCTGGTGCTGCAACTTCTCCAATGCCTCGCGGCCGACGAAATCGTGGTCGAACTTGACGAACGGACCGTAGCCCAGCGCATACGGCGTCAGATAGTAGTCCTCGATATTGTCCGAAACGAAACTACCGGCGATCGAGCCGGTAGCTTCATAGCCATTGGCGGGAAGCCATTCGCGGTACGCCTTCATTCTCTCGCCGGTATAAACGGCCGGTAATGGCGAGGGAATCCAGCCGGACTCCAACGTATTCGTCGAGTACGCGCGAGCGCCCACCTGCACCAGACCGAATTCCTCACCCGCCGCCAGGATGACTTCGCGAATCTCATCGTACTGCTCGTATGGCCCCCAGATCTCCAGACCCGGCTCGCCCGCCATCCCGTGACGCAGGCAACGCACCGGCTGGCCTTTGATGTTGATGTTATCGAGAGCAAAGAACTTCACATCGGGCAGCGGTCCGCCATTGAGCTTGGCGAGGATCTGCGACGCCTTCGGCCCTTGGATCTGGTACCGATAGTGCCGCCGCGTAACCGGCTTGCCGCGCGGATACGAAGGAGACCGATCGTCGCGGATCGTCGTTACTTTGAAGTCGCCACTCTCGGCGTGGAATTGCATCCAGTTCACCGTCGGCGCGCGACCGACGAACAACAGCTCATCCTTATCCAGATAAAAGAGAATGCCATCGCCGATGACGTAACCGTCATGGCTGCAAGGGACCATCTGCTTGGCACGATTCGGCTGGAAACTGTTGAAGCTGTTGATGGTGAGATACGAACACAGCTTGAGCGCGTCGGGCCCTTTCACCGTGAACTCGGCCATGTGGTGCGTCTGATCGAACAGCACTGCGGTCTCGCGCCAGCCGCGCTGCTCGTCACGCCAGTTGCTGAACTCGTACGGTACGACCGGATAGACGTATGCCCCGATCTTCGAGGTGCGCAGCATGTGCACCGGGTTGCCCGCCTGTCTCAATACACCTTCCAGATTCGTCGGCTTCATCTGCTCGTCTCCATGGTATGTCCGTTCTTCATCTCGTCGCCGACGGCGCGCAAATGGCGCAGCAGCGCATGCAACCCGACCGAGCGCTTGGCGTCGGCGCGCGTGGTGATGCCTATCGGGCGTTCACTGCCGCGCATGTCGATGGGCAACACCGACAACATGCCGTGCAACTCCTCGTAGTGGATCTGGTTGCGCGACAGGATCGAGAGGCGGTCGCTTTCGATCAGCAACGCACGCAGCGCGACCAGTGCATTGGACTCGACGGCATTCTTCGGCAGCGGCAGGCCGGCCGCGTGCATGACCTGCTCGAAAGCCCGGCGCGAGGGCGCGGCCTTGTACGGCAACACCCATTCGCAATCGATCACGTCAGCGAGCTTCAATGACGTCGCCGAGGCGAACGGATGTCCCTTCCGGCCGACCACCGAAAGCAAGTCTTCGAACAGTTTCTCCTGCACGATGTCGCTGCAAGGAATCGGGTAGCGCAATACGCCGACCAGCAGATCCACGTCGCCGCAACGCAGGCTCTCCAGCAGCGACTCGTACGTGCCTTCCAGGAGGGTGATCTGCAGATCCGGATATTCCTGTTTCAATCGCGTCACCGCGCGCGGCACGAGCAGCGTGCTCGCCAGCGGCAAAGCGCCGACCACGATGCGACCGCTGATGTTGCCGAACTGGGCAGCGATGTCGTCGCGAGCCAGCTGCAGCTCATGGAACATCAGCTTCGTCCGCCGCAGCATGATCTCTCCGGCGCGGGTCACCAGCATGCCGCGCGCCGTTCTAATGAACAGATTGGTCTCGACAATGCGCTCCAACTGACGCAGCGTCTGAGTCACCGAAGGCTGCGAGACATCGAGCTCTTGGGTGGCGGCTGTTTCCGTTCCGTGGCGATCGATCGCCACCAACGTTCTCAGGTGCCGATTGGTCACCTTCGCCCCGATGCTCGTAGTCGAGCGGCGGGACACGCCCATTTCGGCCAGCTCCTGCTCGACGTGGGTCAGTTGCGCGAACGCGCGTTGAGTGCGTTCGACGAGAATCGCGCCGACCGTGGTGGGAACCATACCCTTGGCGGTACGCGCGAACAGTTCGAGCCCGAGGACCTGCTCCAGTTCATGGATCGCGCGCGTCACTGCTGGTTGCGTAACATGCATCAGCGATGCGGCCTTGTGCACGGAGCCGCCTTGCGCGACTGCAATCAGCGCACGTAGCTGTCTCATGTTGGGGTCGATACGAGCCGGCAACGGCCGCGATTGCTCGCGCATGGCCTTCGGATGCAAGAAGACGGAAGCCGTTTGTTTGCTCATGACCCCTCGCTGTCCCGGTCCGCGAACGACTTGCCTTGCCGCGCGAGCTTTTCCAGCAGCGGCGCTGGCCGCCAGTAGTCTTTACGATTTTTTATGCGAGCAGCGTAATGCTCGACTCTGCCGAGGACATGCTTCAGCCCGAGGCTGTCGGCGTAAAACATCGGGCCACCGAGATGCCTCGGGAAGCCATAGCCGTGCACCCACACCACGTCTATGTCGGCAGCGCGCATCGCGACGCCGGCTTCGAGCACCTCAGCCCCGACGTTGATGAGTTGCAGCAGGCAGCGCTCGACGATTTCGGTCGTTTCGATCGATCTCTGAGCGATACCTCGAGCGGCGGCCAGCTTTCTAATGAGCTCGATCACCTCATCATCCGGCAGCGCCTGGCGCGCGCCCGGCTGATAGCGGTAGAAGCCCTTTCGGGTCTTCTGCCCGAGGCGATTCATCGCCGTCAGCGCATCGGCAATGACAAAGTAAGGATCCGGCCGTGATTCGCGTTTGAACAGTTCGATGCGCGTCTTGGTCCCGACATCGGTTCCGCCCAGATCGCTGACGCGCGCCGGCCCCATCGCGAAGCCTATGGATTCCATTGCGCTATCGACCTGTTCGGGCGTCGCGGCCTCCAGCATCAACAGCTCCGCTTCGCGCCAGTAGCCGTCCAGCATCATCTTGTTGCCGATGAAGCCGAAGGCATCGCCGGCCACGACGCCGATCTTCTTCAACTGCTTTGCCAAGGTCAGCGCCCGACCGAGCGCAGCCAGATCGGTGTTTGGTGCACGCACGATCTCTAGCAGTTTCATCACGTGGGCCGGACTGAAGAAATGCAGCCCAACCACTCGTTGCGGATCGCGACAGGGTCGTGACAGCTCGGCGATGGACAAGGTCGAAGTATTGGACGCCAACAACGTCGAAGCCGGCGTGAACGCAGCGACCTTCGACAGGATGGCTTGCTTGAGCGCCAGGTCTTCGAACACTGCCTCGATCACGACATCCGACCCGGCCGCGGCACCAAGATCCAGCGAGTCGACGATGCGTCCGCGGCGGCGTGCGGCCTCTTCATGACTCAGTCGCCCGCGAGCCACGCTCGACTCATAGTTCGAGCCGATCAACGCCAGCCCACGTTCGATGCCTTCGGGATGCGAATCGATCAAAGTGACAGCCATGCCGGCGTCGGCGCACGCAGTGGCGATGCCGCTGCCCATCGTGCCCGCGCCGATGATCGCGACCTGGGTGATCGGTGCTTTCGAGGAATCCGCCACGACGCCGGGCACCTTCGATACCTGCCGCTCGGCGAAGAACAGGTGGCGCAGTGCCTTGCTTTCCAGCGTCGTGATCGAGTGATCGGCGATGCGACGCTCGATGGCGAGCCCAATATCGAAGTCCGATTGAGTGGCCGCAGTGAGTGCTTCGACGACGAGCTGCTGAGTCATCCGTCCTTTCAAAGCTCGCGAATGTTTGCTGAGGACAGCCGCTATCCCTGCCTCATCGAAGCCCGCGACCTCGACCACGCGCGCGGCCGTCGGGCGCGGCTTGGCACCCTGCTCGATCAATTGATCGCAGAAATGTTGCGATCCCTGCATCAGATCTCCGTCGACCACCGCATCGACCAGCCCGAGGCTCAACGCAGTGCCAGCATCGACGGGGGCGCCAGAAACAATCATATCGAGCGCCGCCGCCGCACCAATCACTCGCGGCAGCCGCTGCGTGCCGCCCGCGCCTGGAATCAATCCCAGGGTGATCTCCGGAAAGCCGAGCTTCGCATCCGCAGTCGCCACTCGGTAGTGACATGCGAGCGCCAGCTCGACGCCGCCACCAAGTGCCACGCCCTGCACAGCTGCGACGATCGGTTTGTTCGACGCTTCGATGGACGCGAACACCGCTTGCAATGTCGGCTCAGTCATCGGCCCGTCGAATTCGCCAATATCGGCACCGGCCGAAAACGTCTTGCCCGAGCAGGCGATGACGACGGCCCTCACAGACTCATCGGCGAGCGCTGCCTCAAGTGCACGCGCGAGGCCGGCGCGGACCGGTGCTGCCAGAACATTCACTGGCGGATAATCGATCAGCGACCAGCCGATCCGGTTCCTGCATTGATACTGAACGGCTTCAGGAGGCATCGATCCCTGACTCCTCAAAACTTATAACCGGCGGTCACGCCGTACGTCCGTGGCGGCAAATAGGTGCCGGTGATCGTGCGCGCGGTGGATGTCACATAGATGCCGGACACGATCATCTCGTCCGATAGGTTCTTACCCCAGAAATTCAATGTGAACTTGCCGCCGACGCCGGTGTACAGCAGGTTGGCGTCATACAGCGTAAAGCCGTCCTGGCCGGTCACATCGTCATTGAACTCGGTGTAGTACTGCTTGTCCCGGCTCGACACAACGCCGGTCAATGCCAGCGATGCGCCGCTGGTCAGCGGCCACTGGTACGTCGCCGACAGCTCGGCAGTCCAATCCGGTGTGTTACGAGGACGGTTCCCCGTCAGGTCTTCAGGCGGCAGGCTCGATCCGCCCGGCCCGAAGAGCGCCGGGTTGATCGGGTTCTGCGACAGGAACTTGTCGAAGCGGATGTGATAATAGGTGCCGGCAAACGACATCTTGAAGCGGTCGGTGGCGAGCCAGCTGGTTTCCAGCTCGACCCCTTTGCCGTCGGTGGTTGCTGCGTTCTCGAGCCGCGCGGCATAGAACGGCGGCGCGGTGATGGCGTAAGTGCGATCGTACTGCGCGTCCTCGACCTTGTACTTGAACGCCGCGATGTTGAGCATCAGCGTGTCCTTCAACAGCCGGCTCTTCAAGCCGGCTTCGATGTTCTCGATGGTCTCGGGATTCACCAGATTGGGCACGCGCTCGCCCAGGTTGGCCGTGCCGCTCTTGAAACCTTCCGAATACGTGGCGTACAGCATGACCGAGTCCACCGGCCGCAGCTCGACGCCGAACTCCGGAGAGAAATCCGAATAGTCTCGCGACGCCCGCCGCACCGGATCGAAGACGGCGGCCGGGTCCACCGGGCTGGCCACTGCAAAATGATTCTCCATCGTGCGCTTCTCGGAGCTGTAGCGCGCGCCCGCTTTGATAGAGAACATCTTGGTCAGATCGTAAGTGAAGTTGGTGAACAACGCCCAAGCGTCCACATCGAGCGTGGCGGGCACGATCACGCGTGAGCGTGCGGGCTGTCGCACCGGATCCCGCCCCAGCAACACCAGACTGTCGATGGACTCAGTCAGGTAATAAGCGGCGGCGATACCATGCAACCTGTCGCCTTCGTAGATGAACTGCAGTTCTTGAGAGAACTGCTCATCGCCGATTGCCTGTAACTGCGTCGTCGACGTGGGCGCCGGCGGGAAGTTGCCGTTGACCGTGTCCGAAACATCGAAATCCTGCGTCAGCCGATCGTCGAACTCGCGATAGTTGGTCAGAGATTTGAACGACACCGCATCGCTCGCGCGCACAGTCAGCGTCGCGGTGGCCGCCCAAGTTTCGCTTTCGAAAGTCGGGCGGAAATCGCCGCCGGCGTTGCGCGAGTTCGGCGACACATTCGGCAAGCCGGTCGCCCGCAGGCTGGGCAGCGGCGGATCAGGAAACATTGGCCCGATGAAGTGCACCGACTTGCTGTGATCGTCTTCCTTGGAATACTCGCCACTGAGCAACAGATCCACGTCCCCACTGAACTTGAACTGCAGGTGGCCGCGCGTGCCGATCACGTTGAGGTCGTCGATGTCCTTGCCACTGCCAGTGTGCTTGCCGAAGCCGTCGCGATGTTGGTAGTGGACCGCGACGCGGCCGAGCAGGTTGTCGGTCAGCGGCCCGCTGATCGCAGAGTCCAGGCCGTAGCTCAAGTCGCTGCCGCCGATCGAGAGATTGGTATAGCCGCCGAAGTTCTGCGTGGGCTTCGCCGTCACCAAGTTGATGGAACCGCCAGTGGCATTGCGGCCATACAGTGTGCCCTGCGGACCACGCAGCGCTTCGACCCGCTCCAGGTCGAACAGCGAGGCGAATTGCGCGGCCGCTTGTGCGACCACCGCGCCATCGACGTGCAGCGCCACTGAGGGATCGATGCCGGCAAACGAGCTATTCAAACCGACGCCGCGGATGAACAGCTTTGCAAACGCGAAGTCATTGCCGAATGTGACACCCGGCACGCGATGCTGCAGATCCTCGAGCTTCGAGATGTTGCTACGGAACAGATCGTCGGCGGACACCGCCGTGACCGCCAGGCTCACGTCTTGCAACGATTGTTCGCGTTTTTGCGCCGTCACGATTACTTCTTCCAGCTCGGCAGCGCGCGCTGTCAACGGCAGCGTCAACGTCAATGCCACGGCCATCGTCGCAACTCGTCTTGATGAATACACGGCAGCCCCCTGTCGTATCGACCCTGATTTATCCGACCTCTTTAGCGGCTCAGCGCCAGCCGCGGCGGCGCGGCCAGCATCGATCCTCGCAGTAACCAGATGGACATCGCGGACAGCACCGCACCTAGCGCCATGATCGCGGCGACGCTGGGGCGGCTCGTTCCTGCCGCCATCAGCCAACCGCCGAGCACCGGACCGAGCATGCCGCCGAAGCGACCCAGCCCGATGGCCAGGCCCGTGCCCGTGGCGCGCAGGTGCGTCGGGAACACGCGAACGAAAGTTGCGTAAAACCCGACTGCCGACGAATAGAGAAACCAGCCGAGCGCGAACGCGACCGCCTTGAGAGCAAACAGATCGGGTTGCGTGCGACCGAATACGGCCAGCGAGAGCGCGGTCAGGAGCATCGCGCCGCTCGCCAATGGTTTGAGATTGATGTGTCGGGCGAGATACCCGAGCAGCGCGCCACCGATGATCCCGCCCAGATTGGTCCAGACAGACACTTCGGCGCCGACACTCGCAGTAAAGCCCAATGCCGTGACGATGGAAGGAATCCAGCCGAGGACGTAGTAGCACGTCATCATGTAGAGGAAGTACGCCGCGCAGATCAGCGCCGTCTGCGCGGCGAGTTCCTTATCGAACGCGGCCCAAACGTTCATGCGCGGCTGCCGCGTTCGGGCTGGCATCTCCGTAATGTTTGCTCGACCCATGCGGCGCAGGATCCAATTCACGCGATTCAATGCGTCCGGTGAACGTTTGAACATCAGGAACTCAATTGACTCTGGCAGGCGCCGCCACACCACGACGAGGATCAGCGTCGACACCACGCCGCCAAAGAGGAAGACCGAGCGCCAGTCGAACTCGCGCAGCAACCAGGCGGCAGCCATGCCGCCCAGCACGCCACCGAGGGGATAGCCGATGGTCATGAGACTGACGCAGAAGTCCCGGCGAGCGTCGTTCGAATATTCGGCGACCATTGCATTGATGGAAGCCAGCATGCCGCCGATGCCCAGCCCGGTGACGATGCGCCAGATCGACAGCATGATCACATCGCTAGCGGTCGCGGACAGCAGCATGCCCACGGTCATCAGAATCAGGCACAGCAGGATGATGGGACGTCGGCCGAGGGAATCGGCAAGCGGCGCCAGCAGCAGCGATCCCACCGACATGCCAACCAAGCCGGTCGAAATGACGATGCCGAGCCCGCCCGGCCCCAAGCCCCACTCGCGCGTGATACCCGGCCCGGCGAAAGTGATTGCGAGGATGTCGAAGCCATCGAGCGCGTTGAGCGCGACACAGATCGCGACCGCTGCGATTTGAAACGAGCTCATGGGCTCGCGACGCAGTTGCGCACTGGGATCGGATGACGTCATGCCCTCACCCACCGCTTTCGACATGCAGGAGAAAGCGTGCCTGACGATGCGCGATGCGCCACAGTCCGTCCGAGCACAATCGCAACGTGTCTTCGAATTCGCCGACGACCTGCCGGTCGGCATGACCCGTCCACACCAACACGTTGCTGATGGCATGTGCTTCGTCGGGCGCGCGCAAATCGACGACGCTTCCGGCAACCAAGTGTCGAGTTACATGGGAAGTGGGTCGCGATCGATAGGACTCGAGCAACGCATCTATACCTTTCAGAGGCTCTTTGCCCGGTCGTACGACGACTGCATCGCTCGTAAAGAACGCGGCGAAGCCGTCGAGATCGTTGGCATCGAGTTTGAGCGCAGCCCGACAAACCACGTCGCGACACGCGGACTCGGCAAGCTGACGTTCTAGAAGTGCGATGGGTCGCTGCCCCTGCGCAATATCTTCCTTACCGCTCAACCATTCCGCCAACGCGGCCGTGACGGCCTCCGGTTGTTCCAGCGTACTCATGTGACCGCTTTCCTCGATGATGCGCAGACGCGCGCCGCGCACGATCACGGCCATCTGCAAGTGTTGCGATAACGGACTCCAGCTGTCCTGACGCCCGCAGGCCACGAGCGTCGGACACTGGATGGCGAGCAACTGCTCCATCGCATTGGGTCTCGCGAGCAGCGCTCGGATCTGCGCAGCAAATATCTCCGGCGTCTTGCGCTCGACCATGTCGACGACGGCTTCGAACAGCGGCGAGTCGAGTCGCTTCGGATGCAGCATCCCCAACGCCCACCGTCGGCCCATCGAGTGCATGCCGTTGCGACGAGCATCCTCGAGCAGCGCCAGCCGAGATGTTTGTTCCTCCTCTCCTCGGACGCCCGGCTGGCGCGGCTGCCAGCCGGAGTCGAGCAGCGCGAGACGCTCGACTCGCTGAGGCGCGAGCCGCATCACTTCGAGCGCCACTCTTCCGCCCATCGAATGTCCCGCCAGTGCGAATCGCTCGGCCGGTGCATCGCGCAGGATGGCTTGGGCCATGTCGGTGAGTGAATCGATCGAGCCATGATCGGGCACCCAGGTGCGCGCGTGGCTCGACAGAGCGCGCCTTTGTTCCGACCACACGAACTCGTCGCAGAGCAATCCCGGGATCAGCACCAGCGTGGTCATGACAGCACCACCACGCCGGGCTCGCGAGCCGATGAATACAACCGCTCCACCATCGCTTGCCGAGCCCCAATCACGGCGCGCTGATTGATCGTGCCTTTGTCTGTGATTTCGCCGGCGGCAATCGAGGGCGGCTGCTCTAGAACGAGCGCACGAGCGACTCGCTGCGAGCCACCTCCCGCTTGATGCGCCAGCGCCTTGAGCAGATCGCTCAACCATGTCTGCACACCGGCATCGGAGAGCCGTGTGGCCGCTGCACTAAGAAACACCAACATGCCCAGCTCGTCGCGATCCTGGCCGACGAACACGACGTCGTGGATGAACGGCGAGCCCGCTGTCAGCACCGCCGAACGCATCGCACCGACATTGACCCAGGTGCCGCTGGAGAGTTTGAAATCCTCGGCGATACGGCCGTCGAAACGCAGGCCGAGCTCGGGCTGTGCCGGATCCAGGAACACCGCGGCATCGCCGCTGCAAAAGAATCCTTCGTCATCGAAGGCCTCGCGGCTGATCTCGGGCTGCCGCCAATAGCCGGGTGTGATGCTCGGCCCGCGATAGCGCACTTCGAGCTTGTCCGCCACAGGGGCAAGCTTCACTTCGACGCCCGGCGCCGGCAGTCCGATCACCCCCGGCTGCCAGGTCGGCAGATGCGCTGAGATAGCGAACGGAGCCGTCTCCGTCATGCCCAATCCCATGGTCATCGGAGTCTTGCGCCCGCGCACCTGCATGGACATCTGGTCGATCGCGTCCTGCACCGGCTTCGGCAGGCCGGCACCGGCGGGAAATATCAATTTCATGCGGCTGAAGAAACGCGCACGCAGCTGCTCATCGCTGCGCATTGCTTCGACCAGCATCTCCAAACCTTTCGGCACGGTGTAGTAGACGCTGGAGGCCACCTCGCGCAGATTCGCCACCGTTTGCGCCATGCCCGCCGCGGTCGGCTTGCCCGCATCGATGTATAGCGTGCCTCCATGCATCAACACCGTTCCCATATTGGCGTTGCCGCCGGCCGTGTGATGCCAGGGCAGCCAATCCACCAGCACCGGCGGCTCCTCTTCGAGAAACGGATAGCACTGCGCATACATCTTCTGGTTGCATGAAAGCATGCGATGCGTGTTGATGACCGCCTTCGGCATGCGCGTGGAGCCGGAGGTGAACATGAACTTGGCGATCGTGTCGCCAGTCACCGCTTCGTGAGCGCGCTCGACGTCGACACTCGCCTCGCCCAGCAGACTGGCGAACGGTGTGTGACTTCGCGAGGAGAAGTGGCCGTTGAGAGCAACGACTTCCGTCTGCGCCGGAACAGCCAGAGATACCGCCTTGTCGAAGACATCGGCATTCTCGGCATACACCAGTCCCGGTGTCAGCAGCGAGACCGCGTGCAGAACCCGACGTGCCTCGGGATCGACGAGCGAATATGCCGGCGATAGCGGCGCGGCCGGCACGCCGATATGCATGGCGGCGAACGTGAGCAGTGCATGCTCGATACTGTTGCCAGACAGAATGACCAGCGGCCGCTCGGCACTGAGGCCCCGTTGCAGCAAACCTGCGCCGATTCTCTGGATCTGTTCGAACGCAGCCGCATAGCAGAGCTTGCACCATTCGCCATGGGCATCGCGCTGGGCGAGCCAGACGGCATCGGGCCGCTCCCTGGCCCAGCGCGTGAGATATTCAGTAAAGCGGCGGGGATAGGAACGCAACGGATCGACAGAGCGCAGCGACCAACAGCCGTCGGTGCGCCGCTCAGCCACTCCTGCGTATGGACCCAGCCTTGTGTCCACTCCATCCCCCGCTCTATCCGACTCTTTGTATTCGATCCGGCGGCAGATTATTGGGAGGCGGCAGACCCGCGCGCCAATACCGAACCGCGGCCAAGCGATAAACTTTGCTGATAGATCCCTAGCCGACGCGGAAGCCGCCGTGCCGATCGAGCGTGAAATCGCCGGCGCCCACGCGCTGCAGCCATTCGCACGTTCGGAGCAATCCGCCGAAAGTGAAAAAATGGACTCCGTCATACAGATCGGGCCGCGACACGCCGGCCAGCGTTCGCATGAGCTTCTCCGGCCCGTGATCGTCGATAAGTTTCACGAGCGCGGTCGGCCTCGCGCCCAGCGCGCGAATCGATGGACCGACGCCACAGCGCACGGCATAGCGGAGCAGCGTCGCGATACCGGCCGGGCCAGCCAAGCCTGCGACGAGCTTCGCGTTAACACCGTCGGCGCGTAAGCCCGCGGCCCACTCGAGAAATGGCGGTGCTTCGAAAGAAAAAGAACTGCGTGAGCAATGTGACCTGCAATCCTGCCGCTTGCGCCAGCTCCGCCTTCTCACGCTCCGCGCGACGGATTTCGACGAGTGACACTTGCGGATGTCCTTCGGGATGACCGGCCAGCGAAATCCGGCGTAAACCGTGTTCGCTCAGCTTGCCGGCTCGCAACACTTCGGCGACCGTCGAATAGGGTCCGCTCGCGTGCGGATAATCGCCGGAGATCAGCAGTATCTCTGCCACCTCGGCTCGGCGGGTCGCTTCGTGCAGGAACTCATCGAGTGTGCGCTCGCTGTCCAGCAAGCGTACCGGCACGTGCGGCACCGGATCGAATCCCGCCTCTCTCACGTCACGACAGGTAGCGAGCGTCTGCTGCCAGGTTTGCTTCGGCAGATGACTTACATAGACCTTTTTTCCCGGCGGTAACAGCGCGCGCGCCCGATGCAGGTGCCGTGCGTCCTGGACGTTCATCTCGATGGAACACTCTCGCGCCATCCTGGCAATGCTGGCCGGATCGACGACGGACGGCGGCATGCTCTCGACCTTGGGTTGTGTCATGGTCGGCCTGGGCTCAGCGAAAGACGACGGTGCGTTTGCCGTTCAACAAGATGCGGTGCTCGACATGCCATTTCACCGCACGCGCCAGCACCGCACACTCGACGTCGCGCCCCACAGCGGCGCAATCCTCCGCGCTCATGGCGTGATCGACGCGAGCTACGTCCTGCTCGATGATCGGTCCCTCGTCTAAATCCTCGGTAACATAGTGCGCCGTGGCGCCGATCAGCTTGACGCCGCGATCGTGCGCCTGCTGATACGGCCTCGCCCCCTGAAAGCTCGGCAGGAACGAGTGATGGATGTTGATGGCGCGTCCCTCGAGCCTTTGGCACAAGGCCGGCGACAGAATCTGCATGTACCGGGCCAGCACGACCAGATCGGCCCGCGCTTCGCCCACGATCTCCAGCAGCTGTTGCTCCTGCCGCGGCTTGTTCTCCGGACTCACCGGCAGGTAATGAAACGGAATGTCGTTGGCGGCGCAGAGCCGATAGAAATCGCGATGGTTGGAGACGATCGCCGGGATCTCGACGGCGAGCGCACCGGTGCGATAGCGATACAACAAGTCATTGAGGCAGTGACCGAACCTGGAAACCAGCAGCACGACCCGCTGTTTCCGGGTGAGGTCGTAGCAGTCCCACTGCATGGCAAACTGCTCGCCGATGGGCGCAAACGCCGCTTGCAGGGCCTCGACCGGCTGGCCCGGCTCGCTATCGAAACAAACCCTCATGAAAAAACGCTGCGCCTGGTCGCCGAACTGCGCGCTCTCCACGATGTTGCAGCGATGTTCGAACAGAAAGCCGGCGACGGCAGCGACGATGCCTCTGCGGTCCGGACAGGAAAGCCTGAGGATGTAACGCTGCATGCGCAACTTTGCTTCGAGGTCGCCCCCAACCCGGACCATGCTCCCGTCCCGGGCCTCATCCGGCAACACGATCTGGAATATTGTCTCTATTTATGAAATGAATAGAGCACGCAGTCCGCATGGGTAATACATCTATATGAGCGAGCTGGACCTGAACCTGCTGTACGTGCTGGTGGCACTCGACGACTGCCGCAGCGTCAGCGACGCGGCTCTGAAACTGCATCGCAGCCAGCCCGCCGTGAGCGCCTCGCTGGGCAAGCTGCGGAGTTTCTTCGACGACCCCTTGTTCGTGCGCATCGGCAATACCATGCAGCCCACGCCACGAGGCCGGGACATCGTCGACTCGGCTCGCGCCATTCTCAGACGCATCGGCACCGATATCATCGCCTCGCCGGTCTTCGATCCCGCGACCCTGGCCGGGCCCATCTCACTGGCCATGTCCGATGTGGGAGAGATCGTATTTCTGCCGAAGCTGCTCAAGGACCTGCGTCGGCTCGCGCCGCAGGCAAGCATCAACGCCGTCAGCCTGCCGGCGGCACAGATTGCCGACGGGCTGGAAGCCGGGACCGTCGATCTGGCCATGGGGTATTTTCCCGACCTGAAGAAAAACAATTTCTTTCAGCAGGTGCTGTTCCTGGATGGCTTCGTCGGTCTGCTACGTGCCGACCATCCGCTGACCGCGAAGAAACTCAGCTTGAAGCAGTTCCTGCAGCTGGAACACGCGGTGGTTCGTGCCGAGAGCCGCAGCCAAGAGGTCATCGAAGGCTACTTGAAACGTAAGCGCATTCAGCGCCGCGTCGTACTGACGACGCCCCACTTCGGCAGCGCCCCGGTGATCGTTGCGCAGTCCGATCTCATGGTCACCGTGCCCGAGCCGCTCGCTTACTATTTCTCGGGCGCCTCGCCGCACGTTCGCATGGTGGGCCTGCCCTTCCCCTCGCCGCGAATTCCACTGCGGCAATTCTGGCATCGCAAGTTTCATCACGACCCGCGGAGCCGCTGGCTGCGAACGTTGACGGCGGAATTGTTCCAGAGGGATCAGCGGTACAGCCGCGATGCTTTGGCTCTACAATCCAGCGCCTGAGCTTCAGGGCGCGGCAAGATGATGACAGCCGGCGATACCATCGACTCCGCGACACGCGTCATCGAGGTACGCGTGGCCGAACTGCGACAATTGTTCAATGAGATGGACCCGGCGCCGTTTCGCAGCCGCGATCTGGATCCGAACGCAGAAGACTTCATCGTTGCGTGGAGCAAAGAGCTGCCGCGCGACAGCGCGCTGGCACTGCAGGTCCATCTCGATCGTTCCCCGGGGCGTCCCGACGAGGCTGCGATGCTTCGTGATGCAGTCCACGAGTATTTCGGTGGCAGGACGATCGCGGCCCGGCAGCGATTGCGTGGTCTGTTTCATCGCGGGCGAATCAGTCTGGTCATCGGGCTCGCCTTTCTGGCGGTGGCGATCGCAGCGAGTCAGCTGCTCGATACGCTGCAGCCGCGCGGTGGCGTCCTCTCCGTCGTGCGAGAAAGCCTGTTGATCGGCGGGTGGGTCGCGATGTGGCGACCGATCGAAATCTTTCTCTACGACTGGTGGCCGATTCGAGCAGAGGCGCGCCTGTTTGCTCGACTGGCCACGATGCCGGTTCGTATCAAGTACGGCACTGAGCGCCCGTCGCAAGCCTGGCAACAAGACTGGCCTGCGGTGTCACAAGATGGGAGGAGCAATCTCCAGCGCCAGGTTCGCGCCCCTGCTCCCGACGCGCAATGACGATCAGAACAGCAGGATCGCATATGATCGTCACTTGAATTCCTGATAGCCGGGCTCCGCGTATGGCACAGAACATTTACGACGATGCGACATTCTTTGCAGGCTATAGCCAGCTGCCGCGCCAGGTGCATGGACTCGCCGCGGCTCCGGAATGGCCAGCGCTGCGCGCCATGCTTCCCGACCTGACAGGCAAGCGGATCGTGGATCTGGGCTGCGGCTTCGGCTGGTTCGCCCGCTGGGCGCGAGAGCACGGGGCTGCATCGGTGCTCGGGCTGGATATATCCGACAACATGATCGGCCGCGCGAGAGCCACCACACAGGATCAGGCGATCGAATATCGGATGGCAGATCTCGACGCGTTCGATCTGCCGGAGATGTCATTCGAACTGGCCTACAGCTCGTTGGCCTTCCATTACATCGAGGACTTCGCCCGGCTGGTTCGTACGGTGCATCGTGCGCTCGTTCCGGGTGGTCATTTCGTGTTCAGCATCGAGCATCCGATCTATATGGCGGCAAAGCAGCCGGGCTGGATGACTCACGAGCAGGGCCACAGAACCTGGCCGGTCGACCACTACGCCAGCGAAGGCGAGCGCCACACGGATTGGATTGCCAGCGGTGTACTCAAGTTTCATCGCACGCTCGGGACGACGGTGAATACGCTCATCGATACCGGCTTCGTGCTGCGACACCTCGAAGAGTTCGCCCCCACCCGCGAGCAGGTTGCTCAGTGTCCCGAGCTGGTTGAGGAGATGGATCGGCCTCTGATGCTGCTGATGGCCGCGCAACGTAACGGCACATACGAAAGCTGATATTTCGGAATTCCCGAGTTCATCAAATCCCTGATTCGTTCGTGTGGCCGTTGACAGCTTTCCGCTGCCGCGTCATTTTCTAGCGCCAATCGATGCCAAACCAACGAATCAGGATGATTTGTATGAATCGCGCACGCAGGTTGAACGGACGAGCGTTGATTTGGCTCTTCAGTGCGCTCGCCGGGGCCTTGCCCGGGATATCTCAAGCAACCTTGATCTATAAGACCGGGCTCATCGACGAGGTCCAGATCGAAAGTCACGAAAGGGTCGGCCGCGAAGATGTGGTCTGGCTGAAGCTGACTGGCAGCTGGGGAGAGGTCGATTGCCTGGCGGACTGGGGCTGGTTCAATTCGAAGACCAGCCCACAACTCCTCGCCGCGGCACTGGCGACTCGGGTGAGTGGGATGCAGGCGAAAGTTTACGTCGACGATGGCATGCCGAAGCTGAGCGGCTACTGCCAGATCACGATTGTGACGATGTGACGATTGGCAGCAGCCCGATCGTCATCGTCACCCGCAGCCCCGGATGATTGTCCGAGAACTCCAGAGTCCCGCCATGCAGCCGGGCAACAGCCTCGACCAGGCTGAGCCCCAGCCCTACGCCCGGCGTACCTCTGCTGGCGTCACCGCGATAGAAGCGTTGCGCCAGCTTGGACTTCTCTGCATCGCCGATGCCCGGGCCATCGTCTGAGACGACGATCTGCGCCGACTCCCCCGTCCGCCGCTGCACCTCGACGCTGATCGCGGCATGCTCGGGAACGTACTTCACCGCGTTGTCGATCAGGTTGCTGATGGCCTGCGCCAGCAGCAGCGGATCGCCGGAGATCCGCACTGGCCCCCGGTCTCGTGCTGTCAGACTGACGCCTTTCAGCTCAGCGGCCGGCAGATAGAACTCCACGACTTCCGCGGCAACTCGCGCGACGTCGACCTGCACGAAACCGGAGCGACGCATGCCTGTGTCGATCTCGGCCAGCCGCAGCAGCGCGTTGAACATGCCGATGACACGATCGACGTCGGCAACGGCGAGCTCGATCTCCGCGAACGTCGTGTTCGAGTCCGGTCGGTTGAGCGACAACTCCTCCAGCCGCGAACGCAGCTCTGCCAGCGGCGTGCGCAGGTCGTGCGCTATGGAGTTGGAAACATTGCGGATGCCATTCACCAGCTGTTCGATCTGATCGAGCATGCCGTTGAGCGTTTGTGAGAACGTATCCAGCTCATCGCCGCGCTGCCGCGTCGGCAAGCGATGGCTCAGATCCCCCTGCATGATGGCGGAGATCGTGTGCCGGATGCTTTCGACACGAAACAGCAGCGCTTGCTGAATCAGGACGCCGCCGACGATGCCCACGATCGTCAGAATGGAAACCGCCACTGCGAGGCCATACCAGAAATTCCTCTGCAGCGGTTCGAGCCTCGCCGTGTCGCGCCCTACCAGCAAGTGGTAGCCGCCAGGCAGCTCGGTGTCCAACAGGACTGAGCGCGTCGGCACGCCACCCAGATTCACAGTGGCCGTGAAAGTTCCCGCCCGCGCTGGCGTGCCTGCCGGCCAGGCGGGCAGATTTCCCGCCAGCGGTCGCAACGATGCGTCCGTCATCAACAGAATTCTTTCATAGGCAATCTGCAGCGCCATACGCTCGTGGATGAATGCAACGAGACCTTCGGGGCCCTCGCGGTGGAAGACCTCGGCCAGTCTCTGTGCATCCTCCCTGAGGAACTCCGCACGGCCATCTTCGATCGTCACTCGCCACGCATACCACAGCGGCGCGGCGAACAAGATGAGCGCAACGATGCCAAAAGCGACATACCCGAATGCCAAGGCCACAGGCGAGAGTTGAACGCTTCTACGCATGCGCCGTAATCATGTAGCCCGCGCTGCGCACCGTGCGCAGCAGCGGTTTCTCGGAGGCGCCATCGATCTTCTGGCGCAGCTTGCTCACGTGGACGTCCACAACGTTGGTCTGCGGGTCGAAGTGATAGTCCCAGACGCCTTCGAGCAGCATGGTTCGCGTCACCACCTGATCCGCGTGCCGCATGAGAAACTCCAGCAGCTTGAACTCCCGCGGCTGCAGCACGATTGCCCGGGCACCGCGTGTCACCTTGCGCGAGAGCAAATCCATGCGCAGATCGCCGACTTCGAGGATCGTGTCCGCGTGGCTGCTCTGTGAACGGCGCACCAAAGCATCGAGACGAGCCAGCAATTCGCCGAAAGCAAACGGCTTGGTGAGATAGTCGTCACCGCCACTGCGCAAGCCTGCAATCCGTTCGTCGACATCCGACAGCGCGCTCAAGATGAGAATCGGCGTGCTGTTACCGGATTGCCGCAGCGCCTTGATGATCGCGAGACCGTCGATCTGACCCGGCAGCATTCGATCCATGATGATGACGTCATAAGACTCGCTGGCCGCGAGAAACAATCCATCGCGGCCGTTGTCGGCGTGGTCCGCAGTGTGGCCGGCTTCCTGCAGTCCTTTCACGACGAAGCGCGTGACCCGCTCGTTGTCTTCTACCAGCAGAACCTTCATGACACACCACTGATATGGATGCCGCACCCAAGATGCTCGCCGCCGCCGTTCTTTGCATCGTGGTGCATGCGTAACACTCCTAGCCCGCAGGTGAATCTGCTGCTGCGGCCGGCACGTGCGCCGCTTTGCGGCGTCGTCCAAGGCGCAGATTGAGGCGATCCAGATACAGGTAAATGACCGGTGTCGTGAACAAGGTCAGCGCCTGGCTGAGCAACAAACCGCCGACCATCGTGTAGCCCAGCGGCTGACGCAGTTCCGAGCCGGTGCCGTGGCCCAGCATCAGCGGCAACGCTCCCAGCAGAGCCGCCATAGTGGTCATCATGATCGGCCGGAACCGCAGCAGGCAGGCCTGGCGGATCGACTGCTCCGGCGACAGGTGTTGTTCGCGCTCCGCCTGAATCGCGAAGTCCACCATCATGATGCCGTTCTTCTTGACGATGCCGATCAACAGAATGATGCCGATGAGCGCGACCACGGACAGATCGAAATGGAACACCATCAGCATCAACAGCGCCCCGACGCCGGCGGAAGGCAGCGTGGACAGGATGGTCAGCGGATGGATGTAACTCTCATAGAGCATTCCGAGAATGATGTAGACGACGACCAGCGCGGCGAGGATCAGATAAGGCTCGGTCTTGAGCGATGACTGGAACGCCTGCGCCGTGCCTTGAAACGTGCCCTCCAGCGCCGCCGGCTTCTGGTTATCTGCCATCGCCTGGTTGATCGCATCCACCGCCTGGCCGAGCGCGACGCCGGGCGCCAGGTTGAAAGACAGCGTGACCGCCGGAAACTGTCCCTGGTGGTTGATGGACAGCGCCGACACATGACCGGTATCGAACCGGGCGAACGTCGACAGCGGGATCTGCTGGCCCGTGAGCGGCGATTTCACGTAGAGCTTATTGAGCGTATCCGGCTGGCTCTGCAGCTCCGGCGTGACTTCGAGAATGACGTGATAGCTGTTGAGCTGCGTGAAGTACTGCGTGACCTGGCGCTGACCGAACGCATCGTAGAGCGTCTGGTCGATCGCTCCGGGCTGAATGCCGAAGCGCGCCGCCTGATCCCGATCGATCGTCAATGACAGCATCGAGCTATCGGTCTGCTGATCGGAGGCGACATCGCGCAGTTGCGGCAGCTTCTTTAACGCGTCCAGCAATTTCGGCGCCCACTGATTCAGCTCATCGGAGTCAGCATCCTGCAACGTGTACTGATATTGCGTGCGAGACAATCGCCCGCCGAGGTTCACGTCCTGCACGGACTGCAGATACAGCGTGGCGCCCGGCACACTCTCCATTTTGGCGCGGAGGCGGCGGATGATCTCGTCAGCGCTTGCCGAGCGTTCACCGCGCGGCTTCAGGCCAATGACTGTGAATGCATTGTTGAGCGGGCGGCTGCCGCCGACCGCCGCGCCCCAGCTCGCGACGTCCGGATCAGCCGCCACCACATCCGTCAGCTGATGCAGTAGTTGCACCATGCGGCTGAAAGAAACGTCTTGGGCCGCATCCGAGATGCCGAAAATGATGCCGGTGTCCTGTTGGGGGAAGAATCCCTTGGGCTCCACGACGAACAAACCAATCACCAGCGCCACGGTGCCGAGGAAGACCAACAGCGTGCTGCGCTGATGCCCCAGGACAAAGTCGAGCCCACGCGTATATAGCGCCAGCATTCTGTCGAAACCGCGCTCGACAATCGTGTACAGGCGCCCGTGTCTTACATGCTTTTCGTCGCGCAGAAACAGCGCGCACATCGTCGGCGACAGTGTCAACGACACGAAGGCCGAAACCAGGATGGTCATCGTGACCGTGAGGGCAAACTCCCGGAACAGACGGCCGACGATACCGCCCATCAGCAACAACGGAATGAACACGGCGACCAGCGACAGGCTGATCGACAGGATCGTAAATCCGATCTCTCCCGCGCCTTTCAACGCGGCCTCGAACGGCGACAGCCCGCTCTCGATGTGACGATAGATGTTCTCCAGCATCACGATGGCGTCGTCGACCACGAAGCCCACGGCGATCGCCAGCGCCATCAGCGAGAGATTGTCCAGGCTGAAGTTGAGGACGTACATCGCAGCTGCCGTGCCCAGCAGCGCCAGCGGCACGGTGACGGCGGGAATGAGCGTGGCCAGGCCGTTGCGGAGAAACAGAAAGATCACCACGACCACCAGCGCGAAAGTCAGCAGCAGCGTGTACTCCACGTCGTGCACCGACGCCTTGATCGTCGTCGTCCGATCGATCACCTTGTCCACCTTGAGCGCCGGCGGCACGGCCAGCAACATCTGCGGCAACTGGGTTTGGATCTGCGACACTACATCGATGATGTTGGCGCCGGGTTGCTTGTAGATCAGCAGCAGAATCCCGGGCTCGTTGTTCTCCCAGGCGGTGAGCTGATTGTTTTCCGGACCGTCGACTGCGACGCCGATATCGCGAATCCGCACTGGCGCGCCGTTGTGGTAGGCCACCACCACGTCGTTCCAGGGAGCGGCCTTGAGCAATTGATCGTTATCGTAGATGGCGAAACTGTGGGCGACGCCATTGATCGCTCCTTTCGGCGACTCGGTGGTCGCTGTGGAAATGACGCCTGCCACATCTTCGAGCTGCAGCCCCAGCGCGGCAATCTTCGCCGGATCGACCTGCACGCGTACTGCCGGTTTCTGCTGTCCGCCGATGTTCACCTGAGCGACGCCGGGAATTTGCGAGATCCGCTGCGAGATCACGTTTTCGGCATAGTCGTCCACCTCAGTGAGCGGCAACGTATCGGAATGAACTGCGAGCACCAGCACAGCGGCATCGGCAGGATTGACCTTGCGGTACGTGGGCGGCGACGGCAGGTTCTTCGGCAATTGTCCGCCGGCCGCATCGATTGCCGTCTGCACGTCCTGGGCCGCCGCGTCGATGTTACGGGCCAGATCGAACTGGATCGTGATCTGCGTCATCCCCAGCACGCTGCTCGAGGTCATTTGCGACACGTCGGAGATTTCGGCGAACTGATATTCCAGCGGCGTCGCCACTGCTGACGCCATTGTCTCGGGACTGGCGCCGGGCAATTGCGCGGTCACCATGATCGTCGGGAAGTCCACCTGCGGCAGCGGCGCCACGGGCAGCAACGGGTAGACCGCCAGGCCCGTGAGGAAGATGCCCATCATCAACAGCGAGGTTGCGATCGGCCGGCGGATGAACGGAGCAGAAATATTCATGACGCACGACTCGGGGTCACCTTGACCCGCGCGCCGGCCCGCAATCGATACTGATTGCTGACCACGACGCGCTCGCCTGGCTGCAGGCCGCTCGCCACGACACTGCGCTGATCGTTCTCCCCTGCGATCTGCAGCGGCCGCGCTTCCACCGTGGAGTCCGGCTTCAGAACGTAGGTGAACATGCCACCGGCGCCCCGCAGTACTGCACTGGAGGGTATCGTCAGCGCATTCTTTTCGGTGCGCGTGAGTACCTTCGCATTGACGAATTCTCCGGGCCACAGCGTGTTGCTGGCATTGGCGAAAGTCGCCTTCACCCGAATCGTGCCAGTGGACTGATCGATCTGATTGTCGATGAGCGACACAACGCCGTGGTCGAGCAGTGTTTTCTCGTCACGAGACCTGGCTTCCACAGTCACCGGCCCGGCTGCGAGCGCGGTGCTCATTGCCGGCAGTGACTCCTCCGGCAGCGTGAATATCACGGCAATCGGCTGCACCTGCGTAACCACGACAATGCCGCCAGTGTCGGTCGCATGCACGTTGTTGCCGGGATCGACCAGACGAATACCGGTGCGTCCCTCGATCGGCGATGTGATATTCGTGTAATCGAGCTGGGTGCGCGCGTTGTCGATCGCCGCCTGATCGACCTTGAGCTGTGCATCGAGCTGCGCCACCACTGCGCGCTGGTCATCGACCGTCTGCTTGCTGGCGAGATCGTTCGGAGCAAGCTCCAGGTATCGCTCCAGATCATGCTGTGCGCTCACCCGCTGAGCCGCATCCTTGAGCTTGGTCGCAGTGGCCTGATCCAGCGCCGCCTGATAAGGACGAGGATCGATCTGCGCCAGCAGCTCTCCCTGCTTGACGGTCTGCCCTTCCACGAAACCCACCTTCTGCAACGTTCCATCCACGCGCGGGGTGATCGTCACGGTGTAGAACGCCTGCACCGTGCCCAGACCTTCGAGATACACCGGCACGTCCGCGCGTGTTGCCGGCATCACTTCTACAGGAACGATTTGCGACGCCTTCGGGTCATTCGCGCCGGCAGCGGTTGTCCCATGCGATTGCGAGAGCCAGCGCCAAGCCAGCAGCGCGAGGACGACCACGCCCGCGCTTAGCATCACCCAACGAGTCGTGCTCATTCCGAACCAACGACGCTCGCTCATGAGGATTGCCTACGCTCGCTGCCAACCACCGCCGAGCGCGTTGAAGAGCCCGACTACCGCTTGCATATGAGAGAGCTTGGCCTGCACGAGCGCATCCTGCGCGGTGAACAGGGCCCCCTCCGTGTTGAGCACGGTCAAAATGTTCACCGTGCCGGCCCGCATCTGCGATTGCGCGAAGTCATACGCACGACGCGCCTTCGTGACCGCGTCTTGCTGACGTTGCTCCTGATCGGTGGTCTGCTGAACCGCCGTGAGTTGGTCCTCGACGTTGCCGAAAGCTGAGATCACGACTTTGTGATAGTCGGCCAGCAACTCGGTGTAACGCGCCTCGTTCAACTGCACCTGGCCTCGCAGCGCGCCGCCTTCGAAGATGGGTTGAGTCAACGCCGCGGTCAGTGCATAGACCCGATTGACCGGATTCAGCACCGTGGACAACGCCGCGCTGACGAAGCCGCCACTCGCCGTCAATTCGATGCTGGGAAACAGGGCGGCACGAGCGGCAGTAATGTCGGCATTCGCGGCCACGAGTTGCGCCTCCGCTTCGGCCACATCGGGGCGTCGAGCGAGGAGCTCAGAAGGCAGCCCCGGCGTTACCCGCGGCTGCGAAAGATCGCCCAGTACACCGCTCGTGACATCCACGTTTTCCGGCGGTTCTCCCACGAGAATGGCCAACGCATTGATCGACTGTCGCAGCTGCTGCGCGAGCGGCGGGATCGCGGCGCTGAGCGTGGCAACTGTCGTGTCCTGTTGGGCGACGTCGAGCGCAGTCACCGTTCCTATCTGTTGCTCCAGCTGCAGCCCTTTGAGAATTTTCTGCGCGGTCGCGAGATTGTCCTGTGCGACGTCCAGTCGTTCTCGCAAACTCAGAACCTGGAAGTACGTGCTGGCAACGCTGCTCATGACCGTGAGCTCGACCGTCGCCCGGTCGTAACGGCTTGCGGCTGCGGCAGCTTTCGCCGCATTGCTGGTCGCGCGATTCTTGCCCCAGAAGTCGACTTCGTAACTCGCGTTCACTTGCGGGCCGAACTGCCAGCGCGTCGTGGGCCCCAGGTTCGAGATCTGCTGGCGTTCGCGGGTCGCAGTGGCGCCGGCATCGACGGAAGGCAGCAACGGCGCCCCGGCGATGCGAACCTGCGCGTCTGCCTGCTCAACTCGCGCGATGGCCGCGCCGATGTCATCGTTCGCCCTATTGGCTTGCGCGATCAACTCGTTGAGTCGGGGCGAATTGAAGCCGGTCCACCAATCGGAGGAAGGCCATGCGGCGGGCTCCTGCGTGCCGGTGTCACGCCACGCGGACGGTGTGGCTACGTCCGGGCGCTGATACTCGCGCCCCACACTGCAAGCACCGAGCCCAGCCAGCAAAAAAATGAGGCCAGTACGCATGGCCTCGACACTACCTCGGCGTCCATGCAGGCCAGGTTGGCAACGAGTTAAAGTCTGTTAATGTGAGCCTTTTTTCCCGCGAGCGAAGCCATGAAAGACCAGACGATCGCCATCCACGGCGGCTACGAAACCGAACCGACCACGCACGCCGTCGCCGTGCCCATCTACCAGAACGTCGCTTTTGAGTTCGACAATGCCCAGCATGGCGCGGATCTGTTCAATCTGGCAGTCCCGGGCAACATCTACACCCGAATCATGAACCCGACGTGCGATGTGCTCGAAAAGCGCATCGCGCTGCTGGAGGGTGGCGTGGGCGCCCTGGCGGTTTCCGCGGGCAGCGCCGCGATTCACTACGCGATCGTCAATCTGGCGGAAGCCGGCGACAACATCGTGACCACGCCGCAGCTCTATGGTGGCACGTACACGCTGTTCGCTCACATGCTGCCGAAGCTCGGCATTGAAGTGCGCTTCGCCGCGAGCGACTCCGCCAGCGATCTGGAAAAGCTGATCGACAAGAAAACACGGGCGGTGTTCTTCGAGTCCATCGGCAACCCCGCAGGCAACATCGTCGACGTAGCGGCCGTGACCGCCATGGCTCACAGCCACGGTGTCGCCACCATCGTCGACAACACCGTCGCGACACCCGTGCTGCTCAAAGCATTCGACCACGGCGCGGACATCGTCGTGCATTCGGCCACCAAGTACATTGGCGGCCATGGCACGACCCTGGGCGGCTTGATCGTGGACTCCGGCAAGTTCCCCTGGGCCACCCATAAAGAGCGCTATCCGATGTTCAACGAGCCGGAAGCGTCTTATCACGGCGTCGTGTACGTCGATGCGCTCGGGCCAGCTGCTTATATTGGCCGTGCGCGAACCGTGCCGTTGCGAAACACCGGTTCCGCATTGTCGCCGTTCAATGCCTTTCAGCTACTGCAAGGAATGGAGACGCTGCCGCTGCGCATGCAACGGCATTGCGAGAACGCGCAGCGCGTCGCCGAGCACTTGCAATCTCACAAAGCCATTCAATGGGTACGGTATGCGGGCTTGAAGGATCATCCGCATCACGCCCTGGCACAGAAATATATGAAAGGTCGCGCCGCGGGTATTCTTACCTTCGGCGTGCAGGGCGGCTTCGAAGCAGGCGTCAAATTCTACGATGCGCTCAAGCTGTTCAAGCGCCTCGTGAACATCGGCGACGCCAAATCGCTGGCGTGCCATCCGGCATCCACCACGCATCGGCAGCTGAGCGAGGACGAACAGCGCAAGGTGGGCGTCACGCCGGAGGCCATCCGGCTGTCAGTCGGTATCGAAGACATCGAGGACATCCTCGAAGATCTCGATCAGGCGCTGGCTGCGGCCCGTTGAACCAGCATCGATGAAGCTGCGGGGGTCGCGGCAATACGTCGCGACCTCCATTCCACTCGTGCTTGTCGTTACGCGCCACGCTTCCGCGTTCGCGCCTGGACTGGCGCCATACCACGCAATGCGCGCCACAACCGCTCTACTTGCGCATTCCGAGCTTGTCGATCCCGATAGGCGACCACCGACATGCTCTGGCTCCAGCCTTCCAGCGGCACCAGAGCTCCCGGCGGTGCACCTTGCGCCGAACAGTCCGGCAGCCAGGCGACACCGCGCCCTGCCACAGCAAGATTGCGCAGCACATCCGCCATGTCTGCCTCGAACACACAGCGACCGATCAGTCGCGGCCGCGCCGATTCGATGATGAGCTCCACCATGCGTCCCAGATAGGCACCGGAGGAATACATCAATAGCGACAATGGCGCCCGCTGCGTGCCCGGAAAATGTTTCTGCAGATTCGCGGCCAGACTCGCCGCCACGTAGGGACGCAGATTCTCCGAGCCGATGACGACGCGCTCGTATTGGGCGGACAGATGAATCGGTTGCTGTGCCGTGTGGAAACAAATGAGCAGGTCCGCATTGCCCGAGACCAGCGCGGTGACCGTGTCGTGAACGTTTCCCGGCAGCGCTGTGCACGTCACATCGTCCATGCCTCGACCCCGCGGCAGACCCGACCACTCTGCCCACCAGGAAGCCAACCGACCGGTTGCGAGAGCATGCGGAAGCGCGATGCGCACCTGCTGCCGCCGCCCGACGACTGCACCGGTGAGCGACACCTTGGCATCCGCCACTTGCAACACGATCTCTGCGGCGCGCTCGCGGAACCGCTCGCCTTCGGCCGTCAGCTTGGTGGGAAAAGTACTGCGATCGATCAGCGGTACACCCAGCCACTGTTCCAGGCTCTGAATCCGCCGACTGAACGCGGCCTGCGAGCTGTTACGGATCTCGGCAGCACGCGTGAAGTTGCCCGTTTCGGCGATGGTCAGGAAATCTTGCAGCCAGCGAATGTCCATACTAATGCTCGAGAGTTAGACGGCGCGCCTCCGTATCGTGACGCATGCCTTCTTTCACACACAACCGGGCGAGCGCGAGGGTCGAATCAATACATCGACTCTGTATCGCCGTATTGGCCAGTGCGACCGGCAATTCGGTGCAGCCGAGGATCAACACTTCCGCGCCTGCGGACAATAAGCGATCCGCCGCCTCGACAGCGGCGTGCGTCGCCTGCGCCAGCTTACCGGCCTTGACGGCTGCGATCGACACATCGACCAGCTGCTGTACGTCCTGGCCGCCACCCAACAACGGCTCGAACCCCGGGCCCAAACGACCGGAATAAACGCCCGCGAGGTGCGTACCTCGCGTCGCCATCAACGCGACCTGCTTGCCGTGCAGCTCTCTGAAAATCAGCTCCTGCCGCACGGCTTCCGCGATGTGCAGCAGAGGCAACTGTTGCAGTTGTGAGAGCTGCGCGTACCAGTGATGAGCAGTGTTACAGGGAATCACTGCGAACTCCGCACCGGCCCGCGCCAGGGTTCGCAAGCCGGCAAGCATCGGCGCCAACGGGGCGTCGCTGCCGGCCATGATCGCACGGGTGCGGTCAGGAATCTGCGGCACCTGATGCACGATCAAGGGCAGATGCTCCTGATCGCAGCTCGCCGGCGTCAACGCCACTACTTTGGCCATGAAGTCGATGGTCGCCATCGGGCCCATGCCGCCGAGCACACCGATCAGGCGCCGCACTGAATCGCTCATTGCGACAGTGTGATGGCAGCGCGTAGCGGCCCGATGCAGACTTTGCATGGCGAGGATTCATGGCAGCCGCCGGCCGTGCGCCCGCGAAATTTCTTTGACGCGATCGACGATCAGCGCGGCTCACCAGCCAGGAACCGGCATCCATCGCCGTCTCACCGCTTTGGATCATCGAGCCATCGGCCGGTGTCGCACCAGAACGGGCGAGCGCGGAACACCAGCTCTTTCGGCGCTTCGTACAGTCTCTCGGGCAATGCAAAGTGCTTGTAGAACAAGCTCGACTCGAGACGCGCGCCCTGCTTCATCGGGTTGCCGCAAGACTTCCAGGGACACACATCCATGGAAAAATCCTGGTACCGGAATTTTTCCTGACCGGCGATCACAGACGCCCGCATCGATGCATTCTCCATGAAGCCCGCGGCGTTCGGCCACTCCGAGGCACCGGTGCATATCTGTCGCCGGCTCTTCGACTCCAACACCAGCTTGAATCGCCGCTCGCTCGGTACATCGACTGCCGTGAACGTGTAATCCCGCTCAGCAACCGGGCCAGCGTCACCGTCCCCGGTCGTCGGCGGCCCCGAGCACGCGCCAACGAGCAGGCTCAGCACTGCAATCGAACCGGGCAACCTCATGGCTGGGCGGTCTCGCCTCCTGCCCGCCTCCCAAGATATTCGCAGCCGTCGCCTTTTGTCCGGAAGTGGGTGAAGCCACACGATGGATCAGCCTTCGATCTCAGAATTGCGCGTGCGAGCCCTGCGACACTTCCTTGGCCTCCCAGACCCATGGCATACGTTAGTTGGTGCAGAACCGGAGATCATAGGGATAGTTGAACCGCGGATTGAAATCTCTACTTTGAACAATTGCTGAAGGAACGACAAAATCGTCGATTGGCAGTTTCCCGTGCAGCCGGTCATCCTTCCTCAGGATGTAAACACATCCCTCACCTTGGTGAGGAGTGCAAAAGCCTGAGGGTAGATCTTTGATGTCGTAGCGAATGCCGCGATCTAGAAAATATACTCGCCTGTCTTCGTAGAAGTAGTGACCGCCTCTTTCATCTGCCCACCTCATTGTCGGGACGCAAATTTCACTGTCCGCATGAGATGTAAGCGCAAGAAGAAATGCTCTCTCTTCATGGCTATATGAAGCTGTCAACTCATAAAGATGCTCCGGCACAATTTGCTCACCTTCTCGTTTCTGAGTCACGCACGACACTTGAGTCGACGCCAGGAGAAGAGCAGTCAGCGCTGTTGTTTTCCACGCTCCATTCATTTACCACCCCATCTTCATCAGGCAGCCTGGTCTCTGGCCCAATCTGAAGCGCGCGAGCGACGTTAGCTCACAACTACTTTTGTCGGGGCGGAAGGAGCGCGCCTTGGCTCTTCCTTGACCCAGCGGAGCTGTTGTTAGATCGATCAGGCCCGGCTGCTATGATGTTGTATGAGTATAGGTCGCGACGGCCCTGCATTGTCAACGCCGCCCGAAAGCAGATTCCGGCAGCATGGCCGTGTGTATCGTCGAGACCGAGCAGGAACGCTGGCGATGAATGTTCCTCCGTCCTATAGTACCTATCACTCTGGCGAGCAATCGCACGACGGCAACGGCCTGTTGCTGACTCAACTCAAAGGGCTACGGCAATGAATGGCATACTGCAACGACTCGGCCTCGAGCCAACGAATCCCGGCACCTGGTCCGGTTCGCGTGCTTCGTCAACGCAATCCGCGCCGCTCATCGAGTCGATCAATCCAACGACCAACGAAGCGATTGCGAGCGTGCGCGCAACCACGCCAGCCGAGTACGACAGCGTCATTTCGGCGGCGAAGGAAGCCTTTGTCGAGTGGCGCAAAGTTCCAGCGCCAGTGCGCGGCGATGTCATCCGACGCCTCGGCCATGCCTTGCGCGACAACAAGGATGCACTCGGCAGCCTGGTGAGCCTGGAGAACGGCAAGATCAAGGCCGAAGGCGACGGCGAAGTGCAGGAGATGATCGACATCTGCGACTTCGCAGTCGGACAGTCGCGCATGATGTACGGCAGAACGATGCATTCGGAACGCCGACAGCATCGCATGTACGAGCAGTGGCATCCGCTCGGCGTCGTCGGCGTCATCTCGGCATTCAACTTCCCGGTCGCAGTCTGGTCCTGGAACGCCTGCATCGCGGCGATCTGCGGCAACGTCAACGTCTGGAAGCCGTCACCGAAGACTGCGCTGTGTGGTGTCGCCGTACAGAAGATCTGTAACGAGGTGCTGGCCACTGCGGGCCTGCCGGAAATCTTTCATCTGATCAACGACGGCGACAACCGGCTCGCCGAGCGCTTCGTCGACGATAAGCGGGTCGATCTGGTCTCGTTCACCGGCTCCAGCGCGGTCGGCCGCAAGGTCGGCGAACGAGTCGCCGCGCGCATGGGCAAGAGCCTGTTGGAGCTCGGCGGCAACAACGCCATCATCGTCGACGAGTTCGCGAATCTCGACATCGCCATTCCCGCCATCGTGTTCGGTGCGGTCGGCACCGCAGGCCAGCGCTGTACATCGACCCGTCGCGTAATCGTGCACAAATCGCGCTTCGAGGAATTAAATCAGAAGCTGGTGCGTGCCTACGGGCAAGTGCGCATCGGCGATCCGCTCGATCCGAAGACGCTGATGGGCCCGCTGATCGATGAGTCCTCGGTCAAGCGCTTCGAGCACGCAGTCGCTGCCGTAACAGCAGCCGGTGGTGAGCTGCTTTGCGGCGGCAAGCGTCTCGATCGTCCCGGCAATTTCGTCGAGCCTGCCATCGCGATGGCGCAGAACGATTGGGCCATCGTGCAGGAAGAAACCTTCGGCCCGATCCTCTACCTGATCCCCTACTCCGAGCTGGATGAGGCCATTGCCATACAGAACGGCGTCGCGCAGGGCTTGTCGTCGGCGATCTTCACCGACAACCTGCAGCATGCGGAATATTTCCTGTCACAGCTGGGCTCCGACTGCGGCATTGCCAACGTCAACCTCGGCACCTCCGGTGCGGAGATCGGCGGCGCCTTCGGCGGAGAAAAGGAAACTGGCGGCGGCCGCGAATCGGGCTCGGACGCGTGGAAAGCGTACATGCGACGCCAGACCAACACGATCAACTGGGGCAAGGAACTGCCGCTCGCGCAGGGCATCGACTTCCGCCTGTAGTTCGGCGAACACGATCCAGGACCGAACGGTCGGCCACACCGGTGGCATGATCGGAACCGGTCGGGCGTCACTAAAAACAAATAATTCGACCAAGCGTGAAACGGACCGGTCGATCGATTGCGGGCCTCAGGGCGCGTCGTCAGCGCCGACGACGCCGCCCTCGCCTTCGAAGCGCATGATCTGTCGTACATCCTGACGGGTGAACTTCAATCTGACGCCGCACCCCATCCCGTCTGCTTCACCGAGCATGACGATTCCAAATTTATCGAAGGCGCGACACACCGCCTCTGCATCACTTTCCGAGTGCAGCCAGGCGCTGCCGTTCGCTTCCATCGCAGCAATCGTCTCGGTCGTCACTCCGACCGCCGCCGCGAAATCCTCTCGGTTGATTCCGGTCAAGGCTCGCGCCGCAGCGATCAGGCGGCCGGTCATCTTGATTTCGGGAGTCATACGCACGCCTCTGTACAAGAAAGCCACTAGCATGCAGGACAACAAGAACGTCGTCATGGTACCGCATGCCGAAGCAGTCATCAGCGTGCCCCCTGGAGGATGCCGCCATGAGTGCAGCTGGTAAGCGCATGTGCTGAAACTCATACGGACAAAGATGCCGAGCACCGGGGCGCAAAGCGTATTACACTGCTAGCCAGCCGGCTCATCGCAGCTGCATCTCACCCCCCAAGCTGAAGAGAACCTTGAACAAAACCCCAAACTACAAGCAGCAAAAAAAGCGTCGCGAAGACATGCAAAAGAAGAGAAACGAAGAAAAGCAGCGTCAGCAGGCCGCGCGCAAGCCTTCCGACATGCCGCCGCCGAAACCTTGAGCGTGATGCTTGGTTGCGCCGGACGGTATCCCGTCCGATGAGCAGATCAGCGCAGCAACCAAGCCTGGCCAGAACGAGTGGCGAGTGGCCAGCAACTCCACCTCTTGCGCTGCGCGCCCGTATCTAACCGGTCGCGCAACGCCACCACGCAACGCCACGCTCCGTTCGCTTTCCAGAGGCCGCAACGTCACCGCCGAGCTCAGCCATGAGCTCCTGCTTGCGGCCGGCCAATTCGGACCCCATCGCCTTCAGGTTCAGAGCGCTGCCCCTGGAGCAGAGGAAACAATTCTGTTCCTTCCTCTTCGACGTGATGTTTGACGTACTCGCTCAGGACTGTCACGGTCGCCGTAGAGCTCGTCCGTAGCCTCAGCGGATTCGAACGTGTCGAACAACTCCGCTACCTCTCGATGTTCCGTCTCCAGCAGTTCGACCACATTGGCAGCCGCGACGTAGGCCCTGAACAACAGCCTCGGCAACGATTGAACAGCGCGTGATCGTTGAGTTGGTCGATACATGTGCTCGGACGCCTACGGTGGAACACAGCGTTTTGCAGATCGCAGCGAATCGCTCTGGCGGCGGCGGACCGAGGACAAAACAAAGCAGGAACTTCGCGTCCTCCTGGCCGTTAGTCCGCCACACGGGGGCTCCATGCGGTCATCTCGATCTCAGCCATCCGCGAGGACCTCTCCATGCCCACGTCATTTTCATTTTCGACTGCTCTACTTGCCGGGCTCCTCACAGTCAGCGCAGTGAATGCGCAGACTACCGAGCCGGCAGCCAAGCCGGTCGCTGCCGACAACACCAAGGCGAATGCGACAGACCGGAACACGGCTGCCAAGTCGCCGACCGATCAATCGAACGATCGGGACGCGATTGCAGTTACCGCTGGCATTCGCAGAGCAGTGCTGGACGACAAGGCGCTGTCGACCTCAGCGCACAACATCAAGATCGTTACCGACGGCGATGTCGTAACGCTGCGCGGCCCGGTCGAGAGCGCCGACGAAAAGCAGCGTGTCGAAGCGTTGGCGATGAAAGCAGCGGCCGGCAAGCAGGTGCGCAACGAAATTTCCGTTGCTCGCTGAGCCCGCAGCCGCCACCTGAATTTTTTAATTATTCGAGGAATCATGTATGAAGAACGCAGTCTACGGCATTGCCAACACCCCTGAGCAGGCCGAATCCATTGTCACCCGGTTGCAGTCCTCGGGTGTTTCGACTTCCGATATCTCGGTGCTTTTTCCAGACAAGGCAGGCACACGAGACTTTGCGCATGAAAAGAACACCAAGGCCCCCGAGGGCGCGACGACCGGCGGACTCGCGGGCATGGGCGTCGGTGGCGCCTTGGGCCTGCTGGCGGGCATTGGCGCGCTGGCTATTCCCGGCGTCGGTCCTTTGATCGCGGCCGGCCCCATCATGGGTGCGCTGAGTGGCGCAGCTGTTGGCGGCGCAACAGGAGGTCTCATTGGCGCTCTGGTCGGACTGGGAATCCCTGAACTGGAGGCCAAGCAATACGAAGGGAAGGTTCGAGCAGGCAATATTCTGATTTCGGTCCACACGGAGAATGGCGAAGAGCGCGCGCGTGCCAAGCAAGTGCTCGAGGAAGCCGGTGCTACGGACGTGAGCTCCACGAGTGAAGCCAGCGTTCCCAAGGACTCACGTGCCACTGCAAGAGTCGTCAGGGAGGACTTCGATGGCGAGGTGACGCGAGGATCAAGCGACGCCAGCGATAGGAGTGCTGAGGAAGTCGATGGCGAGCGCACATCGACAACCAGTGAGCGCTCGGTTGCAACGAGTGCAACTCGACGCCCGCTGTAACACAACACGATGATCCAGTCGGTGCGCCCGAATGGCGCTCCGACTGCAAGCTCATAAAGATACTCCGACTACTTCAGTTGCCCGATGAAGCGTAGTGAAGACTGAATGTTCGCTACCGCACCGAGCGTTCGGCTGCAGCAGAGCAAACTCCATACTTGAATCAAAACGCTGGCAACAATCGGTCGCCGTGGCCGGGAGACGCTCCCATGGATGCCGTTCATTTGACTCATGTGCCGCTTGCCGAAGTGCAACCCGGGTCACTACTTCTGGTGGGACCGACCGACACCGATCTGGAGCAATATTTCGCCATCGCAGCGAATGGAGCCTGGGCCCCCTCCGCGGTCCGCCTGGTGTCCTTGCGGGCCGATCGTGGCGCCCTGCGGGCAGTACGAATCGAGCTTTCGCGCCCGCAGAAGCCTGAGCGCCGCGTCCTGGATTTAGGGCGGCAATTTACCCTGGAGCCCAATCTATATGAGCAAGTCCGGACCGATTTTCGTGAGCTGTCCGAGCTCGAGCCAGGTGACTTGCTCGTGCACGGCGCGCAACACCTGCTCGTGGTTGCGCCCGCGACCAACATGCCGCCGCTGGTCGTTGACCTGAGCGGCGGAGAAGTGATCGAGCTGTCGGCGGCCTCGGTGGCGGTCATCACCCACTGGAACATCTTCGTTCGTAAGGGGGACGGTCAGATAATTTGCTTGGTCGACACCAAGTCCCACAAACAAGCCAGCGCGCACTGATTGCGGATGCTCAGTAACCAGACGAGCCGCGCCGCTGCCATCCGCGCACCAATCCTCCGTAACCCTATAAGAAGGTGCGTGCTGCGGCTCGTTCCGCCTTTTTGACTTTCTTCGCCGCCCGCTTCTCGTCGAGCGTCTTGGTTGGCTTTTTTTTCTGGTCTTTCTTTCGGTCCTGGCCCTTGCTCATGGATCACCCCTTTTGGTCGTCAGCACTGTGGATATCAATCGTTGACGCAGGCCGCGCCGTGGAGGTGAAAGCCCCGGTCGCATTTCCAGGCGTCGCCAGAGTAGTCCAGATGAGCATTCGCCGGGACTCGTACCGCGACGCACGCAGCATCCTCCCGGCGGAAGCCACGTTCACATTCCCAACTGCTTCCAGCGCGCGACAGAAATGCGTTCGCCGGCAGCTCGATGGGAATGCAGGCCGCCTGCGAGGACTGGAAGCCGCGATCGCACTCCCAACCTGGACCGTACGACGAGTCGACCGAGTGCGCGTTGCTCGGGATCTTGATGGCCAGGCATTGGCCCTGCGCCTCGCGATAGCCGCGCTCGCACCGCCAGCCGCTACCGAATGAATCATCCAGATAGGCATGCTGCGGCACTTTGACTGACGTGCACCCGTCGCTGGTTCTCAGGTAGCCCCGGTTGCATCGCCATTCATTCCCCGATGCGTCCAGGTAGGCGTTCGCCGGCACGGCGATACGCGAACAGCCATTGGCGATTCTTTGGAAGCCAGTCATGCATTCCCAGCCCATTCCAGAGCGAGCTGCCGTGGCGTTATCCGGCAGGCTGTCCGGCGCTTCCGCCCGGGACGGGGAGCCCAAGGTCGTGAGCGCCATCAGCAATGCCAACGCCAGCAAGCTTTCGGGGCGCGGCGAACTCAGCGACATCCAAGAAATCAGCTTGTAACTCATTCACCGCTCCTGACGACAGCCCGCAATGTGTGGCGGAATGTAGTACGGCGTCCGTGCGCTAACGAACATAGCCCCGATGCGACCGTAACCGATGCCGCCTATAAGTTCGCTACCGTACCGACGGCTCGGACACCTCAGGCACACAGTGCCTGCTGGAATCCTTCGCTGGAGACATGTCCTTGAACTCGATCTACCATCGTCGCTGGCGCCGTACTGGAACGAATGAGACTCACCGGAGTATGCGCCGATAGCCGCTAATTACAGCCGCAGTGACGCGCGCGATCGATCTCACGCCTCCACGCGCACCCACGGAAGTACGCCATGGAGCAGACCTTTCTTGAAAAGGATCTTATCTCGCCTGCCTGGGTGGCAGCGGCCCGCGCCGCCTTGGAATAGCTCCGCGATGATTCGCGCGGAGTTGTTCAGCATCACGCGACTCGAACAGCACGCTGAAAGCCTGGCGCAATCACAACCCGTCACGACGCGACCGCAACGCAGGCGCTCGCTCAATACGCGCCTGAGCGATAACGAGGCGGTGCTGCTCGGCGCTTATCGCACGATTACTTCGGCAGCGAGCAAAGGCAGCAACATCACACCCGCCGGGGAATGGCTGGTAGACAACTATCATGTGATCGAACAACAGATCCGCAAGATCCACAACGACCTGCCGCCGAGCTTCTATCGACAGCTGCCGAAGCTCGCCGACGGTCCGTTCGCCGGCTATCCCCGTATCTTCGGCATGGCGTGGGCCTGCGTCGCGCACAGCGACAGCCGCTTCGATCTGGACGCGTTGATTCGCTTCGTGCGTGCGTACCAAGTGGTGCAACCGCTGACGATCGGCGAGTTATGGGCCATGGCGATCACGCTGCGCATCGTGCTGGTAGAGAACCTGCGCCGCGCTGCCGAACGCATCGTGAGCGCTCGAGCCGAGCGCGAACAGGCCGATCGAGTCGCCGACCGGCTGCTCGGTGTGAATGGACTCACGATCGATCAACAGGCGCTGTTCCGATACTTCCAGAGGCACGGCGAGCTCCCCGCATCGTTCGTGGTGCAGGTAGTGAAGCGCTTGCGCGATCAGGACCCACGCGTGACGCCAGCGCTGCAGTGGCTGGAGGAGCAGCTCATCGCGCAGGGCACCACCTCCGATCAGATGGTCTACGACGAGCACCAGCGCCAGGGTGCGACCAACGTCACCGTGCGCAACATCATCACCAGCATGCGCCTGATCTCCGACGTGAACTGGGCGGAATTCTTCGAAGCCGTGAGCCTGGTCGAGGCGGTGCTGCGCCGGGAGACCGATCTGGCACAAATGGATTTCGCCACCCGCAACTTATATCGCAGCGCCATCGAGACCTTGTCCCACCGGTCCGCCTGCAGCGAGTTGGAAACAACGCATGCCCTGATCGCCGCCACCCAAGCAATTGCCGCCTCCGATCCCGAGGCGCTCCGCAAGCGGGACCCTGGCTATCATCTCTTGGGACGCGGACGACGCTGCTTTGAAAAGCTCCTTGGATACCGCGCACCGCTGCTCCATTGGCCGCGGGTCCTCAGCGACGCAGTAGGACCCATTGGCTACATTCTTTCGGTGCTACTGGTCGCTACGCTCATCATCTCAGTACCACTGGCCGCACTGGCGGCCGAGGGAATCGCGCTGTCGTATTTGTTGGTGTGCGCACTGCTGGGAATGATTCCCGCCCTCGACTTATCGGTCGCCCTGGTGAACCGTGCGCTGACGCGCGGATTCGGCGCAACGATGTTGCCTGGGTTGTCGCTGCGTAAGGGCATTCCGGCGAGCATGCGAACCATGATCGTAGTGCCGGCGCTGCTGACCACACGCGAGGCTATCGAAACACTGCTCGAACGACTCGAAGTTCACTATCTCGCCTCCTCTCACGGCGAGCTGCATCTCGCGCTGCTGCTGGACTGGACCGACGCGGCGACCGAGCAAACCGCCAACGACGCCGGTCTGTTACAGATAGCGGCCGACGGCATCGCTCATCTCAACCGTGTCCACGACGCTCCCTCGAAGGGAGCGCGCTTCTATGCGCTGCATCGGCGACGTGTCTGGAGCGACAGCGAGCAACACTGGATGGGCTGGGAGCGCAAGCGAGGCAAACTGCATGAGTTCAATCGGCTGCTGCGTGGCTCCGTCGACACGACGTTCATTGCTATCGACACCAGTATGCCGCCGGTGCCGCCCGATGTTCGCTACGTCATCACGCTCGACGCAGATACACGATTGCCGAGAGAAGCCGTGCGACGGCTGGTCGGTAAGCTGGCGCATCCGCTCAATCATGCCCGATTCGATGCGACCACCGGCCGGGTCGTCGAAGGCTATGGCGTGCTCCAGCCGCGGGTGACGCCGTCGCTGCCGATCGGTCGCGAAGGCTCGCTGTTCCAACGCACCTTCTCCAGCATGACCGGCATCGACCCGTACGGCGCGGCGGTCTCCGACGTGTACCAGGATCTGTTCGGCGAAGGTTCCTACGCCGGCAAAGGCATCTACGATGTCGACGCGTTCGAAGCGGCGCTGGCCGATCGGGTCCCGACCGGCTCGCTGCTCAGCCATGATCTGTTCGAAGGCACCTTCGCACGCGCCGGACTCGCTTCGGACGTCGAGGTCATCGAAGAATTTCCCGCGCGCTACGACGTCGCGGCGGCACGCCATCATCGTTGGGTACGTGGCGACTGGCAGTTGCTGCCGTGGCTGTTCGGTCGTCCGGATGCGGCTCGACGCGGCACTGGCTCGTTGCCGCTGCTCGGCCAATGGAAGATGGTCGACAATCTGCGCCGCAGTCTGTCCGCTCCGACTGCCCTGCTCGCTCTGCTGACAGGCTGGTTGCTGCCGCTGCACGCGGCCTCGATATGGACCGCGTTCGTGCTGACGGCGATTGCGCTACCGGCGCTCCTGCCAGCATTGGCTGCGATAGTGCCTCGACGCGGCGTCATCGCCCGCAGTCATCTGACTGCCTGGAGTCAGGACGTGGCGCTCGCCTGCACGCAGATCGGCTTGCTCATCGCATTTCTCCCGCATCAGGCCTGGCTCATGGTCGATGCCATCTGCCGCACGCTGTATCGATTGGCCATCAGCCGACGCAACTTGCTCGAGTGGGTCACAGCGGCTCAATCGCAGCTCGCCGCGCAACCGGGACTGGCGGGTATCTACCGGCACATGAGCGCAAGCGTGCTCGCCGCGCTGAGCGCCGTGACCCTGCTTGCCTTCGGAAAGTTCGCGGCAATCTGGGTGGCAATGCCGTTCGTGATGCTGTGGACCGCGGCACCCGCGATCGCACGCTGGATCAGCGCATCGCCGCTGGTCGCCGGTCGCTTGCCCGTCTGCGACGCCGATCGTCGGGAATTGCGCCTGGTCGCGCGTCGCACCTGGCGATATTTCGAAACGTTCGTCTGCGCCACTGACCGCATGCTGCCGCCGGACAACTTTCAAGAGGATCCGCAGCCCGTCGTGGCACATCGCACGTCGCCGACGAACATGGGCTTGTATCTTTTGTGCACCGTCAGTGCTCGCGACTTCGGCTGGACCGGAACGCTGGAAAGCATCGAGCGCCTGGAAGCGACACTCGCGACCATGCAGCGTTTGCAACGATTTCGCGGCCACTTCTACAACTGGTATGACACGCGCGATCTACGACCGCTCGAACCGCAGTATGTATCCTCGGTCGACAGCGGCAACCTGGCAGCACACCTGCTCACAGTCGCCAATGCCTGCCATGAGTGGATCCGTGTCCCGATCGGTACCGCAGCTCACTTCGACGGCATTGCGGATGCCGTTCACCTGGCCCGTGATGCTCTGCTGAGACTTCCGGACGATCATCGCACTCAGTCGCTCACGCGCCAGCAGCTGGCCGAGTCCTTGACGGGACTATGCAAAGCTTTCGAGCGCGAACCGCCCACTGCGGATATCACGACTGCGCTCGTCCACGCCGACACGCAAGCAACCATCCTGAGCGACGGCGCTCGAGCCCTGGCGAGCGAGCGTGATGCATCGGGATATCAGGATCTGCTGTTCTGGGCGGAGGCGACGCAGCGCTCGATCCAAAGCTGGCAACGCGACCTCCAAGCGCCGGAAACTGGAGACCAGAACATGCCGGGACGGCTGCTGGCACTTGCAGCCTGCGCACGCGAGCTGGCCCTGGCGATGGATTTCGGCTTCCTTCTCGACCCTGAGCGCAAGCTGCTTGCCATTGGGTATCGCGTCCCAGAGGGCGTGCTCGATGAGAGTTGCTACGACTTGCTGGCATCCGAGGCACGTCTGGCGAGCTTCTTCTCCATCGCGAAAAACGATGTGCCGGCAAGCCACTGGTTCCGGCTCGGTCGCGAAGTCACGCCGGTTGGACGTGGCGCGGCACTCATCTCCTGGTCCGGTTCGATGTTCGAGTACCTCATGCCATCGCTCGTCCTGCGCGCACCGGCAGGCAGCCTGCTCGAACAGACCAGCCGCCTCATCGTGCGCCGGCAGATTGGCTACGGTGCATCGCTGGACATTCCATGGGGAGTTTCCGAATCGGCGTATGGCGCGCGCGATCTGGAGCTCACTTATCAGTATTCCAACTTCGGCGTGCCCGGCCTCGGACTCAAACGCGGCCTGAGCGAAAATCTCGTCATCGCCCCGTACGCAACGGGTCTTGCAACCATGGTCGATCCGAAGGCGGCGATGCTGAACTATGCGCGCCTTGCCAGTGCAGGCGCACTCGGCACGTACGGATTCTATGAAGCGCTCGACTACACACGTACCCGGGTGCCGGAGGGCACCGATGCCGTGATCGTCAAGGCCTTCATGGCACACCATCAAGGAATGACCATCGCAGCTGCGGCCAATGTCTTGTTCGACGGCAGGATGCGTGCGCGATTCCACGCCGACCCCATGGTGCAGGCTGCCGAGTTGCTGTTGCACGAACGGACGCCGCGTGATGTGTCCGTTACTCATCCAAGAGCCGAAGAAGTGACAGCCGCCGTGCGCAGCGACGACCGACAGATGCCTACGTTGCGACGGCTGCACACCGCGCATTCCGCCACTCCGCAGACACATATTCTCTCGAACGGACGCTATGCGGTGATGCTGAGCGCCGCCGGGTCTGGTTACAGCAGATGGGGCGACATCGGCATCACGCGTCTGCAAGAGGACGCCACACGCGATGATTCGGGCAGCTACGTGTTCGTGCGCAATGCCGCCAGCGGCGCGGTGTGGTCGGCGGGCTTTCAGCCGTGTGGCGTCGAACCCGACAGTTATGAAGTCACATTCAGCGAGGACCGTGCGGAATTCGTGCGCGTCGACGCGACAGTCATCACAACCCTCGAGGTCGTCGTATCCCCAGAGGACAATGCCGAGGTCCGACGGGTTTCGATCACGAATACAGGCAATAGCGCGATCGATCTCGATGTCACCTCTTACGGCGAGCTGGCGCTTGCTCCACCGGCGGCCGACGCGGCCCATCCCGCATTCTCGAAACTGTTCGTCCAGACCGAGTTCGTGGCAAATCTCGGCGTCCTGCTGGCAACTAGGCGACGGCGCGCCAACGGCGAGCCGGAAATCTGGGCGGCACATCACGTGGCCGTCGAAGGCACGATCCTGGGGACGGTGGAATATGAGACCGATCGCGCCCGTTTTCTGGGGCGAGGCTGCGAAGCTCATGAACCGGTCGCGGTCATGGATGGTCGGCCGCTGACCAAGACCGTCGGTACCGTGCTCGATCCGGTGTTCGCGCTCAGACAGCGCGTTCGCATCCAGCCAGGCGCACTGGCGCGGCTATCGTTCTGGACTTGCGTTTCAGCCACTCGCGCCAGCGTGCTGGACCTGTTCGACAAACATCGGGACGCCAACGCCTTCAGCCGCGCCGCGACGCTGGCATGGACCCAGGCGCAAGTACAACTACATCACCTGGGCATCACGGCGGAAGAAGCCCACTTGTTTCAACGCGTCGCCGGCCATGTCCTGTTCGCCGATGCTTCCTTGAGGCCCTCCTCGGCGGCGATTCAGCGCGGTGGCTGCACGCGACCCACCCTTTGGGCCCACGGCATCTCGGGCGATGTGCCGATCGTGCTGTTGCGGATCGAGCACATAGAGGACATGGCAATCGCCCGGCAGCTGCTGCAGGCACACGAATACTGGCGCTTGAAGCAACTCGCCGTGGATCTGGTGATCCTCAACGAGCGCGCCGCGTCTTATGTGCAGGATCTGCAAATTGCCCTCGAAGGGATGGTCCGCACGCGCCAATCGCAACCACAGCTTCATGTCGACAGCACCAAGGGGTCGGTCTTCGTACTACGCACCGACCTGATTTCCGCCGAGACACGCGCGACGTTGTCGTCAGTTGCGCGGGCTGTATTCATCGGTGCGAGAGGCGCACTTGCAGATCAACTGCACCGTCGCGCGGGTCCCGCGGATGCTCCGACAGGAATGCGGCGGCCGAGAGTGAGTAACAGCGCTCGCACCGGCGTACCGACGCCGCCACAACAGGAATTCTTCAACGGCATGGGCGGCTTCGCGGATGACGGGCGTGAGTACGCGATCACTCTCGATTCCGGACAAACAACGCCGGCGCCGTGGATCAACGTAATCGCCAATCCGCACTTCGGCTTTCAGATCTCGGCCGATGGCGGCGGCTATACCTGGTCGATCAACAGTCGCGAGAATCAGCTCACGCAATGGTGCAACGATCCCGTGACCGACCGGCCCAGTGAAGTTCTGTATGTGCGCGATGAGGATACCGGAGTACTGTGGACCCCGACGCGCGCGCCGACATGCGATGCCAGCGCGCCCTATCACGTTCGTCACGGCTGGGGCTACAGCGCCTTCGAACATCACGCCCATGAGGTCGCGCTCGAGCTGCTGCTCTACGTGCCACTAGAGGATTCCATCAAGATCTCTCGACTGCGGATCCGCAATACCTCGACGCGAAATCGACACCTCTGCGTGACTGCCTACGTCGAATGGGTCCTGGGCACGTCACGCGCCGCATCCGCGCCCTTCGTGGTAACGGAAATGGATGCTCAGACCGGCGCGATGTTCGCTCGCAATCCATGGAATTCTCAGTTCGCGTCACACGTCGCGTTCGCAGATCTCGCTGGTCGGCAAACGCAGTGGACCGGCGACCGCTGCGAGTTCCTCGGACGGCATGGCACACTCGAGCAACCGGCTGCGTTGGGCGTCGTCCCTCAGCTTTCCGGGCGCGTCGGAGCCGGCCTGGATCCCTGCTGCGCACTGCAGACGTCGATCACGGTCGAGCCGGACGAATGCATCGAAATTGTTTTCCTGCTCGGTGAAGCCGCGAGCGCGGCCGATGCACGCTTGCTGCTGCAACACTATCGCAACGCCGATCTCGATGCCGTGCTCACCCGCGTCAAGGATTTCTGGGACGAAACGCTCGGCACGATTCGAGTCAAAACACCGGATCGCTCCATGGATCTGATGCTCAATGGCTGGCTGCTATATCAAACGTTGGTGTGCCGTATCTGGGCGCGTTCGGCGTTTTACCAGGCCAGCGGCGCCTATGGATTCCGCGACCAGCTGCAGGATGGGATGGCGATCGTGACATCGCAGCCAGCGCTCACTCGTGAACATCTGCTGCGCGCAGCCGGCCGTCAGTTCCGGCAAGGAGATGTGCAACATTGGTGGCTGCCACCGGCCGGGCAAGGCGTTCGTACGCGCATCAGTGATGATCGAGTGTGGCTCGCGTACGCCGCCGTCCACTACCTCATCAGAACCGACGATACCGCGGTTTTGGACGAAAGCATCGCGTATCTCGAAGGCGGCACGCTGCAACCCGGGCAACACGACGCGTACTTCCAGCCGAATATTTCCGATACTGCCGCGACGTTCTTCGAGCATTGCGCGCACGCTCTGGACGACAGCCTCACGCTCGGCGTGCATGGCTTGCCATTGATAGGAACGGGCGACTGGAACGACGGCATGAATCGCGTCGGCGAGCAGGGCCGCGGCGAAAGCGTCTGGCTCGGATGGTTTCTGCACACGACGCTTTGTGCTTTTGCACCTTTCGCCATCGCCCGGAACGAGACGGCGCGTGCCGAACGGTGGATAACGCACGCGACGAAACTACGCGAATCGCTCGAACGCGAAGCCTGGGACGGCAACTGGTATCGACGCGGATACTATGACGACGGCACGCCGTTAGGCTCGGCAGCCAGCGACGAGTGCCGCATCGACTCCATTGCGCAGTCGTGGAGTGTCATCTCCGGCGCTGCCGATGCGACGCGCGCCGCTCGAGCCATGGCAGCGGTCGATGAGCAACTCATCCGGCCGGACGACGGTCTCGCGTTACTGTTCACGCCGCCCTTCGATCGCACGTCGCACGATCCTGGTTACATCAAAGGTTATCCGCCCGGCGTTCGGGAGAATGGCGGACAGTACACTCACGCTGCTGCGTGGTCCGTCATCGCCTGTGCGCGACTGGGCCAGGGAAACGAAGCAGCCGCATTGTTTGCTCTGCTGAACCCGATCAACCGCACGAGCACCCGAACGGCGGTTCGCCGCTACAAGGTGGAACCCTATGTCGTCGCCGCCGATGTTTACTCAGTGGCACCTCACGTCGGACGCGGTGGCTGGACGTGGTACACCGGCTCGGCAGGATGGCTGTACCGCGCCGGCATCGAAGCCATTCTCGGCCTGCACGTTCAGGGAACGCAGCTACTGCTGACGCCTTGCATTCCGAAACAATGGCCGCGCTTCGACGTAGTCTTCAGATATCGCTCGGCTCGCTATGAAATCGCCGTCATGAATCCCAACGGCGTGAGCCACGGCGTGACTGCAGTCGCTCTGGATGGGCTTCCGCTGTCTTCAGGCAAGCCACGCATACAGCTGCTGGACGACGGGACCCTGCATCGCGTCGAGCTGATCCTCGGTTCAACCAAGGCGACGCACGTCCAATGAATCCTCGACTCGCAGCACCCCATGGACATGCCCCGTAACATGCAGCGCCTCGATGCGTACGATGTCCGTCCCGACGAAGCCGCTGAGCTCGACGATTCCGGCCAGCGTCTGCACGCAAATATCGTAGCTGGCGGTGATCGGATCCTCTCCCAGGGCCGCCCTCACTTTCGCCGTGATGACTCCATCCGTGATCGCCTCTCGCGTCGACTGTTGTGTGCTCATGGCGATCTCCGCTGTCATTTGCTACCGCGCCACTTATGCGCTTTCCACGGCGGGAATGCCAGGGCTCAAAAGCCGGGAAAAAACTCGGGACGAGCTGCATCGCTTCAGCCGCCGGTCAGCGCAAAGGCTCCCTGTGGCGTTGCGATGACCGCAAATCATCGACAAATTCACTGCGCCTCCGACTGATCGGCGCTCCGACCCCACCGGTCGCTTTCTGTGCGAGAACACACTATGAGCAGCTACTGCAAAAAGACTCGCCAAGATGGCCCTCGGCGTGCCTATCATCCACGGCATGGAAATGGCCAACTCCCTGCCGGGCGAGCGGCTTCGCCACGCGAAGACTTGCTACTAAAGAGTCGGGAATATTCATGACCGCGCGGAAAAAGAGTTCCAGACCCCGCGCGGCTGGCAAAAAGAAGGCCTTGCCGCGATCAACCGGCCGCGCTAGATCGTCTGCGGTGGAATCCATCGCACCTCTGGTGGTGGGCATAGGCGCGTCTGCCGGTGGACTCGAGGCATTCACGACGTTCTTCACTAACATGCCGGCGGATTCTGGCATGGCGTTCGTCCTAATCCAGCATCTCGACCCGCACCACAAGAGCATGCTCGTGGACCTGCTCGGCCGGCACACTGCCATGCCGGTCGTGGAGGCCGCTAACGGCATGCGCGTCGGCGCCAACCGCATCTTTATCATTCCGCCGAATGCGACGCTCGCCTTGCGAGGCGGTGTGCTGCGCGTGTCAAAACCCGCGCCGGCGCGAGAGCATCGGCGGCCGATCGACACCTTCTTTGCTTCGCTAGCCGAGGATCAGGGTGAACGGGCGGTCTGCGTGGTGCTGTCAGGCACTGGCAGCGATGGCACGCTGGGCTTGCGGAAGATAAAGGAACACGGCGGCCTCAGTCTGGCGCAGGCCAACGCGGATGCCATGGCCATGAGTGGCATGCCACAGAGCGCCGCCGCCACGGGCCTGGTCGACCACATCATTCCCGTCGCGCAGATGCCGGGCCTGCTCAGGGACTACCAGCGGCACCTGCATGAGATCGCCCCCCGAAAAGACGGCGATGGCAACCGCGTCGATATGCCTGAGCATCTCACCGCGATCTGCACTTTGTTGCGCGCCGGCACAGGTCATGACTTCAGCCAGTACAAACGCAATACGTTGCTGCGAAGAATCCAGCGCCGCATGCAGGTATTGCGCATCGATACTGTGCCCGCCTTCATCGACCGTCTGCGTAAGGAGCCGCGCCAGGTCGAACTGCTATTCCGTGAGATCCTGATCGGCGTCACTCAGTTCTTCCGCGATCCGCAGGCCTTCGAGACCCTGGAGAAGAGCGTCATTGCGAAACTGCTGGAGCACAAGCACACCGATGACTCGATCCGGATCTGGGTACCGGCCTGCGCCACCGGCGAGGAGGTCTATTCCATCGCCATTCTGGTTAGAGAAGCGCTGGAACGCCACGGGCTTGATTTGAAAGTTCAGATCTTCGGTACCGACATCGACGATGCGGCGGTCGCGGTTGCCCGAGCCGCTCGCTATCACAGGAGAATGGACGGCGTGCCGCGCGAGCGCATCGAGCGATGGTTCGCGACGGACGGTGAAGAGTACTGTCCGGTGCGACAAATCCGCGAGATGTGCATTTTCTCCACGCATAGCGTGATCAAAGACCCGCCCTTCTCACGGCTCGATCTGATCTCGTGCCGAAATCTGCTTATTTACCTGGAACCGGGCCTGCAGGATCGTCTGATGCAGACCTTCCACTACGCAGTGCGGCCGGGTGGCTATCTATATCTGGGACAGTCGGAAAGCATCACGCGCAAGACCAAGCTCTTTGCGACGATCGACAAGAAATATCGGATCTTCCAGCGCCGCGAGACCTCGGCCGCGGCACCCGACTTTCTCCTGGCCCCGCCGCCGACGGCAAAGGCCGATCTCGCGGCGAGACCCGCGGCGCGCGGCACCGATCCCATCGACGTCGAAGTCCGGCGCGTCATGGAGAAACACTCGCCCGCCTATGTAGTGATCGATCGGCACCATGACATCCTGCATTTTTCGGGCGGAGAGCTCGGCCGCTTCCTCGAGCCCTCGCCCGGGACAGCGAGCCTGAACCTGCTCGGCATCGTTCGCAAGGCGCTGCGCCCGGCAGTACGGGCGGCCATGCAACGAGCGCACCGGACAGAACAGACCGTGACCAGCGAGCACCCGATGCTCAAGATCGACCGCAAGAATCGTTCGATCAAGCTCATCGTCGCGCCCCTTGCCGATGAGCGCGGCGCCGAGGGCAGACGATGGGTGGTCGCTTTCCAGGAAACCCCGGTTCCCTCCGCAGGCCAGGATGCCAAGGGCGGCGCCGACACGCCGCACCCTGACGTGCAGGCACTGGAACAGGAACTGCTGACGACAAAAACACAACTACGGGCCACCATCGATGAGCTGGAAACCTCCAACGAGGAGATGAAATCCGCCAACGAAGAGTATCAATCGGTCAACGAGGAGCTGCAGTCCTCGAACGAGGAATTGGAGACCGCCAAGGAGGAGATGCAGTCCGTCAACGAGGAGCTGCAGACGGTCAACGCGGAGCTGAGCAGCAAGAACGAGACGCTGACGCGCCTGAACAGCGATCTGAAGAATCTGCTCGACAGCACGCAGATCGCCACGCTCTTTCTCGACAACCAGCTGCGTATCACGTACTTCACGCCGGCAATGACCGAGCTCTTTCATCTGCGCGACAGCGATCGTGGACGGCCGATCACGGATCTCGTCACGCGCATCCACTACAACGATCTGCGTCGCGATGTAACGAAAGTGCTACGCACTCTCAGCGTCATCGAGCACGAAGTGAGCATCGTCGAGGACGACACCGTCTTCCTGATGCGCATGCGGCCGTATCGCACCGTGGACAACATCATCGACGGCGTGGTGATCACGTTCCTGGATATCACAGCCCGCAAACGTCACGAAGCGACCAGCGCTCACCTCGCCGCGATCGTCGAGTCTTCGCAGGACGCGATCATCAGCCATACCTTCGACGGCACGATCACCAGTTGGAATGCGGGCGCCGAGGCGATTTTCGGCTACACGGCGGCCGAGGCGATCGGTCAGCCGTTCTCCATATTGATTCCGCCCGACCAGGGCAACGATGTGCCGCAGATCCTGAACAAAGTGAAACGAGGTGAACGAGTCGAGCACTTCGAGATCGATCGAATCCGTAAAGACGGCAAGCAGATCGATGTCTCGCTCACGCATTCTCCGATCAAGGATGCCAGCGGCAAGATCGTCGCCGCCTCGACGATTGCGCGCGAGTTCACCGAGCGCAAACTGATCGAGGATCACCGCAAGCTGCTGGTCGCGGAGCTGGATCACCGCATCAAGAACACGCTCACTGTCATCAGCTCATTGGTCGCGCAATCCGTGAAGAGCGCGGCTTCACCCAGCGACTTTGCACGGATCGTCCAGGCTCGCATCCGCTCGTTGGGCCGGGTCCACGATCTGCTCAATTTGCATCAGCAGCACCATGCCGAGCTGCACGACGTGGTATCCGGCGAGCTGGCCGTGTACCGTCCAGGCAAGGAAGATCGCATTCACATCGCCGGTACGCAGCGCATATGCCTGACCGCGAAGGCAGCCCAAACGCTCTCGATGGCAATGCACGAACTGTGCACCAACGCGGCCAAGTATGGCGCGTTGTCCACGGCCGCGGGCCAGGTCGACGTGAGCTGGCAAGTCATGAATTCGACGCCAGATGTCCGTCTGTCGCTCGAGTGGATCGAAACCGGCGGACCGCCCGTGGCTGCGCCGACCCGGCGCGGTTTCGGCAGTGAGTTGATCGAGCGTATCGTGCAGTATGAATTGGAGGCCAAAGTGCAGCGCGACTTCGCGAGCCGAGGAGTACGCTGCGCGATCGACTTTCCGCTGAACGACAAGAATGGTTACGTCATGCTTACCAAAGGCGACGCTAGCCAGCAGTCATTGGACCCGGCTTAGCTTGCGAGCCGGTCATGATCGAGTGCTTACACTCGACGGCCTGACGACTTCTCAGCAAGAAGAACGAGCCGCTCGGCTGGCGTGGTTCACCGGTTCACCGCGCGCGGCGCAGGAACTTTGCGGCAAGCAGGCAATTGATTCGATGTCCCCTGCCGTGCAGCCGAGGTGTTCACGTGCCTTGCACCGCCGCGGAATAGAATCATGACGATGGAGCAGATCCTCGCCTTCGCGATCCTCACGGGTATGATGGCGCTATTCGTGTGGGGACGTCTGAGATATGACCTTGTCGCTGGTCTTGCGCTACTGGCTGCCGTAGTCGTCGGCGTGGTGCCCTTCGAGGCTGCATTCAGGGGCTTCAGCGACGATATCGTGGTCATCGTGGGCAGTGCCTTACTGGTCAGTGCGGCAGTGGCGCGCTCCGGCATCATCGAGGCCGTCCTGCATCCGCTCACACCGAAGATCACCTCTACACGTACCCAGCTCGTCCTGCTGGTCACTACCGTCACCGTGCTATCCGCCTTCGTAAAAAACATCGGCGCACTTGCGATGATGCTGCCGGTAGCTTTTCAGATGGCCAAGCGCTCCAAAACCTCACCCTCGGTGTTTCTGATGCCCATGGCCTTCGGTTCGCTGCTCGGCGGGCTCACAACACTGATCGGTACGTCGCCGAACATCATCGTTTCGCGCCTGCGTGCCGAAATCACGGGCGCGCCCTTCGCGATGTTCGACTTCGCACCCGTCGGCGTCGGGCTCGCGGCGGTCGGGATCGTATTCCTCGCCATCGCATATCGTCTGCTGCCGCTGGATCGCGCAGGAGCACCGACGTTGGGCGAAGCCATGGATATTCATGATTATCTCACCGAGGGCCGCGTTCGGGCCGAGTCAACGATCGTTGGCAAGACAATGGCCGATCTGCGTGGATCTGCTGGCCCAGAGGTTGTCGTGACGGCTATCGTTCGCGACGGCGAGAGAATATCGCCGCTCCCGGATCTGGTGATGCGACAGAACGATATCGTGCTGCTGCAAGGGGAGCCGGCAGCTCTACAGCAAGCGCTCGCGCGGGTGGGCCTCGAACTGGCAGGCGAGGCTCGCAGCACGAGGGGCGACAAGGTCAATGAGGAGATCGGCGGTATCGAAGCGATTATCGGTCCCGACTCGCTACTCATCGGCCAGGCTGCCGGAGATCTGGCACTGCATGCGCGGTTCAATGTAAATCTGCTCGCAGTAAGTCGCAGTGGCCAGCGTTTCGCCGATCGACTGCGCGACATCCAGCTGCGAGCGGGAGATATCATCGTACTGCAGGGCTCGCTCGGTAACATGCCTGCGCTGCTGCGAGATCTGGGCTGCCTGCCACTGGCCCCCCGGGAGATCAGGCTCGGCAGTGCCCGTCGCGGTGTGGTCCCGGTTGCAGTTCTGGCGGGCGCCATGTTGTTGGCGGGCACAGGTCTATTGCCGGTCGGGCTGGCGTTCTTCGCCGCTGCATTGATCGTAGTGTTGTTTGGTTCGCTGTCGCTGCGAGAGGCTTATGCGACCGTGCCGTGGCCATTGCTCGTCATGCTCGGCGCTCTGATTCCGGTGAGTGAGGCGATTCGCACGACGGGGGGCGCGGATCTCATTGCGACCTGGCTCTCGCACATCGCTCATTCACTGCCGCCCTACGCAGCGCTCGCATTGATCATGGCAACAGCCATGGCGCTGACACCGTTCATGAACAATGCGGCGACCGTGCTGGTAATGGCGCCCATCGCCGTGAGCTTCGCTGGCCGTCTTGGTTTTCAGCCGGATGCATTCCTCATGGCCGTTGCAGTGGGAGCCGCTTGTGACTTCCTCACGCCAATCGGGCATCAATGCAACACGCTAGTGTGGGGCCCGGGAGGATACAAGTTTGGCGACTACGCACGCCTGGGTGCGCCGCTGTCATTGCTTGTCATCGGGTTGGGCGTGCCGTTGATCATGCTGGCATGGCCATTGGCACGATAGCAGCCGGGCGGACAAGCGTAGGCGCAAGAGACATTAGTGGCCCATGAACGATACGGTCACTGACGATCGGTCGAGTACTTGACTCATATGTGCGCCACCGCACCGAGGGCGACTGGGCGTCGGCGCATCCTCATAGCGACGCTCGTTGAAGCATTGCCAGGATCAGGGCATGAACCGCGAAGAAATCGCTCGACCCGAGGACTCGCCCGCCCTCGGCCCCCCAGCGCCAATTCGTAGCACCGATGTCGACGTGGGAAGCGCGGCAAGAGACATTCCCTCCCCGCTCGTTCACATCGACGCGCGCGCCGTGTCCGCACTCTCAATCAAGGCGCTGGCACGCTACCAGCAAACAAAGAAGTCCTGCTCGCTCGCAAGGGGGGACGAAGCAGCCATCCTCGCTACTTTCGTTCCCGGCGCGCGGACGGCACGCGCCCCGCGTCCAGCCACGTGAATCAAGACTGCGTAACGGCCGGCAGCAGGCGATCAAACTCCTTCTTGACCACGGCGTAGCATTCGCAGGTCCGTGCCTCCAGGCCCGGGCGATCGAGCACCTTGATGCGTCCACGACTGTATTTGATCAATCCGGCGTTTTGCAGATTGCCTGCCGCTTCTGTCACACCTTCACGACGCACGCCCAACATGTTGGCGATCAACTCCTGTGTCATCACCAGTTCGTTGCCGACCAAACGATCCAAACTCAGCAACAGCCAGCGGCACAGTTGCTGGTCGAGCGAGTGATGCCGGTTACACACGGCGGTCTGCGCCATTTGCGTCAGCAGCGCCTGCGTGTACCTCAGGAGCAGATGCTGCATCGGTCCACCGAGCGTGAACTCCTCCTTGAGAAATTTGCCAGACCATCGGTAGGCGTAGCCAGCACTCTGCACCACCGCACGGCTCGGAGTGGTTTCGCCGCCCATGAAGAGCGACACACCGATGATCCCTTCGTTGCCGACCACGGCAATTTCCACTGAGGAACCGTCTGCCAACGTATATAGGAGCGAAACGATCGCGGTCGTCGGAAAGTACACCGCCCGCTGACGACTACCGGATTCGTATAGGGCTTCTCCCAGCGGCAGCTCTACGAGCTTCAGACTTTTGCTCACTCGCTCCAGATTCTCCGCGGGCAACGCGGCCAGGAGTTGATTCTGACGAGGATCGTGGGCGGCCGTCATTGAGAGGGGCCCGAGCATATTTGCGCTCCGCGCGCCACCAGATTGTGTGCGCTAACGACTATACACCGACGCAGCATCTAATCGTGAAGCGCGGAGTCAGGTGAAGTTTACAGCGCTCGGCGCTCCCGATTCAGCCCGGAGCGCTCGCCACGTAGCTGAATCCCTGCACTCGCCCGTCTCGAAGCACCACTGGTTCGATATCGAAAGTGCCCAAGAACGCGCTTCCGTCCCGCCGGCGGCGCCACGCTCGCCGCGTGAGGTGGCCATCGATAACCGCTGCTCGCAAATCACGATACGGCTGTCGCCTTGCAACTTCCTCGGAGACGTAGAACAGCGACAAATGACGGTCCTCGACTTCCTCGGAGGCGTAGTCGCGTCCATCCGGGCTGCCGTACCAACAGACCACAACTCCCGTCTCGTCCAGCATGGCCAACGAACTCGATCGCCCAGCCGCGGCCATTTTCATGTGCAGCCGCGCACCGCGCTTCGACAACGCTCGTCGCCGCCACAATCGAATCTTGTCGGAGCGGCCATCAGTGGGTTTGGCTTGATCCCACTTCGATATCGATAACGATGACCAACCCGGCTGCTTGTCGCCCTTGCCTTCGAGCTTCATGGCTCCTCCATATAACCCTACTATGCACTGAGGGCATCTTCCGGTCGGTGCGCTAGCGAACATTGCACAGCGACGGCCCAATTGCGTCACACGTGAGCTCAGCATCGCGAATCACTGCGGAACACCCACGCCAACGCTGCAAGGCCGAGTGCGCCCGAGACGATCGATGCCGCGAAAATACCCGCTTTGGCGCTGTCGATCAGATGGTGGTCGAACGCGCGACCGGCGATAAAGAGCGCCATCGTGAAGCCGATACCGCCAAGCACGCTGCCCCCCGCCAGCACTCCCCAACTCAACCCGGGTGGACGTGTTGCGATTCCCGTGCGCACCGCCAGCCAGCAGAAGGTCAGTATTCCCGCCGGCTTGCCCACGACGAACGCGAAGAAGATCGTCGCCGTGAGTGAAACATCCAGACTGGTCAAGGCCAGGGGTAAGCCGGCGTTCGCGAGCGCAAACACCGGCATGACGACGAAGCTCACCCAGGGATGGAGTGCAATCTGGATGCGTTCGACCGGAGCCAGAGATTCGCGGGCAGCGATGGCCGCCAGTTGCAGCGTTTCCCGATCCTTGGTGTCGCTGCTGTCCGCCGCGGCATCCGGATGCGCGACGACCTCGTCGAGTATCGCGTATAGCCGCTCATCACTTACCCATCTGCGAGCCGGTGTCAGTAGCCCGAGAATGACTCCCGCAATCGTGGCATGAATGCCCGAGGCATCGATGGCGAGCCAGACCAGCACGCCCATCACAAAATACGCAGGCATGCTGCGCACTCCTATCCGCGCCAGGGCAGCTATGCCTGCAATACATACGGCAGCGAATGCGACCGGCAACCAGGCGATCTGAGCGCTGTAGCCAACGGCAACGACCAGTATTGCTCCCACATCGTCGACGATCGCCAGCGACAGCATGAACACGCCCAAGGCCGGCGGAACACGTCGGCCCAGCAGCGCAAGACAGCCGATGACGAACGCGGTATCAGTTGCCATCACGGTGCCCCAACCCGCACCGCCGGCCTGACCGGCTTGGAACAGCAGATATAGCGTTGCGGGCATGATCATGCCGCCCAGCGCGCCGGCGATCGACAACGCGGCTACGCGCCCATTGCTCAACTCACCCAGCACCAGCTCGCGCTTGAGCTCGACCGCCACCAGGAAGAAGAACCCCGTCATCAAGGCATCGTTGATCCACTCTCTGAGCGAGCGGACGAACTCGACCGCGCCGAATCGCAACCCCATCGGCAAGTCCCAAAAGGCAGCGAAGAAGTGCGCCCAGGGAGAGTTGGAAAGCACGAACGCAACGAGCGCGGCAACCAGCAAAACCACGCCGCCGAGCGTCTCGATGCGCAGGAACCTGCCGAACGGATTGGTCACCCGATCCACGGGCTCACGCGGCAACCTGGCCAGGTCTGAAGTGAGCCTGCTTTCGCTCATGCTCGGTGCGTGCGCGACGCTGCGCGATACGGTGTGTAACTATGGTTACGGGCGCTGTTGAGAATCTGGGCCATCTTGGATGCATGTTACCGGATGCATCCTTTGCCCGTGGCGCACACTGCCGAGTCGAGCATCGCCTAAGTTGGATACCGCACCGACGGCAGCGCGGCATCCGCGCACAGTTACGTTTTGCAACAGGAGTAGCGTCCTTGCCTTGGCTGACCGCGCGCAGCAACGCCGACTCGCCGCAGGACGATGACCCCATCCTCTTCAGGAGAACCCCATGCGTCGCACGACAATCGGAAATCGCTGGAACACGCCGGGCCGGCGCTACGCCGGAGGCTGGCGCCAAAATCCGTGGATCAATGCCCTGTGCAACCCTTTGCACGCTCGGAGCGAAACCGCAGATCGCTCCACCGCATCAGTCGATGCAGATTCCGCTGCGGACCGGCGCCAGGACAGCAGCCAGGACCGGCAGCAAAAAGCTGCCGTGAGAACCTGGGAAAATGAAGGCGGCAGTCTCGGCATTCATCCGGGCATGAGCAGATAGTGTCTCAGCCACTAAGCTTATGCGCCGTCCGCCGCGCTGATGCCTCGTCAGCGCCACGAGACCTAGGCGCGGACCGCAATGAGCCCAAAGCCCGCTCATACATGTCGTTTGCTCCCCGATAACAGGCGCACGACGCCAGCTCGAGTGCAGCCCCGTCCAGGATGGTGATGTCGCCGCGTCGGTAATCGATCAGACCTTCATCTCGCAACGAGTTCGCAGCGTTTGTAATCCCCACCCGCCGCACGCCGAGCATATGTGCGAGGAGTTCCTGGGTGACATGAAACTGATTCCCACGCGCCTGATCGCGGGTCATCAACAGGCGCCGTGCCAGACGCGCCCGCACCTGGTGATAGTGCGAACAAGCCGTCGTCTGGGCCAGTTGCCCCATCAGCACGTACACATAACAGCTCAGCAGCCCGCGCAGTGCGATGTTCTTCCGCAAATGCCGCTGAAAAGCGTCGGCACCGAGCCGCCACGCCATGCCTGACCGCTGGACTGTTGCATGCTGCGCAGATGTGTTGACGCCCAGGACGAGCGACGAGCCGAGCATACCCTCGTGACCGATGCTGCCGACCTCCAGACGCGATCCATCGCGCAGCGTGGTTACCAGGGAGATGATGCCCTCGGTCGGGAAGTACACCTCTCGCATCCGCTCGCCCGATCTACAGATGACCTCAGCGGATTGCAGCTCGACCTGCTCGAAGTCAGCGAACAAGCGCTCTCGGTCCGGCCCGGTCAATGTCGCCACCAGACGGTTCTCACCTGCACTTTGTTTGCAAGAAACCAATGAACTCTCGCGCAAGGGCTGAGAATGTTTCAGCCTCGCCGCTGAAGATACGCGCACCGGAGTCACCGCGATGTACGTTGGCGCACACCCGGATGAATATTCCGAGCTGGCGATGCCAATCGCGCGCATCCGCCCTATGTGCGTCAGCGCACCGAGATCCCGAGCGCGGCGGCGCAATCTCAGCACATGAGCTGCCGATCCGGCAGGCTCACCCGAACGGAGATAATTTCAATGCGCGCTTCCTCGACTGGTCTCGGAGATGTTTGTTCGCGGTTGATTGTTGCAACACATAGCCACCGAAAGAGTACCGCACTGGCCGTTGGCATGAGCCTCCTCGCGACGCTCGGCGCATGCACTAACACTTCCTCCCTCACGAAGGAGCGAGTCGCCCGCAGCGACGCATCGGTTCAGCAGGCACAACAGACCGTGGGGCAATCCGAAGCCGGCGCAATAGAGCTGCAGCAGGCCAGAGACAAACTGAGCACGGCCAAGGCTGCGCTCGCCAAAGAGCAGCAGCAGGAGGCGGAGCGCTCGGCCACGCAGGCGCACTTGTATGCCGAGCTTGCGATAGCGAAATCGCAGAGCGCCAGCGCACGCAAGGCCGCTGATGAAGTACTCGCCAGCGTCGAGGTGTTACGCACAGAAGCCGAACGCACGTCGCCAACACAACGCTGATCGTTTCCCAATCATACGCATGAGGTCACGGACATGAAATTCAACAAGCGCATCGTGCTGAGCGTGGCGGTAGCCGCGATACTAAGCGCGTGCAATGCCACCCCCGAGCGCAGCGAGACACTGGAACGAGCGCGCACCCTGGTGCCGGAAACGGAACAATCGCCACGCGCGGGCGTAGCGGCAGCCGATATCGCCAACGCACGCACTTCACTGGACGCGGCAAATCGTCTCGCCGAATCCAAAAGCAAGACAGCCGACATGGAGTTCGAAGCCACGAACGCCGTGCTCAGCGCGCAAATCGCCAACGAGAGGATTCTGATCGCGCAAGCCAACGAGCAAGTCGCCGATGGCACGGCTCAGCGGCAGGCAGTTCTGCTTCAGGCGCGCGAGCGTGACGCGCAGCGCAGTGCCAATCAAGCGAGCGATGCGCGTAACCAGGCCAAGTCTCTCGAGGCGGAGCTGGCGGATATGAAACTGCAGAAGACCGACAGAGGCCTGGTTCTGACGCTTGGCGACGTGCTGTTCGACTCCGCGCAGTCGACGTTGAGACCGGGCGCCGACGCACCGCTCGACCGCCTCGCCACAGCCCTGAAAGAACAACCCGATCGCAAAGTACTCATCGAAGGCCATACCGACAATGTGGGCTCGGAGCAGAACAACATGGACTTGTCAGAACGCCGGGCTCAGTCCGTGCAGGGCAGCCTGATCCGGCAGGGTGTGGATCGCAGTCAGATCACGGCGGTCGGCAAGGGTGAAGATTTCCCCATCGCGAGCAATGACAGCGCCGCGGGCCGCCAATCGAACCGTCGGGTCGAACTGATCTTCACCGACGGCGCCGCGCACGTCGCGGCAGAGTCAGGTCGATGACAGCCCTGCTGGCAGCACAACGCAACAGCAATTGACCCAGCCGTGCGGAGGACGTGCGAAGCGGCAGGACGGGCGCAGGGCCATGTTTGATCGCTACGCCGGCGCTACGAATGCACGCTCTCGTACGCCACCAAACGAGACCTGAGTCTCGCGATCGCCGCTCCGAACTCCGCACGCGCACTCGGGGACGCCGGCAACTGCTGTCTTAGGAGCTGATCCGCGGCATCATGAGCCATGCGCGCCTTCTTGTAGTACTTGCGCGCTGTCGCGCAGTCCTGCGCCTGGTTGGACAAGTTCATGAACTCAACAGCGCGCCTGAGATCCCCCGCGATGGATTCGCTGGTGGCTCGCTGAATCATGTGTAGCTCTGGTGTGTATTGCATTCGCTCTCCCGAGCAGCGCCGACGGTCACTCTTCGCGACTCGGCTTGAGTTGCCTGGCGAATCGGTAATCCACCGCGGTTCCCAGGCCGAGCTCCGTAGCCTTGCAACGAACCGACGCCGGGTCACGGTGCAATTGCGTCGCCAACTGCATCACGCACTCATCCGCGTGCTGCCAGCTCGTTGCAGTTCGGCCGTGCAAGAAGGCTTTCAGCTGCACGATCTCCGGCTCCTGCCATTCTCCTTGCGACCGAGCAACCGCCTCACGACGCAGTTTAGCTGCCTCTTCGTCACGAATAGCCTGGGTCAGTACGTCGATCAAAGTAGCTTTGTGCTCCGAGGGCATCTCGTTCGTGATCACAAAGCGCAGCGCGGCATGCAACGCTGCCGACCGGTGTGGATGTCTCATATCCTCACCTGCATGTTCAACTCTCGGGCACCGCGACGCACGCGCTCTCATGCTTGCGAAAGCCCGCTTCGCACGACCAATCGTCTCCCGCGTAACCGATGAACGCATTGGCTGGAACTCGCACAGCGACACAGCTCGCGTCTTGCTTGCGAAAGCCACGCTCGCAGCGCCATTCACGACCACGGTCATCGAGGTATGCGTTCGCCGGGATGACTATGGGGGAGCACTGGTTGTCGATCCGCTGAAAGCCGCGCTCACACTGCCAATCGTCACCGGCGCGAACGAGATATGCGTTAGCAGGAACATCGATCGCGACACACCGATCCTGCGTCTGCCTGAAGCCTCGATCGCATTGCCAGCCGAAGCTGTGGATCGAGTCGAGCAGGTAGGCATGTGCGGGCAGTTCGATCTTCACGCAGGATTCGCCAACCGCGCGATAGCCGCGATTGCAGCGCCAGCCCTGATCGAAGCCGGAGTCCACCGCATAACCATTCTGCGGCACTCGCACGGCCGTGCATTGCTCGCCTTCACGACGGAATCCCCGATCACAGCGCCAGGACGAGCCTCGAGCCTCTAAATAGGCATTGGCCGGAACGACCACGGTGACGCAACGCCCCGCCACCTCTCGATAGCCGCGCACGCATTCCCAGCCGCCACCATAGCTTCTCTGACGCGCATTATCCGGAATAGCAGAATGTGAGTTCTGCGCTTGACCGCTAACCGTCACTGCAACGAGCAATACCGCAGTACATCCAGCAACGAGTCGGGTGGTCGCCCAAGTGCGCAAGCCATTTCTCCATGGTACTAGCCGGCGAGCAGTGTGCGCGCTTCGGTGGCCTTTAGATAGGTATAAATCTGCGCGCCCGCGCGTGCGCGCTACTTCTACTCCTTTGAGAACTCCATTGAACGTATCGAGATCGTTGTAATCGTTAGTGTTATGTTCGTCGTCGAACGCGCCTGCTGGCCCAGGCGCTACTTTGGCCGATAATTCTTGTTGCGCGCCTCGAATGCGCGGATCTCTCGCTCCGCCTCGCTGCGATTGATGCCGTAAACCTCTTGAATTGCGCTCAGTAGCGAGGCTCTCTTGCCAGCGATCGCACGCAATTGCTCCTCATCGAGCTTCAGCCAGCGCGCCTTGACCGTGCCCTGGAATTGCGCCCAGTTATTCTCTGCCAAAGTCCAATTCATATAGTTATCACGCCGCGAAAAAAAGGGCGCGCAGCCTACTACTGTTTACAGCAACTTGCTTGGGAGTCGTCCAGGCGACCTGGCGTAGCTGGCGGCCTACGATGCGGTTTATTTAATTTATCTTCCAATCCGTATCTATTTGCACTGACTGCGCGCACACTGCAAAGAGTTTGTGGAGTCGTCCGCATTGGCGAAGGATGCCTGGCCACTACCTCGCGCAGCATTGCGTATTGCTCGACGTGCAGCAGAGCCTGCCTCACCTTACTGCGCGCGCCCATTCCTTCACCACACTGTCGGAGAGCTTCGTGAACATATACAGACTGCATCGGAGCGTCAGTCGCGCACTAGCGCGAGTGAGCGGCGGGGCCAATGGCACAGCTTCCGCACGCTACTGGACAATTCCCACCGTCTCGAATTCAGACGTCGATTCGCAGGACTGCACGAACTGGCGACGCCGTCTACTCGCCGCGCGAGGCCAGCAGATTCACATCACAAGCGTGGAACGCGCCGATCGCTGCGCCATAGCCATCCTCGACGCCAGCGGCATCGTGATTTCCTGGCACGACCACTTACCACGCGCCCGCCCCTATGATCCTGGCGTCCTGAATCGCCACATGTCGCAGTTCTATCTGCCAGATGATATCGCGCTACACGTTCCCGCCCGTCACTTGTCCATCGCGACCGAGTACGGCGTGGATACGCAGCGTGGCTGGCGACGCCGGCCGGGCGGAGAAATATTCTGGGGTGCGACGGTCATGCAAAGCATCCTGCTGGGTGACGGCGAATTGCTGGGATATTCGCATGTAACACGCCTGGTGCGTGGACCAGCACAACACCTCGTCAGGCCACTGCGAGCAAAACCGCCACGAACGACAAGCCTTGCTTTGATGGCGTAGTTGGCAACGGCATGAGATCACAGCGCACGAATCGGCACGCGACCCGGCAAGCGGGTTCTGTCGTGGCGCTGTCCAGAACCGACGATGATGACCAGTTCACGTGCACCTTGACGGATTGGAATTTCATTCGCGATCTCGGCCGGACGTTCGGGTGGCATCCGGCGGGAACCACCTATCTGCCCCAGCATGGCCAGCGAGCGCGACACAACCCGATCAAACATGACTATCAGCCCGGCGACAGTGAGGATAGTAAGCGGGTCGAAGCGGATGACTCCGCACAATGGGCGGCCGCACTGAGCGCAGCGCAACGATCGCCATTCATCTCAGGCATGCTTCGAACGCACGCTCGGGCGCAGGATGGGAATCACACGGAAGCCGAGCGATCCTTGCACTCACAATTGCAGAGCTTCATCGAGTTTGCCCGTCGCGGAGCATTCACGATCGCGCTCGAGGCGCGTGCGGTGAGCATGTAGCAGCCGTTGCAAGAAACCCGAGCGTGGCCGTCCATGAAGATGTATAGTGGGCTTGGCTCGTAACCTTTCTCTTTATCTTCGTCTGGCCACCGCCGTCCCGGCGCCTCTCGGCCACGCAACCTAAACCGAATCGTTCTCGAACCTTGGCGATGGCGTCGCTGGCGCTGTCAGGTCTATCTGCGTTCTTTCGATTCGTCCGAACGCCCTTTTTCAGAGAGTTGCAAATGAGCAAGATTTACGTGGGCAATCTGCCCTTTTCCGTCACAGAAGACAGCTTACGCACGTTGTTTTCTCAGCATGGCACGGTCGAGTCGGTTGCATTGATCAGTGATCGCGAGACCGGTCAGCCTCGTGGCTTTGGCTTCGTCGAAATGCCTCGCGCCGACGCTGCACGCGCCATCCAGAGCCTGAACGGCCAGGACATGGGCGGCCGAGCACTCAAGGTCAACGAGGCGCAGGACAAGCCCCGTGGCGGTGGCGGCGGTCAACGGCGCTGGTAATTCGGCTCGCCCGGGACGCCACCCCCGGGCGATCGCTTACAGGCGAAGTTGCGGCGCTATGACCGACATCCGAAGTTGCTGACCCATGGTCAAGTTTGGAACATTGTCGGTCGAGCAGCCTTTCCGCATTGAGGAGATCGTTCGCGCTCCCGCGCCCGACGGTAGCAATGCAGTGTGGCACCGATATGTGATCTCCCAGAGCAGCAACACCATCTGCGGTCTGCGAGCGGGCCAACATGCAGACGTACTGTCGCAAGTCGAAGCGATGGTCGAGCGTTTGAATCTGCGCCGCATGGGCAGGCGATTCAAATAATTCGATTGCAGTGAACTGACGCCGTCCTGCCGCAGTTGTTACTTCATGGGACAGCAATTCGATACAACCGCACCTCCCGTGAGCGACCTGGCGGCCAGCCCGGGACTGGAGGACAGCGGCCGGCAGTTGGCCCGCCTGATCGATGGCGTGCGCGATTGCGCCATCTACATGATCGACCGCACCGGCTACGTGGTCACCTGGAACCCGGGCGCGGAGCGCATCAAAGGTTATACCGCCAAGGAGATCGTCGGGCGGCACTTCAGTGATTTCTACACCCCGGAAGACCGTCGCGCGGAGCTACCGGCTCATGCGCTCAGCACTGCCGAGCGCACCGGCAAATTCGAAGGCGAAGGCTGGCGCGTAAGGAAGGATGGCACCCGATTCTGGGCCAGTGTCCTGGTCGACGCGCTGCAATCGCCGGCGGGCGAGTTGCTCGGATTCGCCAAGATCACGCGCGATATGACCGCACCCCGGCTGATGCAGGAGCAGTTGAATCAAGCGCAGAAGATGGAGGCGATCGGTCAGCTGACCGGGGGAGTCGCACACGACTTCAACAACCTGTTGACAGTGATCCTCGGCAACCTCGATAGCCTTTCCCTGGAGCTGCCCCCGGAACGCATTCGCTGGCGACGCCGCGTCGATCACGCGTTACGCGCGGCGCAGCGGGCGGCCACCCTGACGCAGCAACTGCTCGCCTTCGCGCGCCGCCAGCCGCTCAAACCCAAACCTGTCGAGATCAATCACTTGCTGGCGGGGTGGACCGAAATGATTCGCCGCACGCTACCGGAGAAGGTGCACATACGCCGCCTCCAGGACGATGCGGCGGGCATCGCCGAGGTCGATGCGAACCAGCTCGAGAATGCACTGCTGAACCTGGTCGTGAATGCGCGCGACGCAATGCCCGATGGCGGCACATTGACCATTGAAACGGCAACCTCGAGCGTGACTGAAGACGATGCGCATCTGCTGCCGGAACTGAAGCCCGGCACGTATATCCTGATCTGTGTCACCGACACCGGCACCGGCATGTCGCCCGAGGTCGTCGAGCGAGCGTTCGATCCATTTTTCACGACCAAGATGCTGGGCCAGGGGACCGGGCTCGGACTCAGTCAGGTCTTCGGCTTCGTCAAACAATCAGGCGGGCACGTCAAGATCTATAGTCGCCCAGGACAAGGCACGACGATCAAGATCTATCTCCCTCAGAGCGCCACCACCGAGGATCAGGGCCCCGCGACGTTAGTCGCTGCGACTGCAAAGCCAACCCGGGACGAAACGATTCTCGTCGTCGAGGACAACGACGCGGTGAGAAGCTTTACGACGGACACATTGCGCGAGTTCGGATTGAATGTGATCGAGGCGAGCGATGCATCCGAGGCACTGAAGATCCTGGAGCGCAATCGACGCATCGATCTGTTGTTCACCGATATCGGCCTGCCGGGACTGAACGGTCGAGAGCTGGCAGCCGCCGTGCAACGCCAATATCCGAAGGTGCGACTGTTGTTCACGAGCGGTTACGCCCAAATGCCCTCGTCCACCTCGACGCATGCCTCGATGGACATCGCGCTGCTCTCCAAGCCTTTCACCCGGACCGAGCTTTACGAGCAAATTTGCCACTCGCTCAGCGATCCGCCACGGGCTTGATCGCCGACTTCGGTCACTCAGAACGATCCCAACACCGTCCTCATATCTTCCGGCGCAGGCATTCCCGAGCGGGATTGCACGATGCCCCTTTCATCGCGAAACAAAATGCCGGGCGTGCCCTGGATGCCGAGCTGGTGCATCAGGCGCTCATTCGCATCGAGCTTGGCCTGCACTTCGGCTGAAACTGTTTTGACACCCTCGATGCCGCCCTCCGCCTGCCGCTGCTCGTTGCGAGTCAATGCTTCGGACGGAGATTTCGCGGTCAGAATCGCGGCCGCCTTGTTTGCACTGTCGGCACGGATGACGCCCACCAGGATGTGCCTGAGCTGGACCTTGCCCGATTGGACCCAGCGCCGCGACGCCTCCCAGAAGCGATGGCAGTACGTGCAGTTGGGATCGGTGAACACGTACACCACCCGCGGCGCGGAGGCGTTGCCGTCGATGACCCACTGACTTCGTTCCAGCTGCTCCCACATCCGTTGCGACAGCGGCTGCGAGACCAGACGCTCCAGCACGGCAGCACTCATATCTTCTCCCTTCGAATTCACCATCGCGCCGACGACCGCGTGCTCCCCGTCCGGCGTGACATACAAGGCCACCGGCCCGCTGCCGGAAGCTCCGGCGAAACCGCGCAACCCTCCGGGCGCATCAAACTCGCCGAAGATTTCCAAGCCCTGCTGCTCCAGGTTCTTGATGACGGGAGGCCGCTGCGCCTTGGCAACTTCTGCCGCCATTGCGGCTTTTACCGACACGACCTGCGCCACGGCGAGCGCGAGCATGATTGCGAGACGACGGCCGCTTGACATTCAGTGAGTTCTCCATCGGGAGTAGGTGTGAGCGCGGCGAAACCATTTCCTGTCGCGCGACTGGTGAGACCTTCGCCGGACCGCAAAGATCCCTCGACCTCACAGAGTGTGGTGATCCCCTGAGCTGCCCGACAGGGCGCGGGCAATGATGCTCAATGCGAGCACGAAGGTTGTGATCAACAGCGCGCCGGTCCACGCGAGCGACTGCCAGTCCCGATACGGGCTCATTGCAAACTGGAAGATCACCACCGGCAGATTGGCCATGGGCTGGCGCAGATCGGTGCTCCAGAACTGATTGTTCAACGCCGTGAACAACAACGGGGCCGTCTCGCCGCTGATGCGCGCGATGCCCAACAAGGCACCGGTGACGAGTCCGCGCTTGGCCGCCGGGTACACGATATGCGTGATCGTGCGCCAGGGCTGCGCACCGAGCGCCGCCGAGCCGTGGCGAATCGAGTCAGGCACGACCATCAGCATATCCTCTGTGGTTCGCACCACGACGGGAATCAAAATGATGGACAGCGCCACGGCGCCGGCAATCGCTGAGAAATGGCCCATCGTCGTCACCAGCAACGTGTAGACGAACAGGCCGATGATGATGGATGGCGCGCTCAACAGGACGTCGTTGATGAAGCGCATCAGCGTGCTCAACCGACGCCCGCGCCCGTATTCGGCAAGATAGGTTCCCGCGAGCACGCCGATAGGTGTGCCCATGGCAAACCCGATGAGCGTCATCATCAGGCTGCCATAGAGTGCGTTGAGCAAGCCACCGGCGTTGCCGGGCGCTGGTGTCATTTGCGTAAAGACATCGAAAGACAAGCCGCTCACGCCGCGGGCGATCAGCGTCCACAGAATCAGCCCGAGCACCGCCAGGCCCGCGAGCGTAGCGAGCGCGCTGGCGCTCATCGCAACCCACGCTATGACCTTGCGTCTACGTAGCCCACGAGTCATTGCATGCGCCCCGACCGTAGCTCCATCCGCAGCAACAGCAACCGGGCCACCGCGATCACCACGAAGGTAATGACGAACAACAGCAGACCGAGCGCGATCAATGAAGAGGCGTACAAATCGCCCACCGCTTCGGTGAATTCATTGGCGATGGCGGCCGAAATCGTCGTGCCGGGCGCGAGCAACGACATGCTGATGCGATGTGCGTTGCCGATCACAAACGTGACGGCCATCGTTTCTCCGAGCGCCCGGCCCAGCCCCAGCATTACGCCACCGACGATGCCGCCCCGAGCCGACGGCACCACCACGTCCCAGACGACATCCCATTGCGTGGCACCGACTGCATAGGCCGCCTCTTTCAAGGCAATCGGCGTCATCCGAAACACTTCGCGCATCACCGCCGTGATGAAAGGCAGCACCATGATCGCCAGCACCAATCCAGCGGTCAGCACGCCGATGCCGAAAGGCGGGCCACTGAACAGCGCATTGATGCCGGGAATGGGAGCCGCAACATCGATCAACCACGGCTGCACATATTGTTGAAGCAGCGGCGCCAGAACGAACAGGCCCCAGATGCCATACACGATACTGGGCACCGCCGCGAGCAGCTCGATGCCGGTAGATATCGGCCCGCGCAGCCATCTCGGACAGGTCTCCGTAAGAAACACCGCAATCCCGAAGGCGAGCGGAATCGCAATCAACATTGCGATCGCCGAGGTAATGACAGTGCCGTACAAAGGCGCGAGCGCACCGAATTGCTCGGTAACGGGATTCCAAACCTCGGTGGTCAGGAACTGCAGCTTGAACGTACGCAGCGCCGGCCAGCTGCCGTGAATGAGAGTAACGATGATGCCGGAGAGCAACACCAGCACCGCTACCGCCGATGCAAGCGTCAATCCGCGAAACGCCCGCTCGATGCGAGCCTCGCGCGACATGAATGCGCGAGTGGCATGCTGGGCGTTCTGTGATGTGATTACCGCAGTTGGCATGATCGCCTCGGAGCCGTGCGCTTGCTCGATATTACCGACCGTCCCAGACCGCGCTGCCGCCAGACGTGATCGATGAGCGCCAGGTCTGCTCCACCTGCTCGATCAGATTCTTTGGTAACGGCACATAGTCGAGCTGTTGCGCCATGGAAGCGCCATTGGCAAATGCCCACGCAAAGAACTTGAGCGCCTCGGCCGCGGCTTGCCTGTCCTGCACGTCGCGATGCATGAGGATGAAGCTCGCGCCCGTAATCGGCCAGCTGTGCTCGCCAGGTTGATTGGTGAGAATCAGATAGTAACTATCCGCCGTCGCCCAATCGGCGCTCGCGGCTGCCGCCTGGAACGCACTCGCCTGCGGCACGACGACTTTGCCGTCGTGATTCTTCAACCGCACATACGTGAGCCTGTTCTGCTTTGCGAAGGCGAATTCGACGTAGCCGATGGCCCCGCCGGTCTGCGCAACCATATTGGCGACGCCTTCGTTACCTTTCGCGCCAATGCCGATTGGCCACTGCACCGAGGTATTGGCGCCGATGCTCTGTTTGAACTTGGGGCTGACCTTGGCAAGAAAGTCCGTGAACAGGAAGTTCGTGCCCGAGCCGTCGGAGCGATAGATCGGTGCGATCGCCAGCGCGGGCAGCGTGAGATTTGCATTGAGTTGGCCGATGCGACTGTCATTCCATTTGGTGATCTCACCCAGGTAGATGCCGGCGAGCGTCGGGCCGTCCAGCGTCAGCGCACCGGCGCTCAGCCCTTTGATGTTCACGACCGGCACGACGCCACCGATGACCATTGGAAACTGCACCAGCCCCGCGGCCTGCAACTGCGCCGGCTGCAAAGGCATGTCGGATGCCCCAAACGTCACCGTCTTCGCTTTGATCTGTTTGATGCCGCCGCCCGAGCCGATCGACTGATAGTTGAGCCCCACGCCGGTTTGTTTCTTATACGCGTCGGCCCACTTCGCATAGATCGGATAGGGAAAGGTCGCGCCGGCGCCGGAAATGTCGGCAGCCTGGACCAGGGCCGTGAACGCGAGCGCCGCGAGCAGGAGCGCTCCCCGTTTTAGCATCGACATCGTCATGGGCTAACCCGCTAACCCGTACCGCGCAGGTTGGCGCCCTATTTTGCGCACTACCATCCGCACATCGGGCAGCCAGTGCTAAAGTCGCGAGATGATTACGACCTGTTATTGGGAAAACTGCACGACCCGCGACCTGCTCGAACTAGAGCCGGAGCGCACGGTCGCGCTGCTGCCGGTAAGCGCCGTAGAACAGCACGGCCCACACCTGCCGCTCGCGACTGATGCAATCATCTGCGAGGGACTGGTACGTTCGACGATGCAGCGAGTGCGAGAAGACCTGCTGGTGCTGCCACCCATGGCCATCGGACACAGCCTGGAACACATTGCATTCGCAGGCACGCTGAGCGTAGCCGCGGAGCCATTGCTTGCCACGTGGCTGGAGATCGGTCGCAGCGTCGCGCGAACCGGCCTGCGCAAACTCATCATTCTCAATACGCACGGTGGGAACATTCCGCTCGTGCAGCTAGCCGCGCTTCGACTGCGGCAGGAACTGGGAATGCTGGTGGTGCGCGCGAACTACTTTTCTTTTGGCAGTCCCTCGGGGCTGTTTAGCGCAGATGAGTTACGGCACGGGATCCACGGCGGCGAAATGGAAACATCGCTCATGTTGCATCTGAGGCCAGAGCTGGTCCGTCAGGAGGCATTGGCCGACTTTCGAGCACTCACCCACGACATGGCCGCTCGCAACGAATTGCTCGGGCCCGAGAAACCGATCGGATTTGGCTGGATGAGCCAGGATCTCAGCGAGCACGGCGTCTGCGGGAACGCAGCTCGGGCAGATGCAAAGCGTGGCGAGATGCTGCTCTCCCATCAGGCCGACAAGCTCGCAACCCTGATAGAAGAGTGTCAGTCGACGCCGCTGGCCACGTTGCGGCCGTGAACCGCGCCCGCGACTAGAGAATCTCGTCCAGATTGATCTCGGGCAGCAAGTGTCCGGCGCGCTCGCGCTTGGCGTGCACATAGCGGGCGTTGTGCCGATTCACTGCGCCGATCAAGCTTTGACCGCCGACCACTTCGATGCCTGCGCTGCGCAGCGCCTCGATCTTGTCCAGATTGTTCGTGAGTAGCTGGATACGAGTCATGCCCAGGTGTCGAAGCATGCTGGCCGCCGCACCATAGCTGCGCTCATCTGCACCGAAACCCAAGTGCCTGTCGGCCTCGATGGTATCCAAGCCAGTATCTTGCAACTCATAAGCGCGCAGCTTGTTGGCCAGTCCAATGCCGCGTCCCTCTTGTGCCAGATAGAGCAAGACGCCGCCACCGACGGCAGCCAGTTGCTCGACTCCGCTGCGCAGCTGGTCGCCGCAGTCACAACGCAGGCTGGCAAGCAGATCTCCGGTCAGACACGCGGAATGCAAACGGACCGACACGGGCCCGGGCTTCGGGGAACCGATCAGCACGGCGACATGCTCGGCAGCGTCGCGATTATCGCGAAACAGCACCAGACGGCACTCCTCGTGACCGGCCAGAGGCACGCGTGCTTCACTGACCCGCTCGAGGTCGGAACTTGCTGACGGCACGAGTCGCTCGAGCTGAGCTTTGGTGATCGTCAGCACTTCCTGCGGTGCTGTCGGTAACGGAATGATCAGAGCTGCTGGCAACAAGCGTGCGCTCTTGGCCAGCTGCAACACGTCGGCGATGAGGGTATCGCACGGCTCGACGGCAAAGCGACGATCCGATGCGATCAGTCCAGAGTTGCTCGGGTGGACACCGGCGAGCCACCCCACAACTGACGCCGAAGTCAGCTGATGCGTGCGCAACAGTACCGCGTCGTGGTCGACGCCATCCGCTGCAGAGGCAGAAAATCCCAGCGTTTCGGCGCGCTCTCGGGTAATTGCGAGCGCCAGACCGGCCTTCCCCGCCACCTGCTCCAGGCGCGCCAGCAAGGTCGTCGAGACTGTTTCCGCGGCCGCCACCAGCATGCCGCGCCGAACCGCGCCGGAATCATCCGTCTCGCAGCAATACAGAGCCCGCCCGCAACGTAACTCGTGGATGGCTCGTTCGATGGCGACCAGCGCCGGATCACCGTTGATTTCCTGCACTTTGAAGCGTCTTTGCAAAAGTATTGGCGTGCCCGGTAACGTAGCCTCCATGCAATTCGTTCCTGCGATCATGCACAGCAGCGTACCGCGAATTCGGCAATGGGGTCTATGACGCATCTTTACAGACAAGCATGGCCGCTGGTTCGTGCGGCCGCCGATGCCGTCCGCGGCGGCAATCGGATCGAGAATGGCGCGCAATTCGCTTTCGATGGCCAGAAGCTCGAGCCGGCGGCAAGCGGAAAACAGCCGATCCTTGCGTTCGATCACGGCTGGCGATCGTTGCTGCCCGCATCAGATGAGCGGCAAGTCTGCTTGGATATGTACCTGCCGCTGATCGCAGCTCGCACCGACTCGCCGCTGGTGCTGGGACAACTCGGGCAGAGCCTCGACGGCTTCATCGCGACGGCGAATGGACAGTCACATTTCGTGACCGGACCGACGAGCATCCTGCATCTGCATTGTCTGCGCGCGCTCAGCGATTGCGTCATCGTCGGTGCCGGCACAGTGGCGGCCGACGATCCGCGCCTGACGACACGATTGGTGGATGGCCCGAATCCTGTGCGCGTGGTGCTCGATCCGCAGCTGCGACTGCCGATCACTCATCAGGTGTTCAGCGATGGTCAGGCACCGACGCTGCGCGTGCGGGCTCGCGGCGTGCCACTGCCAGCACAGCTCGAATCTGCCAACGTCGAAGACATCGAAGTCGACACACTCGCCGGCAAACTGGACCTGCGCGCGCTGTTGGCGGAGTTGGGGTCACGAGGCATGCGGACCATTTTGGTGGAAGGCGGCGGCGTCACCGTTTCGGCATTTCTCGCGGCCAGGCTGATCGATCGTATGCATATCGTCGTGGCGCCGTTCGTCATCGGCGAAGGCCGCCCCGGGCTGCGGATCCCTTCGGCCGATCAACTGCGAGATTGCGTGCGACCGCCGCCGCGCGTCTATGCACTTGGCGGCGATGTTCTCTTCGACTGCGATATGCGCAGCCATTCGCCGATCGAGAACGCCCCGTCCATCATTCGCAAGGTGCTGTAGGCCACGCCATGAAATCCTGATGGCCCACTCGAATGCGCGACGATCCCGACGCGATGTCGGCGTCGCGGCGCCCGCTCCAGCGCTCGATGCGCGCCGCCTCCGAAGGTGCCATCTCGCGGGCCGCGCCGCTCCAGCCCGCAATCAGCTCCCGCTGAAAGGCTCGCTCCTCGGATTCGATCAGCCAATCGCTCGGCGCGATCCGTGTTTGAAAACCAAGCGCTGCAAACACCTCGCACGCATAGCGCGTCGCATCGGGACCCAACGCGGGGCCGAATCCTTTGTCACCCCGCTGATGGCGATTCACGAGACCGATCACCCACTCGTCATCAGGGTCGTCCGGCAGACACTGCACGCGTCCGTCGTAACTCAAAGAGAACAGCACGGGCACGCTCAGCGCCGCGCATCGCGACGCCAGCGACGCCAACCAGTCAGCCGACACCAGATCGAGCAGCGCCGAAGCCGTGACGAGCTGGCACTGCGATATCGGCAGCGAACTCAGATCAGTCGCGAGATCCAGTTGCTGTGAGATCACCTCGCATTGAAAGTGCGCACCCTCCAATATCGCGGGCTGACGCTCGATCAATCGAGGATCGTTATCCACGAGGCACCAGCGTTGCTCGCCGCCGAGTAACGGAGCCATATAGCGGATGTTCGCACCTGTGCCCGCGCCGAGGTCGAGCACTCGCAGCGGTCGTGATACCAGCAGCGAACGCAAAGCAATCACAAGCTCTTCACTACGGGCACGGGTGTCGCAAGGCTCTCGCAGCTCGAGCCAGTCGGGACTGAATCCACTCATCTCAGCGCTCCGGCGACACTGGCCAGGATCTCGGACATGCGTTCGGATGCGGCGCTCCAGCTGGATAACTTCGCGCCTGCGGCGCGCGCTCCAGCAGCAAGCTGCCGTCGCAGGTCCGCATCGGCCAGCACTCGCGACAATGCATCCCGCAAAGCGGTCCAATCGCCAGGCTCAACCAGCACGCCAGCCTCTGGTCGCACCAACTCCTCGATGGCCCCAGTTCGCGTGCTGATGATCGGCAAGCCATGCGCGAGCGCCTGAGCCACGACCATGCCATAGCCTTCGTAGTGTGTGGCCAATACGAAGAGATCGGCGGCACGAAACTGTCGCTGGAGCGCAGCTTCGTCGAGCTCACCCATCAAAGTGACACGATCTTCCAAACCGGACGCCTCGATGCGCATTTTTAATGCGCGCACTGTCGCCGGACTGCGCTCCACGCTGCCCACGCACGTGAGTGTCCAATCCATCTCGGTGAGATCGGTGAGCGCGTCGACCAGGAGCTCATGGCCTTTGCGCGCGGTGACAGTGGCGACACACAACATGCGCACCGGCGCGTCGGGATCGCAGACCCGCTCGTCCGCGTGGCGCGGCTGATCGACTCCCGGTTCGACCACCGCGATGCGGTCGCTTGCGACATCGAAGTCGGCCAATGCTCGTCCTGTGCGCTGACTGGTCACAACGACCAGACGCATGGCTTGCAAAGCGCGGCGCTCCGACTCGTGCAGTCGGCTGACGAGCTCCGGCGACAGCCCGGTCTCGGCCGCAAGCGGATGATGGATCAGCCCGACCATGCGCAAGCGATCCTTGTGAGCGTGCACCACCTCCGGCATCGCGCCTAACGCCAGCCCATCGATCACGACGAGACTGTCGGCAGGCAATGCCGAGAGTTGTCGTTGTGCGTCTTCGAGCGCCTGCGCGGTCGGCGTGGGAAAACTGCTATCGAGCGCGACAACCGTCGAGTTCCAGCGCAGCTGTCGCAACCCTTCGAGCATGCGTCGATCGTACTCGTAGCCGCCAGTGGCGGTGAGCAGGTCGCCCGGCAGGACCAGCACTAGCGCATGCCCACTTGTGATTGAAGTATCCAGCCGCGCACCTGCTACTTCACTTGAGGCTACTTTCGTACGCGGCCCATGCAACGTGCGACTCGTGCAGCGTCACGCGCAACGAGTCGATCTCGCGCGCGCCCTCACCGAGCTTGCCTGCGTGCACGCTCGCTGCGAGGCGATCGAAAATGACCTTGGCGAGAAATTCAGTAGTGGTGTTCCGGCCGCGGAATTCCGGCACTTCATCGAGGTTGCGATAGTTCAGCGCTGCCACGATCGACTTCAGTTCTTCGCCGGCGCGCCCGATGTCCACCACGATCGAATCCGCATCCAGCTCGCGCCTGCGGAATTCGACATCGACGACGTACGTCGCACCGTGCAGCCGCTGCGCCGGCCCGAACACTTCACCTTGGAAACTGTGCGCGATCATCATGTGCTCGCGAACGCAAACGCTAAACATCAGTCGTACCTCACCCGGTGCATGATCGTCTCGCCCGGTGCGCTGGACAGTTGCTCCATGGTCCGTGGCAGATCCATGAAACGGCTTTCCGAGTTGATGAGCTTGTCGAGAGCTGCATCGTTCAATAGAGACAGGGCGAGTTGTAGTCGCGATTGTAACGTGCGACGCGCGCGCCGAGGCCCGGCCACCGTGCCGACCTGCGACGATTTCAGGACTAGCCGGCGCGAGTGGAATGCTTCGCCGAGCGGCAAGCTCACCTGCCGATCCCCGTACCAGCTCAGCTCCAGCACCGTGGCCTCGAAGCCGGCGAGGCGCAAAGCAAGTGCGGCGCCGACATCCGAACCACTTGCATGGACGACGATGTCGGCTTCGCCACGAGCGTCGTCAGGTAATGCAAACGTCGCCCCCAAATCGCATGCGATCGCCCTGCGCCGTGGGTTAATGTCGATCAATTCGACTTCGCACCCCGGAATGCGAGCGGCCAACCGAGCCACCAGACACCCTACGCTACCGGCGCCCACCACGCTGACGCGATCGCCGGGCAGCACGCCGGCATCCCACAGCGCGTTCAACGCCGTCTCCATGTTCGCAGCCAGCACGGCGCGCTGCGCGGGTACGTCAGGCGGCAACGGATGCACCGCCGATGAGGGGACAACGAAGCGATCTTGATGCGGATGCAGGCAGAATATTTCGCGGCCCTCATACTCCGAGGGGCCGTGAACTACACGGCCAACCATGCAGTAGCCATATTTCACGGGTGTCGGGAAGTCGCCCTCCTGGAACGGGGCGCGCATCCGCGAGTACTCCGATGGCGGGACTTTGCCCCTGAAGACGAGCGACTCGGTGCCGCGACTGACACCGCTGAACAGCGCCTGTACGATGAGTTCACCGACGCCCGGTGCGGCGAGCGGCGATTGCCGGATCTCACCGCAGGCCGGCCCAGTAACCCAGAACGAGAGAGATCGATCGGACATGCTGGAGGAGGAATGCTCCCGGCTGCTGCTGAAGAATGCGCTACGGAGCATTCTAGCGATAATGCTGCTCGGGGTGACGTCGGCCTGGATGATGGATGAGATCCTCAACCTCGGCGGCACGCTGCTGTCCAGAACCGTGGTGCTGTTTTCCATCGGCGCCCTGCTCGTGTTCTGGCCGTTGCGAGCGCATCATCCATTCGACCGCTTGGGCGTGGCCAACCACATCACCATGGCACGCGGCGCGATGGTGCTGCTGTTGCTTGGCTTGGTCGGTGCCGACTCGACACCGCAGATCGAGGCGGCCGCGCTGGGCATCGCGATGTTCAGCTCCGGCCTGGACGCAGCGGATGGCTGGGCAGCACGTCGCACACAAATGAGCAGCGCGTACGGCGCGCGCTTCGACATGGAAACCGATGCGCTGCTGATACTCACGCTCAGCCTGTTGGCGTGGCAATTCGAGAAAGCCGGCGCGTGGGTGCTGATCTCCGGTTTGATTCGCTATGCGTTCGTGGTCGCCTCCTGGCTTCTGCCGTGGCTTCAGCAGCCATTGCCGCCGAGCCAGCGTCGGAAAACTGTTGCCGCAATACAGATGGTGTCTTTGGTGATTGCGATCGCTCCCTTCGTCAGTAGTGACGTCAGCGTGCCGCTGTGCGCGTGCGCGCTCGCCGTGCTCGCTTGGTCTTTCCTTGTCGACATCGTTGCGCTCAAGCGGCGTAGCTCGGATTCGACGGCGGTCACCTGATGCATCGTTCCATCGAGTTTGCTGACCGTCGGACCTCCAGCGCTGCGCTGCTGTGGCGTGTCGTTGCGGTCGCCGCAGCGCTGTGGCTACTCAACGCGCTCGTTACGTTTCACAACGTCTGGCCCACCGCCTTCATCCGTCCAGCGGGCGAACTGTCGATTGAGCTCGCCGGCATTCTGTTGTTGATGTCTGCATGGCTGCAGGTGCGAAACGCAGTACCGCGCCGGATGCTGGGCGTGCTCGCTGTGCTCTTCGTGTTAGGTGCGATTGGACGCTACGCGGAAGTGACCGCGCCTGCCCTCTATGGCCGCGAGGTCAACCTTTACTGGGATCTGCCGCATATGAGCTCGGTCGCGGCGATGCTGTCGCGTGTCGCCGCTCCGTGGCTGGTCGCTCTGATCGTCGTGGCTGCAGTTGCAGGTTTGGCACTGCTTTACTACGCAGCGTTCTGGTCGTGGCGTCAGATTGCCGGGGCGCTGCAGTTCCCACTCATGCGCGCGGCCGCCAGCGTCGCGGCCATCATGGTCTTCATCGGCTTCACTCTGGAAAACACGGCTGCAGAGCGCCCCCGCATTCCCCGGTACTCCATGCCGATCGGCAAGACGTACGGACAGCAGTTCGCAAAAGTGGGCGCCGCGTGGCTCGAGCGCGGCACCGTGCGCCAGTTACCGCCGTCACCTGCGTTGGAATCGACCCTGTCGGCGATCGATCGCAGCGATGTGATGGTCGTGTTTGTCGAATCGTATGGGCGCGTCGCTTACGACAATCCCGATTTCTTCGCAACACTCGCTCCGGCACGTGCCGAACTGGCAGCCGCCGTCAGCGATACGGGCCGCACCGTCGTCTCGGGCTATGTGGAATCGCCCACGTTCGGCGGCGGCTCGTGGCTGGCGCATTTGAATTTCCTCTCCGGCATCGAGGTGAAGGACTCCAGCCGCGCTCAGCTGTTGATGACGCAGTCTCGTCGTTTGTTCGGAGACGTGCTGGCCGAGCACGGTTATCGACGCGTCGGACTGATGCCCGGCTTGAAAATGGATTGGCCCGAAGGCGTGTTCTATCACTTCGACCGGATCTACGACGATCGTGCGCTGGAGTACCAGGGTCCGGCGTTCGGCTGGTGGCGGATTCCCGATCAATTCTCGCTGGCCAAGCTGGAGACACTGGAAGTGGCGCCCCGCACCGATCGCAAGCCGCTCTTCGTCGTCTTTCCGACCATCACCACGCACACCCCCTTCCGCCCGACCCCGCCTTATCAACCAGACTGGTCGCGGATGCTGGCCGCGGAGCCCTTCGACGAAGCGCCGTTGCATGAATCGTTGTCGCAACGGCCCGAGTGGACCAACCTCGCACCGAGCTATACGGACGCGCTGACTTACTCGTTGCAAACGTTCGCAGGCTATTTGCGCACTCAGCGCCGGGACGATCTGATCATCGTCATCATCGGCGATCATCAACCTCCGGCCATGGTGAGCGGGGTCGACGCGTCATGGGACGTCCCGGTGCACGTGATCAGCAGCAACCCGGCAGTGTTGGACACCCTTACTCACTGCGGCTTTGTTCCAGGCCTGATCCCGGCGCCGAAGAGGCTGGGCGGCATGTATCAGCTCGGGCCGGCCTTGCTGTCCGCCTTCGAGGTACCGACTGATGCCTCACGCAGCAGAACTTGTATGCGCGCGGACCCTTGAAGCCCCCCGAAACCTGGACACCCATCACGAAACCTCGAAACCTGGACACCCATCACGAACGCCGTCCGGCCCCCGACGACACCTGGACACCCAGCACGAACATCGCTGCCAGGCCCAGCATCGCTAGATCGAAGCCCGCGTAGATCCACAGGCCTTGCGCAATCGAATTGCCCAGGTGCGTGCTGGTGGTCAGCGCATTCACGATAGGCAGCAATGCGAATAACAGCGCCGCCACGGCGAACTGCGTCGACCACGCGCCGCGAGCTCTCTGTAGCGCCGCGACACCAAAACTCAGCGCCCAAAAAATGAAGAAGCAGCGCACCTCCCACGTCGAGCGCTGCGCCAGGTCGATCGGCAGCAAGCGGTTGGCCAGAAAGTATCCAGCGATGGCCCACCAGATTCCCGCGATCGTGCCTCGGCTCAGAACCTGCAAAACCTGGACACCCATGGCGCGGCCTGAAAGCCTGGACCAAAACCTGGACACCCATCGCGGGCTGAGAGCCTGGACACCCATCAATTCCTGATCAGCAGCAAAACCTGGACAGCCATCAATTCCCGCTGGCAGACGCTTGACCGACCACAGAATCAGACCACTGGCCGCCAGTGCTGCACCCAGCATCGCACAGAACGCAAACAACCAGCGTAGCGTCGTCGGCGAAAAATGAGCGGAGTGCAGGCCTTTGAGAACGCCATACGCCCGTAGCGCAGGCAGCTCATCCGGTGTGGACCATAGGACCTCGCCGGTCGTACCGTCGAAAGTCAGCACTTGCGCGTTCGCCGAAATCCGCCCCTCAGCACTGCGTCGCATGTGGATGCGAGCACCCTCGTCATTCGGATGGTCGATGCTGATGCTCGTGGGCAACGCGCCGTCCCAGCGTCGAGCAGCCTCACGCAACAGCGGCGCAATCGGCGCCAGATTGGCACAACGACCGACAGCGGCGCTCGGACCTGGACTAGGAAGAATTTCCGCGAGGAAGGCACCAGAGTCGTAGCGGTATTGCGCGTCCACCGCGGCCGGCATGTACATGAGCATCAACGTGACCAGCCCTGTGTACGTGATCATGACGTGATAAGGCAAAGCAAGCACACCCGCCATGGTGTGCGCTTCCCGCCAGGGACGCGGGCCGGTGCCCCGCCGAAAGGTGAACAGGTTCCGAAAGATGTTCCGGTGAGTGACGATGCCAGTGAGCAGCGAGACGAACATGACCATCGCGCACGCACCCACGATCCAGCGCCCCCGCTCCGACGGCACGCCGAGCTCCGAATGTACTTGACGCAGGAACTCACCGCCGCGTGTGCTACGGCTACGGAGCTCTTCGTGCGTGACCGGATCGAGCTCCACACTTTCGAAGCGTCGAAGTAAATTCGTTTGGCCGCCACCTGACCAGCCCAGACGCAACGTGGGACTGCGGGCGTTCGGCACGTCAATCAACCAACGAGGAGAATCCGGCGCCCGCTGCTGAAGAATGGTCAGCGCCTGTGCGATGGCGTCGGGATGCGGCCGCGCCTGGCTCAACTCAGGCCGCATCCAGTGCGAAATCTCGTCGCGAAAGTAACTGAGCGTGCCGCTGACGAACACCACGTACAGTATCCAGCCGACGACGATCCCGGCCCAGCGATGCAACCCAGCCATCGATTGGCGAAAGCTGCCTGTCATCCCCACATCGTCCTGGTCGCCAGCCACAGCGCCGCCCGGAACACGCCAATTGCGGCAACCAGGCTCAGCACCATGCGCAGGTCACTGCGAATCGCGAACACGCTCAATACGATGCCGGCATAGATCGCAAACGAGAGCATCGTCGCCGCGAGCACCGCCTCCGCTGGTTGCATCGGCAACAGCAGCGCGAGCACGGCAACCACCAATGATGTCAGGATGTAGCCGCCTACAACCGCCGCGACAACTCGGATCGCTATCGAGAGGCGGTCATGCGAAAGGCGGCGTGATGTCACAATGGGGGTGGAGGCTGGTGCTGGTGGATGAGAGCGGACGGAGGATATGCGGCCGCACCGGACCAAAACAGACACAGATTCAGCCAAAACCTGGACACCCACTAAGAGCCCAACCTCAGAATCTGGACACCCATCAACCTCAGGATCTGGACACCCATCAATTCCTGATGCCAACGGGATCTGCACATCCCTCACTCAAGATCGACCTGTTCTCAGCGAAGGCTGCAACGGAAGCCGAAGTCGCGGTTTGAAGCGAGCGCGGCCGCTGACCATGACTATGTCTGCCGTAACCTCCGCGTCGCCCCCACGCCTCGAATCCAGCACTGGCCTAGTCTTCTGGCATGAGCCCGCAAGCGCTCGAGTCGACCTATGGCGCGTCCAAAGAGGTTACCGCCCGGCCGCATCGTTCGCAGCCACGCATCCGCATCGATCTGCAATCGAGCCAGCACGGAGGGCAGATCCTGCTCGATAGCTCCGGGCTTGCCTGCCCGGCGTCGCCGTCCGCTCCAATCGAGCAGTTGCAGGTAATCGAGGAACTCCATCGGTATGCGGGATCGATCCGGACCGGCTGATTGGCTAAAGGGAACCAATGGCGGCGGTACTTGACCGCCCGCCCGGCCGCTTTGCGGTTGCCGCGGCCGCAACGACTCACGCCGGAACTGCCGTAAACGTGCGTGGATCGAAGTGAACTCGGACTCCTCGGGTGTCGCCGCAATGCCTGCCCGAACCGGATTGAGGTCGACGTACGCCATCGCCGTCAGCAAGCCTGTATCGTCCAGCAGCGCCTGCGATTTGAATCGTCCCTCCCAGAACCGGCCGGTGCACTCATCCTCGGCGTTGGCCCGCCGCGCCAGATACTCGTTCAAACAACGCATGTACCAGCTGATATCGATCAATCGCAGGCGCCAGCGCTCGATCAACTGTTCGGCCATCATTTGTTCGGCTGCGCTCGCGCGGCCATCCTGCCAACGCTCGATCAAGGGCGGCGCGCTGAAGAGCTGAGTCCATCTCGTCACAATCTCGGCATGACTCCAGCCGGCGATTCGCTGCCGATCCACTCGCAATACCAGATGATAGTGGTTGCTCATGATGGCGTAGGCACACAGCTCGATCGCGAAGACATCAGCGAGGTGACGCAGCCGGTGCACGACCCAGGCCTTGCGATGCGAGTAGTCCTTACTTGCGTACGCGTCGTAGCCCCACAGCCAGGCACGACGTACACAGCGGGCAACGACGTGGTAGTACGGCGTGTCCTCCAGCGAAATGAGCAACTTGCGTGGATAGCCCATGAGCGCATCATTCCAGCGGCCATCACGCCCTTGAACTCCACTAACTGGGCAATTCGCTAGAAATCCGGCGAACACGGACCCTGCTGGTGTGGTGGGTGTCCAGGCGCTACTCCGCTTCTAGCCGCTAGTGGGTGCCCAACAACGTTCAGTGGGCGTCCAACAACATTTTCAGCTTAGGCAATGCCTCAGTGACGACCGGCACGTCACGATATGCGCCGACCCTTGTGACAATGGATTCGTACATTTTGATCTGGTCCCTCAGTAGCGCATCGACGCTCAGTCCCGCCGCCGTTCGCTGTATCACCGCGATCGCGTAGATTTCTGAGATCAGGACAGCACCGTGCTCGAGAGCGTCACGGCGGATTTTGCGAAGTGTCAGCACCCGATCGGCGACAATGGCGCATTGAGTTGCATCCATGGCTCTTCGCACGAGCATGGCCTCGCGACGTTTGACCGCGCCCCCATCTTCCTGCTCCCGCGCCTCGTCGAGCCTTGCGAGCAGAATTTCGAGGTCCATGATTTCGATGGATTGCGCCCTGATGCAGCCGAGCGCTTCGGCATTGTCTAAATTAACTACTGCATCACTGTGCTGCCGGAATTGCGGTTCTGCCGCGGCGACAGCCGCGACCGCTCGGCGTAGGGCTGATTTTTTCTCGGAGGACGATGCTCCGCCGGTCGACGCGACGCGTACGAGGTGCACGACTGCGTCCGTGACTTCGGTCAGCTGCTTGCGCTCTGGCGTCCTGGGGGTGAACACCTCCGATTGAGGCGTGCAGCCTCCGAATGCCACCATCGCCAGAATTGCGACCACGAGTGCTCGCATCATCTCCGTTTGCATCAGATTCATCCATGACATCGGACATTCGCGCCGGATCATACCGGGCAGAAACTGAACAGAAGCTGGCAGTTGAACGAGCCGGCGTTTTATAGCGTAGCCCCAGTGGCCGAGTTCAACGGCGCGGCTTGTGAGCATTGTCACATTTCGTATTGTCTCGCGTTGACAGCCCAACCGAGGGAAATGAGACGCACGTTCCGCATTCTGTAACGGCCGGTGCATCGCGTCACAAAGTGCTTGCTCGGTGCTGGACAGTGATAACGCTACCTTGCGATGGTCCTCCTCGCAGAAATAAGAGTGCGCCGTCTTACATCGCGGCGCCGGGTCGCTGCAGGGTGGAGCGCATGGGTGTCCAACAAACATTGCTATGGAGCCTGGCCGGGCTGGCGATCGCCTTGTGCCTGTCCATTATCTATCTCGTAGCCAGGCTACGCGCGGTTCAGCGCACTGGCGACGATCGTCAGTCGGGCGAGCGTGCGCTGCTGCGCACGGTGATCGATAACGTTCCCGACTTCATCTATGCGAAGGACGTGGACGGCCGGTTCCTCGTGGCGAACCTCGCGGTCGCCCGCAATCTCGGCATGACTCCGGATCAGCTGCTGGGCAAGCACGACTTCGATCTGTTTCCCCGGGAGGTTGCCAAGAGCTTTCACGAAGACGAGCAGGCGTTGATCCGCTCGGGTCAGCCGCTGGTGGATCGTGAGGAGATCGTGACCGATGCGGCCGGCCAGCCGCACGATTTTCTGACCAGCAAGATTCCGGTGCACGATGACCGAGGCCGTGTGACCGGGCTGGTCGGCATCGGCAGAGATATCACCATGGGTAAGCGCATGGTCGCCGAGATGCGAGTTGCTCGCGAAGCGGCAGAAGCTGCCAATCGCTCGAAGAGCGAGTTCCTTGCCAACATGAGCCATGAGATCCGGACACCCATCAACGGCGTGCTCGGCATGGCGGAGTTGCTGCTCGACACCTCGCTGGACCACACGCAGCGTGACTACGCGCGGACCATTCACGAGAGCGGCAAAGCACTGCTCACCGTGATCAACGACATTCTGGACTTCTCCAAGATCGAGGCGGGCAAGCTCGACCTCGAGCAGGTCGACATGGACCTGCGCAGCATCGTCGAAGACGTTGGCCGGATGATTGCGTTCCAGGCGCATCGCAAACGGCTGGAGCTGGCGCTGGATATCGATGGGGACTTGCCGGCTGCAGTCAAAGGCGATCCCGGCCGCTTGCGCCAGATCCTCACCAATCTCGGTGGCAACGCGCTGAAATTCACCTCCACAGGCGAGGTTGCCATCGAGGTCAAAGTAATGGAGTCGGACAGCAGTGGCACGCTGGTCCGGTTCGAGGTCCGCGATACCGGCATAGGCATTCCCGCGGATCGCATCGATCGTTTGTTCCAGCCCTTCTCGCAAGTCGATGCATCCACCACGCGCCAGTTCGGCGGCACCGGCCTAGGATTGTCCATCGTGCGCCGACTCACGGATCTGATGGGTGGCAAATGTGGCGTCAGCAGCGTGCCCGGCAACGGCTCCACGTTCTGGTTCACGCTGCGTTTCGCGGTAGCGGATCAGAATATCCAGCACCGCACCCCCATGCCGCTGACTCTCAAGGATCGTCGGGTCCTGGTGGTCGACGACAATCAAACGAATCTTAAAATTCTGGCCGGTCAGATGGCTCGTTGCGGCATGCTGGCGACGTGCGTGCCGTCGGCTGCCCGCGCTCTCGAAACATTGCGCATGGCGGCGGCAGCAGGTCTTCCTTATGAAGTCGCGCTACTCGACCACGACATGCCCGAGATGGATGGCTCACAGCTCGGCGCGCTCATCAATGAAGATCCCGCGATCAACTCCACGCGGGTGGTGCTCCTCACCTCCTCCGGCCAACCCGGCGAAAGCTCGCATTTCTCACGCATGGGATTCGCGGCTTATTTGCTGAAGCCCGTGAGCCACAGCGATCTGGTGGACACCCTGATGATCGTCCTGGGCGCCGCGCCCGACGATCGCGACGCGCCCAAACCACCCATCGTCACCCAGCACGAATTGCTGGCGATGCGCGCGCGAGAGAAGCGAACGCGCGTATTGCTCGCCGAAGACAATCTCGTCAATCAGAAAGTGGGCGTGAAACTGCTCGAGAAAATCGGCTGCACGGTCGAAGTCGCCGCCAACGGCAAGGAAGCGGTCCGCGCTTGGGAGACCGGGCACTTCGACGTCATTCTAATGGACTGCCAGATGCCCGAATTGGATGGCTATCAGGCCACGCAACGCAACAAATCCGCGCTCGCGAATCGGCGTCCCATCGCACGCCGATCATCGCGCTCACCGCACACGCCATGAAAGGCGCCGACGAGGAATGCCGGGCGGCGGGTATGAATGACTACATCACCAAGCCGATCGATAGTGAGGTGTTGAGGGCCTGTATTGCCCGGCACTGCGCGAAGAGCTGAGCATGGCTGTCCACTCTCTGGCCCTGCGGAGCATGGCTGTCCATTCTCCGCGGCCCCGCTCTGGTGTTGGCCCTGCGGAACATGGCTGTCCATTCTTTGGTCCGCGCTGCTGCTGCTCCCTGGCTCTGCGGAACATGGCTGTCCATCTTCTGGCCCTCTCTCTGTCTGGCTGGTGTGTGGCTGTCCATTCTCTGGAAGAGCTGAGCATGGGTGTCCAATCTCTGTAGAATTGCCGGAGCCCACTAGACGACCGACTTGCCATGACCTTCACCGAGCTGCAGCTGGCGCCTGATCTGATCGCGGCGCTGGAAAAGCAGCAGATCAGCCGCCCCACCCCCATCCAGAGCGCGGCGCTGCCGGTCTTGTCGGCCGGCCGCGATGCGTATCTGCACGCCGAAACCGGCACCGGCAAGACGCTCGCCTACTTGCTACCGATTTTCGGCCGCCTCGACACCGCTCAGGCCGCCACGCAAGCTGTGATCGTCGCGCCGACCCACGAGCTGGCGCTGCAGATCCATCGTCAATGCTGCGATCTGGCGCAAAATGCCGGCTGGCCGGTGCGTTCGCTGCTGCTGATCGGCGGCACGTCCACCGAGCGGCAAATCGACAAGCTGAAAAAGAAGCCACACCTGGTGGTCGGCTCGCCGGGCCGTATTGCGGAGTTGCTCGCCAGAGGCAAGCTCAAGGCGCAGCATGTTCGCAGCATCGTCATCGATGAGGCGGATCGGCTGCTGAGCGACGAGAGCCTGCTCGCCGTTCGCGCCATCATCCAGGCTGCGCCGCGCACCCGACAGCTGATATTTGCGTCAGCGACGCTGGAGCGCCAGAGCATGGAGATCGTCAAGGAGCTGGCGCCGGAGTTGCTCATGCTCGAGGCGGGCGCCGCCGCAGTCAACGAAAATATCGAGCATCTCTACCTGATCTGCGAAGAGCGCGACAAGCCCGATCAGCTACGTAAGCTATTGCATGCGCTCGCGCCGGAACGCGCGATCGTTTTCGTCCACCGCAACGATGTCGCCGAGAGGATCGCACTCAAACTGGCGCATCATAAAATCCCCGCCGCCGATTTGAATGCGGCGCTCTACAAAGAGGATCGAAAGCGCGCGATGGACGGCTTTCGCAAGGGAACGATTCGAGTGCTGATCGCCTCGGACATCGCCGCACGCGGCTTGGACATCAAAGGCGTCACGCATGTGTTCAACTTCGACGTGCCCACTATAAGCCAGGCGTATCTGCATCGTGTGGGTCGCACGGGCCGCGCCGGCACACAGGGGCTCGCGGTCACACTGATGACCGAAATCGAAGCGAGGCTGGTGCGCCGTTACCAGGAAGAACTCGGCATCGACATGCAGTGCGTGCGCACGCGCGAAGGCAAGGTACTACCTGTCGGACGGCCTTAGTTCAAACCGCCCCGCTCCCGCAGTTTGTCTTTCTTGCTCTTGCGCTTGCCTTTGATCCCACCAGTTCCGGGCGCAGCAGCGACTGGCGCGGCCGTTTCCACCGGCTCGAATCCCGCAACGATCTCGCGAGCCAGCGTCAGCTTGTGTCGCTTTTCAATCAACCGAAAATGCGACTCCGTGCTCGCGCTCACAAAGCTCACCGCAACACCCGACTGGCCGGCACGCCCAGTGCGACCGATCCGGTGAATGTAGTCGTCAGTGGATCGCGGCAGATCGAAATTCACGACCGCGGGCAAGTGCACGATGTCGATGCCGCGGGCCGCGACGTCGGTTGCGACCAGAACCTGTAGCTGCTGCGCTTTGAAATCCGCCAGCGCTTGAGTTCGCGCGCCCTGGCTGAGCTCGCCATGAAACGCCTCGGCGTTGATTCCCGCGCGCCGCAGCTTCTCCGCCACGTGCTCCGTCGAGTACTTGGTGGCGACGAAGACCAGCACGCGAGTCCAGCCGTGCTCCCGAATCAGGCGAAGTAACAACTGAGTGCGACGAGGTGCGTCAACGTGGATGGCACGCTGGTGGATATCCGGCACCGTCGCCGGTGTCGAGGGAACATCGACTCGCAGCGGATCGCGCAGCAGAATCTCTGCAAGCGCGTTGACCGCTGGCGGGAATGTTGCGGAGAACAGCAGAGTCTGACGGCGCTCGGGCAACCAGCTCAAAACGTTCGCAAGCTCGTCTGCAAAGCCAAGTTCCAGCAATCGATCGGCCTCATCGAGTACCAACGTCGCCACCGACCGCAGATGTAAGGCGTTGTGCTCCACCAGATCCAGCAGTCGACCGGGCGTCGCCACGACCATGTCGGCACCGCCTCGCAACGCCATCATTTGCGGATTGATGGATACGCCGCCGAACACCACCGACACCTTGACTGGATCAAGCAAATAGCGCGCGTAGGCGTCGATCGAGGCGCCGATCTGCGCGGCCAGTTCGCGCGTGGGAACGAGGATCAGCGAACGAAGGGGCCGCGGCGTGTCACGCCTGGCTTGCGAATACCGCTGCAGCAGTGGCAGAGCAAACGCCGCCGTTTTACCCGAGCCCGTATGAGCGCACGCCCAAACATCCCGCCCGCTCAGCACGCCCGGGATCACCGCGCTCTGAATGGGAGTGGGCGCGCTGTAATTTCTCTCTTCGACGGCGCGAACGATTTGCGGCGACAGCCCGAGTGAAGCAAAGGTCATGGGCGCGCCCGTCATCCGATCTTCCGAATCCTGAAGCTGCGTCCCTTGATCTTGCCGGCGCGCAACCGCTGCATCGCCCTGGCGTGCGATGCTCGCTCGATGGCCACGTAAGTGCGAGTAGGAAACACATCGATCTTGCCGACGGCAGTGCCGGGCAGTCCAGCATCGCCGGTCAATGCGCCCAGCAGATCGCCGGGACGCAATTTATCCTGACGCCCGGCATCGATTGCCAGTGTGACGAACGGCGCGGACCAAGGTTCGGCATCGGACAGTGGTGGTACTGTGCCCCAGGTGAGTGCTGTGCCCAGCCGCTCTTCAATCACCCTGGCCCGATTTGATTCGCGCGGCGAGCAAAGGCTGAGGGCGATGCCACGGCGACCGGCGCGCCCAGTCCGGCCAATGCGGTGAAGGTGCGTATCAGCATCGCTGGCGATATCGAAGTTGATAACCATCGCCAGATCCGCGATGTCCAACCCGCGCGCGGCGACATCTGAGGCAACCAGAATAGTGCAGCTCCGATTCGCGAAGCGCACCAGCATCTCCTCACGGTCGCGTTGATCCAAGTCGCCATGCAACGCCAGCACCGAGAAGCCGCACTTGAACAGATCCTCGGCGACGGCGCGCACTTCTTGTCGAGTGTTACAAAACACCACTGCGGACTCCGGCCGATGCTGCAACAGCAGGGATTCGAGCGCATGCAGTTTCGATTCGGCCTCGACCTCGAAAAACGTCTGCTCGATCAGTATCTCGTCCGCTTCGCTCGCGATCGTTACGTCCAGGGCATCACGTTGAAACTCGCGGCTCAGCTCGCGAATCGACTGCGGAATGGTCGCTGAGAACAGCAGCGTCTGCCGCTGCTCCGGCGTGACCTGAACGATGGCGCCGATTGCGTCCGCGAACCCCATGTCGAGCATGCGATCCGCCTCGTCGAGCACCAACACCTTGACTGCTTGCAGCGGCAACGCCTGCATCTCGATCAACTCGAGAATGCGACCTGGCGTGCCGACCACGATGTGGGGCTCGTGTGCGAGCGAAGCCAGATGTGGCCGCAAGGGCACGCCGCCGCAGAGGGTCAGCACTTTCACATTCGGTATGAAGCGCGCCAGCCGCCGGATTTCGCGACTGACCTGGTCCGCCAGCTCGCGTGTCGGGCATAACACCAGACCTTGCAGTTGAACCACCGTCGCATCGAGCGACGACAACAAGCCGAGCGCGAAAGCTGCCGTCTTGCCGCTGCCAGTACGCGCCTGCGCTACGACGTCACGCCGGGAAAGGATGGCGGGCAGGCTCGCCTCCTGTACCGGAGTCATCTGCGCATAACCCACTTCCGCCAGTGCCCGCTGCAGCGGCTCGATCATCGTCAATTTGGAGAATTCAGTCATCCCACCATGATCGCACGTATTACACTGCCCATCGACCAGGCTCGGCACGCCGGCCTCTCCTTCCTCCCGACCTGAAGAGCACCTTGAACAAGCCACCCGACGCAGAAACCCTGAGCGCCACGCCCGGGCAGGACGGCGTCCCGTCCGAAGAGCAGGTCATTGCAGCAACCCGCGTCTGGCTCGAACGAGCGGTGATTGGCCAGCAACTCTGCCCTTTCGCGGCGGTCCCGTATCGAAGCGATCGCGTGCGCTTCTGTGTCAGCGCGCAGCGCTCCGCCGACGGGCTGCTCGAAGACCTGTGTCGTGAACTGCAGCTATTGCGGGATACAGACCCGCTCCAGTGCGAGACCACGCTGCTCATTCACCCCCACGCGTTGAATGATTTTCTCGACTACAACGATTTCCTCGACGTCTGCGACGCCGCGGTGGCCGAGCTGGGATTGGAAGGCGAATTGCAAGTGGCCAGCTTTCATCCGGACTATCAATTCGCCGGCACCCGCAAACAGGACATCACGAACTTCACCAATCGCTCGCCCTATCCGATGTTGCATCTACTGCGCGAAGCCAGCATCGAGCGCGCGGCGGCAAGCTTTCCGGACATCGACCAGATTGGCCCCCGGAATATGGACACCCTGCGTCGACTGGGTCACGAAGGATGGCGGCGACTTTGGCTCGATTGACGCGGCATCCCTCAAAGCTTCCGCAGCCAAATGTTACGGAAGCGCACCTCGTGCGAATGATCCTGCAAGCGGATGGGCATGTCGCCGTGGGCCTTGTAGCTCGGCGCACCAATGTAAGCCGTGGCGCCTTTTAGTGAAACGTTGTTCTGTATCAGCACGCCGTTGTGGAGCACCGTCATGCGCGCCGGCGAATTCAGCGAACCGTCGGCAGCAAACCGCGGCGCTGTGAAAATAATGTCATAGGTTTGCCATTGGCCGGCGGGCAGGCTGGCATTCACGAGCGGCGGATATTGTTTGTAGATAGCGCCCGCCTGGCCGTTGACGTACGTTTTGTTCTCAAACGTGTCGAGCACCTGCACCTCGTACACGTCCTGCAGAAACACGCCGCTGTTGGCACGATCCTGATCGACTTTGTCCGCTGGCAGTGGCGGCGCGTACCATTCGACATGCAGTTGCACGTCGCCGAAGCTGGCGCGAGTTTGAATGTCACCCGTGCCTGGCGCGACCACGAACTCGCCCTGCTCCACTCGCCACTTGGCCGGCCCGCCATCCTTTTCGCTTTTCCAGGCATTCAGATGTTTGCCGTCGAAGAGCACGACAGCGTCCGAAGGCGGCGCTCCGGCAGTCGCACCCGGCGTCACTTTCTTCGGGACCGGCGACCACACTTCGGTGGCTTTCGGGTCACCGGCGGGCGCATTCGCTGCCTGCGCAGCCACCGTTAACAAGCCGGCGAGCACTGCCAGAAGTTTGGGTCGATACATCAGCTCCCTCGATGAAGACGACTGGCGCTGGGCGCCGATCAGGCGTTGTACCACAAGACTCGCGATATTGGCTGCGCCCGCTACTTTCTTGCCTCAAGATTGTTCACTGAGGCGAGCGAGAACCCGGGCGATCACGCCATCACAACGCCCGCCGCCGAACTCGAACACGTCGCGCTCCGCCAGATCGATTTCCTGTGCCAACGCTTCACGCAGCAAGCTCCGCGCGCGGAAATGACGGCTGCGCACGGTGTCTTCGGGAATATCTAGGGTTAGTGCGGTGTCCTGCACACTGAGCTCTTCGACGGAACGCAGTACAAAGACCAGACGGAACGGCTCCGGCAGCTCATCGAGCTTGTGTTCCAGAATATCTCGTATCTGCGCGCGACCGATCGCCTTGTCGGGCAGCTCCGATTCCCGGGCAGCCACGGAATCGACTTCGGGTCTGTTGGTTGAACTGACCATGGGAATCACATTCTGGCGGCGATGGTTACGACGCAAGCGCCCCGAGCACTCATTCAGGACCAGACGCGATAGCCAGGTGGACAGTGCCGCATCACCGCGGAACTGCGGCAACGACTGATACGCAGATAGATACACTTCCTGCAGCACATCGTCGGCTTCGGTCGGGTCTTTGAGAACCGCCCTCGCGAGTCGATAGAGGCGACGATTGTAGCGACGCATCAGCCCCGCGAAGGCGACCTGATCTCCTCCCGCGACACGACGCGCGATGGAGATGTCGTCCTCATCCGTCGGCACTGACGATGCGATATCAGTTGTCATTGGACGATCAGCGTCCCCTTCATGCTTGGATGATAAGTGCACGTATAAGTGTAGCGGCCCGACGCGGTTGCAGTGTACGTCCAGGATTGTCCGGCGGCGATGTCACCCGAGTCGAATGTTTTCCCGTCCGCAGTCACGGTGTGCGGAAACAGATCCTTGTTGACCCAGACTACCCGGTCGCCGCGCCTGACCGACAGCTTCACAGGATCGAAGCGCATATTCTCGATGCTGACAGTGTGGGTCGCCGGCTCCGCAGACAGGGCGCGGTCAGCGACCGTCGCCACTGCCAGGAGCGAACTGCCCACCACCGCCAGCATGCGCCGATCAGCCACTGGTCTTATCCAAGGAAGTCTTGTCCAAGGAAGCCTGCAGTTCCTTTGCATGGTCCAGATGCGCAACGAATGCCGGCCGCACCTTGACCAGGAGCGCCTTCAACTCTGCATTCTGCGCGTTGGGAATCAGCGTCTGGTCCATCGCGTCCAGCACCGCCTGGTGATAAGCGACTTCGTGATCGATATAAGCTTTGTCGAACGCCGGGCCGCTCAGCTTCTTCAGTTTCGCGAGGTTCTCATCGCCGCCCTTCTGCAAGCTCTTGCTGGTGTCGTTCGGCGCCGGCGTCACGTGCAGTTTCGTGACGAGCGCCTCGGCCGATTTGTTTACGCCGCTGTGGTCCGTGACCATGCGTTGCCCGAAGTCTCTGACTTCCTGCGAGTGGCCGTGGGATTGGGCCAGCTTGCCGGCGTCGATATCGATCTGATTTGCGGTGACGACGATATGGGCAATCTGCGCATCGGTCGGGCCGGCGTTCGCTGCACCAGCGTTGACAGCAACGAGCGCAAGCGCCGCTGCGAGCGCGGTAAGCCAAGTGTTCATGGGTCGCTCCTGATTTAAGGGATCCTACGTGACATTGGATGTCACGAGTCGGAGCGCCGTTCCCGAGCGCGTTTTTGTTGGAACTCCAGCTTGGTGATATTCAGCCAGGAATACGCGCGATAACCTTGATCTCGAAATCGAACCCCGCGAGCCAGTTGACGCCGATCGCCGTCCAGTTCGGATAGGGCGCTTGCGGGAAGACTTCGCTCTTGACGGTCATGATCGTGCCGAACTGATTTTCGGGATCGGTATGGAAGGTCGTCACGTCGACGATATCGTCAAGCCCGCATCCACCCGCTTGCAGGGTCGCCTCGAGATTGGCGAATGCCAGACGGACCTGAGCCTCAAAGTCCGGCTCGGGCGAGCCGTCACTGCGACTGCCGACCTGACCGGAAACGAAAAGGAGATCACCTGATCTGATCGCCGCGGAATACGTCTGTGACGTGTAGAGGTCATGTCGACCGGCGGGGAAAACGGCGTCACGTCGGGCCATATGGGAATTCTCCTCACGGATGGGATGTAGGTCGACACCCGACTGAAGCCAGAAAATCACATAGCTGGGTGCTTCGTTAGCAACGTTTCGAGCGTCGCGATGAAGAAGTCCGGTACTTCCTCCGCCACGAAATGACCGCTTCCGAGTGCCGTCACGCTCTGCAGATCGCGGGCTTCATCACGAAGCGAATGGGTGAGGATATCACCAGCGCTATGCTCGCCTGCTAGCGCGTCCGAGTACCCGCCAGCAGGCAATCGACCAGCACGAGGCTTTAAACGATGTCAGGCTGCAAATACGCGAGCGGCCACCGATGCCTATGGCTGTCGCCCGAGCTTTCTGCGCGGCCTGGCCGCCTTCCTCGGTTCGGATTCCGGCGGCTCGCCAGCTACCGCAACCGGGGCCGTTGAGGTCGCCGGCACGATCGGCCGGCCCGTCATTTCCTGTAGTTCCTCGACCAGGGATTTCGCGGGCGTATCCTCGACAGGTGCGGCTGCCACTTCCTCCGGCTCGACCGGCTCGATGCCGAGCTCTTGCAAACGATCGAACACCCGACGCAACGCCGCGTCCGGATCTCGATAGAACGCACTGCCACGGATGCGCACGAACTCCCACCCGAGGCGCTCGAGCACGGCTTGGCGCGCAACGTCCTCAGTGAGGCTCTCGGGTGTGCGATAACGATCGCCGTCGCACTCCACCGCCAGTCGCTTGCCGTCGCTCTCGATCACCATGTCGATGCGGAAGTGACCAATGCTCATCTGCTGTTTCACGCGGAAGCCGGCGGCCGTCAGGCGCTTCGCCACTTCGCGTTCGAGCGGCGACTCCGGCTCCAAGCGTTCCCGCTCGGCACCGGGTGCAGACAGATTCGGCTGCTGCGCATGCTGGAGCAATTGGAAACGCAAGTCATCGGTCTTCAGGTCGTGATCCGCATCGAATGAATACACGACCCAGAGCTGATCTCGCGCACGGCTCGCGGCAACGTTGTAACGTTTCTTGACCAGCTCATACGCGCCTTCTCGCACCGTGCGTAGTGCGGCCTCTTCCGGCGCGCTATCCACGAGCGACAACAAGATGATGTCGCGCTCGTCGCCCTGGAACTCGGCCGAGATGCCGGCGAGGATGCGCCGCTTCTCCAGCTCTACGCTGTCGATCCGCTTGTGGAGTAGCGACTGGATCAATAGCGCCTGCTCCTCCTTCACCATCGAGATCACGCCGATGGTCTTGCCGTCGTAGGCGGGATGGCGCGTCATCGCTTTGATCAACGACACGATCGCTTCGGCCTCTTTCGGGTTCACATCTCCCTGCCGCCCCCCTTCCACTGGATACGGAACGCACGCCGGCTTGATGTGTGTCGAATTCGCCGCACGCAGCGGCAGAATCTTGCCGTCGTAGGACAGCCGATTGCTGAAGGCAATGATCTCCGGCACCGAGCGGAAATGCTCGATCAACCGCACCGCATCTCCAAACGCCTGCCGCCCGATGTCATAGATGGAGGACATGGCATCGAACAGATGTGCGTTCGGGAAGTCATGCAGCATCGACTTGCGCAGATTCTCGAGCGCGGTCTGTTCCTTGCCCACGCCCAAGGGCGTCACTTGCTCGTGGTCGCCGACGATGACGACTTGCCGCGCCATGTACAGCGGGATGAGCGCATTGAGATCCGCCTGGCTGGCCTCGTCGACGATCACCAGATCGAAGCGCGTCGCCCGCGGATCGAACGTCTCGGCGACCATGGAGATCGGCATGATCCACACCGGCACCGCTTCGACCGAATGTTTCATGAGCTTGCGGGCTTCGGTGAGCAATGTCTGGCGACGCTCGGGATGACGGGTCGACATCAAGCGCTTCGCCGTATCCAGCCAGCCGATCAGCGCTTGCCGGATCGCATTGTTTCCTTGCAGGCGCGCCAGCTGCTGGCCCCACGCGGTAGCGTCGATCAGCTCCTGGGTCACGGGCCGCAAGCGGTCGCGGCTGCGATCCGCTTCATACTGCAGCGTCTGGGCATCCAGTCGGTCCATCTGCACCAGCGCGTCATGCAGCTGACGATAGATCCAGGCCAGTTCCAGATCGCCCGGTGGATGACCCTTGTCATGCGGCGCCTTGCGATCCTGCAAGCGGTCCGCCCAGCGAGGTGCAACGTCGCGAAGGCGCGCCAGCAATTCGTCACGTTCCGCCGTCAGCGGCTTCACGGCCAACAGGCGCTGCACGTACTCGATCGCCGCTCTATATCCATTCGCATCGCGAGCTTCGACCGCTGCGAGCAGTCGGGAAGTGCATCCCGCGCCGATGGACTTCGGATCGATGTCGCCAACTCGCGTGGCGAGCTGGTCGAACCAGTCATCGATTTCACGGCGCTTGCGCCGGTCCGCTTCAGTGGCGAGCAATGGCGGCAGCACTTCAGCAGACAGTCGCTCGACCGTCTGATACTCCGCCAACGGGCTCGGCTCGCGCGGAATCTGCGCAACCAATTCATCCAGTCGCAAGCCTTCGTCGCGCAGGGCATCGGCTAGCGTGCCCCACGTATGCGCATGCCAATCGAGACAATGACGCATCTCGTCCGTGAGCGCCCGGCAGGCCAGCTCCGGCTCCGGCCCCATGGAGCGAAACAGCGAATTGATGTGTCCGCCGATGAGTGCATTCCAGGCGTCTTCGATTTCGAGCCGCCGCACTTCCAGGTCGGCCACCATCTCCAGCACATGGAAGTGATCGATACGAGAGGGCTCCCCCGCCGCGACCGACGCGGACTTCACGAACTGTCGCCACTCCGAGCGCGCGGCCATCGTCAGGAAGCCCAAGCCTCGCCCCGCCTCCAGGTGTTGCACGATCTCCTGAGCGATGCGTCTCTGGGTTTCCGCCGACATCGACTTGGACAACTGCGGCCGATGGTGGCGCAACAGCGCGCATTGAGCGTTCGCTTCTGCCGCCTCTTCGATGCCGTGAATCAATTGCTCCCAAACTTCGCGCTGTGTGCCGCCGTTGATGCCGGCGACGATGGCGTACGGCCGCCACGCCTGCCGGCGTCGCAGCTCCGAGAATTCTTCGGCCAAGGTGGCGGCTAGCGCGTGGATCGCCGCGCTGCTGCCGGTTTGCGTCCATCGATGCGTGCCCGCGGACAAGTCCGCCGCTGCGAGCCGCTGATGTTCCGACGCTTGCGATTCAAACTCGCGCTCGGCCGGCAATTCATCGAGATTGGGTAGCGGACGACGCGCGTCCTGCTCCTCATCCGCCGTGAATGCGGCACCCAAAGCATATAGGCGGCCTAGCTCGTTGGAATTGAGCGGCAACGACACCGCAAGTTTCACCGGCCCCGGAATCCACGCGTGCTGCGCACCGTGCGCCTTCACGTACTTCGCGGCGTCGGACGGCGAGAAACGCCGCTCATCGACTGTGATCTCGCGATACTCGTTTTTTTTCGAGCGCCTTCGCGCAGATCACGCTTGCAGCACCTTCAGTTCCGTGAGCAACTCTCTGCGCCGCTGCCCAAGCCGCGTGGCCCGCGACACCAGCGACGCACTGGTCTCGGTCGTCAATCGTTCGGTGATGGAGCCGATGGATGTTTCCAATTGACGTCGCGCATCCTGGTCGCTGCCCAACACGGCGACACATAACGGACGCAACACATCCGGCACCTTGTCACGCAGCACGCGCAACGCTTTCGCGGTCTGCGCCGTGACGAGGATCGACTTGCCCTGGGCGAGCTGGTGGCCGATCAAGTTCGCAATCGTATGCGTCTTGCCGGTGCCGGGAGGACCTTGCACCAGCACCGAGCCGCTGTGGCTCAAGCGCTTGATGATCTGGATCTGCTCCTGGTTCGCTTCCTTGCCGAGCAGCACGTCATCGTCTTCGATCGGAGCCGCAGCCACCGTCGCCGGAGCTTCCTCGACCGCCGTGCCCGCAATCTGCACCATCGCCGGCGCAAACGCTTTGCGCTGATCGATATCGTCGATGATGGCGTCAACCGCATTCGCGATACCACCGACGCGCTTGCGCAGTATCAGCATCGGATCGCGCCACATGCGCGGCGCGTCGGAAGGTTCGTCGGTAATGCGCTCCTTGAACAGGCGGCCACTGGTGGGCGATAGCGTCTGCACCAGCGTCTTCAGATAACTTTCCGTGTCGTCGCCACCCCACGGATGCAGGTTGGAGTTTTCCAGCTCCGCTGTTCGATTGCGCAGCGATGCCGCCGCCGCGTTCTGCAAGTCCACGAACAGCGCGCTGTACAACTCGGTCGGCCGATCCGTCTCGTGAATGCTGAATTCCGCGGCGCTGGCATCGAAGCGCAGCTCGACCCGCTTGAGCATCACCGGATGATCGATGGGAACACTGCCTTCGATCGACGAGACCGCACGCCAATTGAGCCGGCCATCGGCAGCAACCAGCTCGAGCAGTTCGCCGTCGCGCTCGATGGCCGAATGAATCTCATAGAACAGCTCGAAAAAGCCCAGCGCCTTGCGGGCGGCGAGCTCCGAAACGGCCCACTCCTCGCGCACAGCAACCCAGGCCTCGAAATCCGCCAGGCGCTGCTGGTCATCGTCGAAACGAATATTGAGCGGCGGGCTATCGGCAGCCGCGACGTTGCGAGTCGCCGAGAAATACGCCGCCTTGGTGGGATCGTCCCAGTCCGGTAACAGCCAGTTGCTGACGTTGAACGGCGGCGCTGGACACTGCGTCGACGCTGGACGCGCGATCCGTAACAGACAGTCGTCCGAAACATGCGCGCCGTCGTTGGGACCGGGACGATTGATCTGCACGCACGGATGATCCGGCGCATCGGCCAGCCGAATCGCCCGAGGATGCTGGCTCACATGTCGAACTGGAGGAAACCGCAGCTGGTTGGCTTCCTTCAGGAACAGGTAGAGCTGCCGGAGTTTGTGCCGAATGTGATCGATCATCTGACCAGTATTCGGCGCCGCGTCTGAACCAGATTTAAGGACGTGGCAAATTGGCGCGGAAAGCACCAGACTAGGCCCCAGCGCGGTGTCGCAGGTCGGTAGAGTCTCCTCAGCGAGGGTTCCGATGGCTTCCGACGAACAGCTGCAAGATTGGCGGGATCGGGCGTTGCGGGTCGAGGAGGAAGTCGGCCGAGCCATCATCGGCCAGCGCGACACCATTTGGCTGATCAATGTGGCGCTGTTCGCTCGCGGGCACGTGCTGCTCGAAGGCGATGTGGGCGTGGGCAAGACGACCATTCTGCGCGCCTTCTCTCGCGCCATCGGCGGCGATTTCGAGCGCGTCGAGGGCACCGTCGATCTGATGCCGGGCGACCTCATCTATCACACCTACGTCGACGCCGAAGGCAAGCCGAGGATCGAGCCAGGTCCATTGCTCCGGCACGGCGAACGGCTGGCGACATTCTTCTTCAACGAGATCAACCGCGCTCGCCCGCAGGTTCAATCCCTGCTGCTGCGCGCGATGGCCGAGCGCACCGTCTCGGCATTCAATCGCGAGTATCAATTTCCGCACATGATCGTGTTCGCCGACCGCAACCGGGTCGAGAAGGAGGAAACCTTCGAGCTCGCGTCCGCGGCTCGCGACCGTTTCATGTTCGAGCTGCGCATGCCCACGCCCGTCGAGCCGGAAATACGTCGCTCATTGGTGTTCGATCCCGACTTTCACGACGTCGACCAGCTGATCGAACGAGTCGCCGAGGCCATTCTGCCCTGGCAACAGTTGAATGAGATCGGTGCGGCGATCCAGCGCAGTATCCATGCGAGCGAGGTACTGGAACGCTACGTGTTGGATTTATGGGCTGCGAGTCAGGCCCCTGAGAGCTTTGGCGTGCGACTGGATGGCGTCGACATGTCGAAGCTGATACTCGCCGGTGTGAGTCCTCGCGGCATGATGTCTCTGACGCGTGCCGCGCGCGTCGTAGCCTGGCTCGCCGGCCGAACTCACATGACGCCAGCGGACATTCACGCAGTGGCTCCGTGGACACTCGGCCATCGAGTGTTCTTTACGCCGGTGTACGAGTTGCGTCGGACGCAGCTCGCCCCGGCGCTCATCGAACAAATTCTGGAACACGTCCCAACGCCGCGCTGACGATGAACACCTCACGCGAGTTTCACTACAGATTGCCGCGCCGATCCGGTGGCTGGCGACCTGGCTCGCATCCCGGCTCGAGCCTCGGCGCCGGCCAGGAGTTCGTCTCGCACGTGAGCCTTTACGACCGGCCGGATCCACGCCGGCTGGATCTGCGTGCCAGCCTGCGTGAAGTTCGCGGAGATTGGCTGGTTCGAGTCAATCGCCAGCGGGTCAGCGTGCCGGTCCATGTCATCGCTGACGTTTCGACCTCGATGAGCTTCGGCTTTCCCAAGTCGAAGCTGCAGGTCGTGGCAGATTTCGTGACAGCGCTCGGGCACAGTGCGTTCCGTGTTGGCGATTCGCTCGGCATGCTCGCGTTCGATGCGCGAGAGCGCCGGGACCTGTTCGTACCAGCGCTGTTGAGTCGTGGCGTGGGCGAAGTAATGGCTTCGATGCTAGCCAGCTGCGAAGGCACGGCCGGCAGCGATGGATTGGAGGAAGCCGCCTTACATCTGGCCGGACGTCACGGTTTGACCTTCCTCGCTTCCGACTTTCACTGGCCACTGGATCGATTGGATGGCGTGCTCGATCTGCTCGCGCACTCCTACATCGTACCGCTCGTCGTCTGGGATCCCGCCGAGGCACAATCTCCGAAACACGACGGGCTCATGCCCCTGAGAGATGTGGAGTCCGGCCGTCGGAGCACCCTCTGGTTGCGGCCAAATATGCGCGCTCGCTGGCACGAGGCCGTGGAACGACGGCGTGCCGAGTTGAATGCGCTATTCACGGCCCGGGGCATTCGTCCTTTCTACATCAGCGGCGAATTCGACAGCGAGGCGCTATCGCACTATTTCTTCGAGGCCACGGTATGAGCCGCGGCATCGAAATGTTACGGGTTACGCTGGTGATCGTACTCACAGCCGGCGCGGCCAATATGATGGCCGCTCAACAGCGCGTGGTGCCCACCACCGTGGAGCAGCCACGGCCGTTCGGGTACGTCATTGGGGACGTCGTCACGCAACGCGTGCTGCTAACGACGCCGCGTGAGGAATTCGAGCCCACCGCGCTGCCGCCAGTACAGCGCGTCAACAATTGGTTCGTGCGTCGCGCGAGCAGAATTGAAGCGGCTCCGGACGGGAGACGTTGGCTGGTGGTCGACTATCAGCTGATCAACTCGCCACAGGCGCTCGCCACCGTCCGGCTGCCCGCGTGGAAGATCGAGGACAAGGCCCATGGCACGCAGCTCGATATTCCGGCGGCACCGCTCAGCGCCGCCCCACTGGTCTCGAATTCTTCGTCCAGTACTGACGTCGAACTTCGACCGGATCGCGAAGTATCGACCGTCGACACCGACTCCCCGCGCGCGAATGTACTTCTCTGGTCAATCGCGCTGGGTGTCATCTTGCTGGCATGGCTTGCCTGGCTGCAGTGGCGCAATTGGCGGGACAGTTACAACCGACCGTTCGCGCGAGCCCTGCACCAACTGCGACGTATGGATGAGATGGCGCCTGAGGCCTGGCAAACCGTGCACCGCGCCTTCGACCAGACCGCCGGTCGTGTGCTGCAAATAGATACCTTGCCCACTTTGTTCGAACGGGCGCCATATCTGCAGCCGCAGCGCGCGGACATCGAACGTTTTTTCGCTCAATCCAACGAGCGATTCTTCGGCACCGGAGCGCAGAGCAACCTCTTGTCGGTGCGTGCGCTCTGCCTCGAGCTGCGCCGAATCGAACGGCAGCACGCGCAATGAGCAGCTCACTCGCGTTCGAGCATCCATGGGTGCTGCTACTCCTGCCGCTGGCGCTGCTGCCACTGTTGCGCAGTCGACGTGACACACTCGCGTTTCCGTCCGTCGCCTGGCTGCCGCGGGACCGTGTGGGCCGCATCATCGGCTGGCTTTGGCCTGCGTTTGCAGTCCTCGCTCTGGCGAGCAGCATCTTCGCGTTGGCTCAGCCAGGCCGTCCGCAAACGCAGGTGCAGAGAACCGGCAAAGGCGCGGAGATCCTGGTGCTGCTGGATCGTAGTCGCAGCATGGATGATCGGATGCTGCCCGCCAACTGGCGAGAGCTCGATCCGACCACGCTGCTACATCACCTCGGGCGCGGCCCGCAAAAGGCTCAGGTGGCACGCCAGTTGTTGTCACAGTTCGTCACACGGCGTCCCGACGATCGCTTTTCGCTGATGTACTTCAGTAATCGGCCGCTGAGTGTCGTGCCATTCACTCAGCACGATGCAGTCATGCTAGCAGGCATCGAGGCAGGTGGCGTCGGCCGTGGGTTGGCCGATACAGAGGTGGGCCGCGCACTCACCGCAGGGATCGCCCAGTTCGATCAACGCGCTTACTCGGGCAGTCGAATCATGCTGTTGGTGTCGGACGGGGGCGCGCACCTGGATGAAGACACGAAAAAGCGCATCCGCATCGGGCTCGCACGCAATCGCATCGCGCTCTACTGGATCTATCTGCGCTCCTACAACAGCGCGACACTCGACACCACCGAGGCGCGCTGGGAAAACGCACCCGAGATGGCTTTGCATCGCTTCTTTCAGACGTTACAAACGCCCTATCGCGTGTATCAGGCCGAGGACCCTGAGAGTCTATCCAGAGCAGTCGCCGACGTCGGACTCCAACAGAACCTGCCGCTCGATTTCATGGAGCAGATTCCACGCCAGGACTATAGCCGCCTGTTTCTCGCCGTCGCCGCGTTCTCGTGCACGATGCTGCTGTTGTATCGCTCCATGTTGCTGCGGAGCTTGCCGTGAAGCGCTCCACTGTTCATAGCGCGTTCGCCGTGGCTGCGCTCGTGTGCGGAAGCCTGGTCGTGTATCACGCGCTACGCCTCGATCAGATCAAACGCACCAACGCGGCGATTGCGAGTGCACGCGTATCGGACTTCCAAGCAGACGTGCCGGAAGCCCGCTTTGCACGTGCGCTGGCACTCGCCCGCGCCGGTGATTCCGACCCTGCGGTGAAAGCCTACAAAGCGCTGATCGAGGGCGACCGCCGCGATCTGAGCCAGGCCGCGCGCTACAACCTCGGCAACTTGTATATGCGTGACGCGCTCGTGAACGGCCCGAGCCAGGCATTCCGGTCGCTGCCGCTCATCGAGCTGGCGAAACAGCAGTATCGAGACGTCTTGCGCAACGAGCCGGCGGACTGGGACGCCCGATACAATCTTTCGCGCGCTTTGCAGCTGGCACCGGAGCTCGAACAGGAGCTCGAAGAAAAGGAAGCCCCGCCGGAGAAGGAGCAGAGTCCCAGCACCCTGCAAGGGGTGAGGATCGACCTGCCATGAGGTCGCTGCGCGTGGCGCTGGACAAAGACTCGCGCGTCATCACGCTCGCGCTGCTGTTGCTGTTGATTGCGCTCGTCATGCCCTCCGTCGAGCTGCCACACGATGCTTACGACTACATCCTGGTCTTCGACATCAGTCAGAGCATGAACGTCGAGGATTACCAACTCGACGGAGCGCCGACGAGCCGACTTGCCTTCGCACACGAGGCGGCTCGCCACCTGTTGCGCGATCTGCCTTGCGGCTCTCGCGTCGGCTGGGCCGCGTTCACCGGCTACCGGACGATCCCGTTGCTCGCCCCCGTCGATGTCTGCGCTTACTACAACGACTTGCTGGCATCGCTCGATCAGATCGATGGACGAATGCGCTGGTCCAATGCGAGCGAAATCACCAAGGGCGTGTATTGGGCGGTGCAGACGGCGCGGGAAATGAAGCTCTCACCGGCGGGACACCCCGACGTCGTTTTCATTACTGACGGCCAGGAGGCACCGCCGCTCGATCCTCGCAATCCTCCCCGACTGCTCGAAGATCTGCCGAATCATGCGATCCACGGCTGGCTCATTGGAACCGGCGCCGACACGCCCAGTCCGATCCCGAGAATCGATGAGGAAGGTCATCGCCAGGGTTACTGGCGCGCCGATGAGGTCCTCCAACCCAGCGCCATTGGCGACACTAGCGTGCCAGACCTGGAACATCTGTCCGGACTGCGCGAGCCACATCTGCAAGCGCTCGCGGATCAGGTCGGATTCAACTACGCGCGGTTGACCGATCTCGCATCGCTGAGCAAGGCTCTGCGCGACCAGCGATTCGCACGGCGTCGGCCGACACCGACCGATCTGTATTGGTTACCTGCGTCGATTGCAGTGTTGTTGCTCGCGCTGCGCTTCCGGCCGGATTGGCGCCAACTCCAACGACACTCCCCTCGCGAAGGCCGTGCTCAAGCGACCGTCCGCAACCGCTGATAGTCGATCTTGTCCGTCGAGGTTCTCGGCAGCGCCGGTACGACGGAGAAGATGTCGGGAATCATGTAAGGCGGCAGCGCCTGTGCCGAATACGCTTTTAGAGCGATGCGGGTCAGTGTTCTCTCTTCTTGGCAAGCCACGAACGCCAGGATCCGAACCCCCGACTCCGGATCGGGGAGCGCGATCACTGCCGCCTCACGCACATCCGGATTACGCAGCAGTGCGGCTTCGATCTCGCCCAGCTCTACGCGGTACCCGCGCCGCTTGACCATGCGATCGCGGCGGCCAACATATCGATAGCCAACCTCCGGTTCCTCACAAACGATATCGCCGGTTCGATACCAGCGCTCACCCGTCTCGTCCACGAGGAAGGCACGCTCATTGTGATCAGGCAGATTCCAATAGCCGCGCATCACGTTTGGACCCGACACGAGCAACTCGCCCGACTCTCCGGCGGCGACGCAGTCGCCTCGATCATCTACGACCTTGCCGCGGTTTGGCGGACAGATCCTGCCGATCGGAAACGTGGACATTTGCTCCAACCGTGCGTCCGGCGGCACTTCGTACCATGTGCAAACGTTCGTTTCCGTGGGGCCATACAAGTTGAAGTACTGCGGCTGCGTCCACATGGCCTGCAGCGCCCGGTATTGCGGAATCGGAAAGACCTCGCCCGCGAAGAACACCATGCGCAGCGATCCAAAGTCGTGTTTAGCGAGCTTGCCGTAGTTGGCCAGCAGACTGAGGATGGAGGGAGTCGAGTACCAAACGGAAATGCGCTCGGCGGCGATTGCAGCCGCCAGCTTGATGGGCTCCTTGCCCAGTTCCTCTCCAATCAGCACGAGCGTTGCGCCGTGCTTCAACGAGACATAGATGTCGAGAATCGACAGGTCGAAGTGAAACGGCGCGTGCGATGAAAAGCGATCGTCGGCGCGCGGCGCGAAGGTCTCGCTGCACCAATCGATGAAACTCAGCGCGTTGCCATGCGAGAGGACCACACCCTTGGGTTTACCCGTCGACCCAGAGGTATAGAGAATGTAGGCGATATCGTCCGCGCCGGTCTCGACCGATGCGACCGAGGCCGCCGGCTCAGATCGCTGTAACGTTTCCAGCAATTCCTCCATCGGCTGCGTTGCCCCGACGTCGAGCACGAGCCTCGTAGGCGACGCCGCCAGGCTCCCAAGGGCATCGACAAGCTCAGATTCCAAGTCGCGCTCGGTCACCACAACCTTCACGTTGCAGTCATTCAGAATGTACGCAGCGCGCGCAGCCGGCGACTCGGCATCCACTGGAACGTAAGCAGCACCCGCTTTCAGAGCACCAAAGATCGTTGCGACCGCCTCGATCGATTTGTGCAGCCTTAGGCCCACGCGATCGCCACGGCGAACGCCCATATGGACCAGTCGATCGCGCACCCGGTCGGAGAGCGCGGACAGTTGCGAGTAGGTAACGCTTCGTCCGCCAGGAACCGTGACCGCGATTTTCTCCGGGAATTCGCGCGCCGTGTGCTCGAGCAAACCGGCCAGGGATCGAACCGCGCTCATGGCACTAGCCACGCTGCTTCGCAGTCACTAACGCTGCGATGCTTGCGACCGTGGAGAGATTGCCCGCATCCAGATCGTCCGCCTCGAACTCCACTTGATACTGCGCTTCGAGGAACGTGACCAACTTCAAGGTCGACATCGAGTCGAGGATGCCGCTCTCCTTGAGCTCGGTCGAATCGGTCAGATTGGCGGCATCCTCGCCCGGCAGAAAGTTTTCCAGGATGAATCTGCGCACCAGCTCGCGTACGTTTTCCATTCGTTCTTCCTTTATTCGTGAGTACGGTTTTGCAGCTGTTCCGGCGGCAGCGCGCCGATCAGCTGCGTGTAAAGGGCATCCGCGATCACCTGATGCCCCATCGCGTTTGGATGATCGTCCCAGGGCGCCACTCTCAACAGGGCACGATCCTCCGCTGGAAATACGTCGAACAGATCGAAGACGAGAAACTGGGCGCGACGGATGGCTTCAATGTTTGGCACCTCCGCGGGCGCATCGTCGATGACGGCGTTGAGCGCCAGCACCGCGGGAACCGCACCGTTGTCGCGTGCGACAGTCGCAACACGTTCCAACGCCCAGTCGTTAACCTCATCGGAGATGCGCCGTACGCGAGCTTCAAACTCTCCTTGAGGCATGCGCGGCTGCAGCCCCAGCGTGCGGGCCAGAGCTCGGCCTATCTCTGTGGGAATGGGCACCGATCCGCGGTCGACGTGATCGATGCCAGCGCGAGCCAGGATGGCGCGCAGATCTTCGGAAACGGGGATCTCTTTCCAGGTGACCTTCCCAATGTAGGTTTCCGTCATCGCGCGCCCCCGATGATAGTGAGTGACGATCACCATGTCGGGAGCGAACTGCAGCACACGGTCCTCCAGCATTGCCAACTGCTGCGGCATCGTAAAACCGTCCACTGCGAAATTGAGAATCTCGAATTTCCGCTGGTCCGTACCCGCAAGCTCGCTGTTGAGCCGCTGCTCGACCAGATGTTCGAACGTTTCTCCATCAGCAACGCCATTGCCCATGGCATGAGACGGCCCCAGCAGTGCGATACGGTAAGTGCCGGCAGGCTTCTGCAGCGAGTACTCCTGGTCCCGCATCCCGAAGGCATTGGTGGTAAACGTATTGCCGTTCCAGACCAGATTGAGCGAAGGATTCAGGTCACGCTCCACGGCATCCTCGCGCGTGCGAATGATGCCCGCCTGAGCCGCATCGAGCCATTGCGACCGGTCGACCTGAGAATCGGCAACGACAGCATTGATCTGTCCGCGCACATCCAGTTGCTCGTAGTAGCCGCGGTGATGTTTCGCGGCATCCTGCACGTTCAAGCCTGTCTCCTGCAGAGATGCGAGCGCCCTGTCCCAGGACTGCGGTCCGAGATCTCGAATCGCGGGCCAGGAGATCACGAGCAGGAACATCAGCGACGCCATGCTGCGCACCCAAGGCTGCCGCCATCGCGAGCTCGCCGCCCGCTTGCTGGCCTCCCAATCGAATCCACCGAGCAACGCGACGACGCCGAATATCGCCAGCAGCAGCGCGATGCCCTTCAGGTCTATGTCAGCGGCGCTGGCCAGCATCCAGAGCCATTGGCCGACGGATTCTGCGCTCCACAACGACCACAGCAGGCAGAACGCAAAGAAAGTTGCGGCAGCCTGCAATCCCATCCTCCTATCCCAGCCACCAGCACTGCGCTTGGGAGCCTTGGCCGCGCGCAACTCCTTCAGTGCACCGCGCACGACCAGAGCGCCGAGGATTCCCCAGAACAGCGCATCGGGCCACGTCATCGGAAACCCGCCGCGCAACCAGAACCATTGGTACGAGTGCAGCAACCACGTGGTAACGAACACCGCCGCGGTCGACAGACCCACCGCCATAGCGGGACCGAGGCGCTTCACCCGGAAGTACATGGGGTAGAAGACGGTCTTCATCATGAAGTCCGTCCAGTAGATATTGATTCTGCGCCACAGCTCGGTGAAGCCGTGCGCCAGATAGTAGAGCTTGTGAGTCTCGGGCAAGCGAAAGCCGAACAGATGCAACAGGCCCACGATCAGATGAAACTGACCGGACACCTTGAGGTACAGCAGGAAGGTAGCGAACATGAGCTGCACGACATCCGACAGACGCGCGACGTCGGCAGGGTCGTTGAGCAGGTTGTAGTAGACGAACCGGTACAGGACCAGGTGCACGAGCCCCCGGGAGATCCACAGGATGCCCTGCTCATAAATGGCTGCCTCATCGGCATCGAAGTGGGTGCGCCGGAAAGTCTGATAGTCGACCACCGGATAGAGCGGAAAGGCGACGTTGGGCAGCATGAAGAAATAAGCCAGTGAGGACCACCAGGTGCGCTCACCTTGCTCGCTCTTCAACGCTCGCATGTAGAGGACCAGGCGGAACATGAACATCGAGCCCAGGATCGGCCAGATCGCCGCCGACCAGGGTGAGCCCACCAGATTCATGCGCAGCATGGCCAATCCCGCGCCGGCCAGGACAAGCAACGCGATCCTCAACCGCAACGCGATCGGGATGTGACAGATAGCGATCAGCGTCAGCCCAAGCGCGATCAGCCAGGCGCCATCGGCCAGGCCGAAAACAACGAAAACGGCTGCGATGGAAACGCAGGTGAACAACGGCAGTCGATAATGCAGCGGCAGCGCGATGCTGACCAGAAACCCGCCCGCCGCCAGCCACAGCACCTTCGTAAATGGCACGCCTTCGAGCTGGTAGACATGCACGACGAGCAGGATCAAGGCCAGCTGCCCGATGCTCGACCAATGGCGCAAGTACGCGCTGACACCGACCGGCCGGACTGCGACAGCTGCTTCCGTTCTCACAACCCCAACCCCCGCGCGATGATGTTGCGTTGAATTTCCGACGTCCCCGAGTAGAGCGTGCTGCCAACCGAATCGCGCAGATCGCGCTCGATCTGCATGTCGGTCATGTAGCCGTAGCCGCCGAAGACCTGCACGGCATCCAGACATGATTTGACGAAGCTCTCCGAGACGTGGAGCTTCGCCAGCGCCGCCTCCACCGTGGCATCCTGATTCGCATCCTTGAGCGCGCCAATCCGGTAGACGAGCGGCCGGCACGTCTCGAGCCGCACTTTCATATCTACGATTCGATTCGCAACCGACTGGTACTTGCCGATAGGTTTGCCGAACTGTTTGCGCGTCCTGGCATATGCCAGGCATTCGTCCAGTTGCCGTCGCATCACCCCGAGGCAGCTGGCCAGAATGCAGCCGCGCTCCCACTCCATCGAGCATTCGAAGATCAGCACGCCCCTGCCTTCACGGCCGAGGCGCTGCGCGACCGGCACTCGACAGCCATCGAACACGACTTGCGCCATCGGCGAGGTACGCAGCCCCATCTTGTCGAGCTTGCGGTCGATGACCAGGCCGGGCGTGTCTCGCTCGATGATGAAGGCGGTGATTCCGGTGGCGCCCAGAGCGGGATTGACGGTGGCGTACGCAACGAAGACGTCCGCGACCGGAGCATTGGTAACAAAGGTCTTCGTGCCGCTCAGCACGTAATAGTCACCCTCGCGACGCGCGCGCGTCCGCATGCTGAAGATGTCCGATCCCGCATCCGGCTCCGACGCCGCATTTGCGCCTATGACCGAGCCATCGCAAAGCGACTTGAGATACCTTTGTTTCTGCGCTTCATCGCCGTATCTCAAGATCGGGATCGAGTTGGTCCACAGATGAGCATTGAGCGAGAACAGCAGCCCCTGGTCTCGCAGGCCGCGGCCGAGCCCTTCCATCACTGCCAATAGATCTGAAAGCCCCAGCCCGAGGCCCCCATATTCCTGCGGGATCGGCATGCCGAGCACGCCGAACTCGGCGCAGCGCTGCCAGCCGCTCCGATCGAACGTTGCACTGCGGTCACGCTCGACCATATCGGCAGGCAGACGCTGTGCGAACTCGAAGGCGGCGTCTTGAAGTCTGAGTTGTTCGGCGGAAAGCAAACTACTCATTACCGAATCCCCGCGAGACGGAGTGGATCTGTTTATGTCCCGCGCGATTTGTATGGAGTTTTGCTCGCGCGAACAGCCTCACATGCACTAACCGAGCCCAACCTCGATCAGGGCAGTCCAGTCAATCGATTAGCGCGGAAAACCGGCTTGCATGGCCGCGCGACATGTAAACGTCAGCAACACTCCCGGCGCAGCGCCGCCGATTTGTATACGACGGCTCCGGATCCATCGCGAGCACGGTCCCACTGTCGGACAGTTTTTAGAAACATCGCCCGCCGCGATTGCAATCCGTGGGTAGGTCGGGTATGAACGCAGCGCAACAGCAAGCAACATACAACAGCATCTTTCTTTCTGATGCGCTCGAGCCCATCCCGATCGGCACACGTCGTCCCTGGGGAGGCGACGGTGATGCGGATATCGAACAAGCGAGCGGCAGCGCCAGGCCGACGCTCGCGGCGAACCGCGTTCACGTCATGGATCGGAGCAGTGTTGCTGATATACGGCGCAGGATGTTTCGCCGCCGATGGCGACAAACTGTTCGCACAGTGCGCGGCGTGCCACGGCAGCAAGGGTGAAGGCAACGCGACGTTCAACGCGCCCGCCATTGCCGGCCAGGACACGACATACCTCGAGCGCCAGTTGCGCAACTTCCGGAATCGCCGTCGCGGCATCGACAAGTCCGATGTCCCGGGAGCTCAAATGCAGGCAGCGGCGACGGCGACGCTCGCTAACGACGCGGCTATCGCGAAAGTCGCGAGCTATGTCGCGAGCCTCCCAAAGACCATTACCGCAGTCGCCGCGCCCGGCAATCTGCACAACGGAAACAACCTTTACCAAGGCAAGTGCGGCGCCTGTCATGGCGGAGCGGCCGAAGGCAACCCAGCGCTGAACGCACCGCGACTCGCCGGTCTCGACGCCCCTTATATCAAGCGGCAGTTTGCGCACTTCCGGGATGGAGTGCGCGGCACCGACCCGCAAGACACCCCCGGTCGGCAGATGGCCATGATGGCCAAGACACTGCCATCGGACCGCGATCTCGACGACATCATCGCGTTCATTCATCGGCAGGGCCGCCCCAAATGATGCGCGCGCTCGTGTTGCTCATCGCGGCCGCAGGGACCGCTGGCGCAACCGGGCCGGCATCGACCGATTTCACGCTCAACACCTCTTGCCCGCCGGGATTCGAGAAAACAACGGCCGGCGTGTGCGAACTGCGCACGCTCTATCAATTCTACGACTCGCTCGAGAATCGCGGCCTCGGCGGCACACGCACCGCTCTGCCGCCGCACCGGGACGGATTCACGCCACAGCAGATTGACCTCGGGCGATATCTCTTCTTCGATCCTGTGCTGTCGGGCGATGGCACGCTGTCTTGCGCGAGCTGCCATGATCCCACTCGCGGCCTCTCCGACGCACGTCCGAGATCCATCGGCATCCATGGTGAAGACGCGGGCCGCGCTGCGCCGACACTATGGAACGTGGCATTCCTCAAGCGCTTCTTCTGGGATGCGCGCGCGAGCTCTCTCGAAGCGCAGGCGCCCGGCTCGCTCTACTCGCGCCGTGAGATGGGCAACACGCCGACACAGCTGCTCGCAAGTGTGAACGGCAACGCGATCTATCGTCACCTGTTCCAGCAAGCTTTCCCCAGCCATCGCGATCCAATCACTGAGCAACAGGTTTTCACGGCGCTTGCCGCCTTCCAAACCTCGCTCGTGTCCCTCAACAGTCGTTACGACCGCTATGTTCATGGCTACGATGCCGCGCTCTCGGAACGTGAGATCGAGGGGCTGAACGTATTTCGCTCGTTCGTCGCGCGCTGTTCCGAGTGCCACACGCCGCCATTGTTCACCAACGAGCAGATCGCGGTCATCGGCATGCCCGAGCCCGTCGGCCACCCGTTCGACGTTGGCGCCGAGCCCATTCTGGACAGCCCGAAATTAAAGGGCGGATTCAAGGTGCCCACGCTGCGGAACATCACGCGCACCGCCCCCTACTCACACTCCGGCGCATTCACCGACCTGCGCAGCGTCGTCGAGTTCTACAACAAGGGACGGGGCAACGCGGTGCCCGAGGACTTGCATCTCTATCTGCACTGGCACATCTCGGATCCAAAGCTCACGGACGCCGAGGTCGATCGGATCGTGGATTTTCTGGGCACCCTGACGGACGAGACGTTCCTGCCGCAGCAACCGGCGCGACTCCCGTCCGGCCTGACGCCCATCAAGCGAGGGAAATAAAGATGAAGAAGGGCCTCATCGTGGGATTGCTCGTGGCCGCAGTGTCGTTCGGCGCTGGCGCGTACTTCGGCCGTGGCAGCAAGCAGGATCTGACGATCAGTTCATCGACGCATGGAGCCAGCTATAGCGGTGGCTTCAAGACTGAGGGCGCCGCTGCGACACCGGGGACCGCGATCAGATCAGTCGCAGGTCCGGCGCCGACCAACGTCGTCGTGGTCAAGGATGGCGAATCGATTCAGGCGGCGATCAAAGCAGCGCCGCAGGGAACCATCGTCCGCGTGATGCCCGGCACGTATCACGAAACCGTGTACATCGACAAAGACGACATCCGCATCATCGGCGTGATCGAGGCCGGTCGCCGTGCCGTGCTCGACGGCCAGAAGAAACTCAACGACGCCATTCTCTACTCGGGCAACAACTTCGTCGCCGAAAACCTCGAGATCCGCAACTACAAGGGCAACGGGATCATGGGGCAGGCCGGCAACAACTTCGAGATCCGCAACAACGTGATCGCGGAATCCGGCGTGTACGGCATCTTTCCGCAACTCGGCAAGAACGGCATCGTCGAGCACAACGTGGTTTCAGGGATCGCCGACGCTGCCATCTACATCGGCATGAGCGACAACATCCTGGTCGCGCACAACGACGTGTTCGACAGCGTCGCCGGCATCGAGATCGAGAACAGCCGCCATGCCATCGTCGAGCACAACTACGTGCACAACAACTCGGGCGGTCTGCTCGCGTTCGTCACGCCGGGGCTGCCGATCAAGGACACGGTCGATGTGATCTTCCGTAACAACTTCGTGGTCGGAAACAACCACCCGAACTTCGGCGCGCCCGGCTCGACCGTAGCCGGCATTCCGGCCGGCACCGGCATCCTGGTCATGGCGGCCGACGACGTGGTCATCGAGGGCAATGTCATCTCCGACAACAAGGTGTCCGGCATCATCATCACGGACCACGCCCATGCGCAGAACATCACCGCCGATCCGGAATCGGATCCGAACTCGGATCGCGTGAAAATCCTCGACAACGTGATGCTCAGGAACGGCTACGACACGATCACGGAGGCCAAAGCGCTGCTGCTCGCCGAGGGCAAGGTGGGAGCGAAGAATCTCGACATCGTGCGCGTTGGCCCCAGCCCGGACAGCTGCATCATCAATCGCCACCAGTATGTAACCGTTGGCGTGAGTGACTTCACTGAATGTGAGTTCACCAACACCGCCGCCACCGTCCATTACCTGCTGCCGCCCGTACCGCCACGCGAGATCAAACCGGGCGAACGCGGCAAGGTGGTGTATCTCGGCATCTGCACCGGTTGCCATACCTATAACGGCCGCATGATCGGTCCGCCGGTGCAAGTGATCCAGGCGCTGTACATGGATAACCCGCAGGGCCTCGCCGACTTCATCGCCAAGCCCGTGAAGAAGCGCGATGACTATCCCGAAATGCCACCGCAGGACTATCTCGATCCCGAGACGCGTCTCGCAGTCGCGCACTACATGCTGCAAGTGACGAATTGATCTCACTGACGATCTCACTGATGGAGAACAAGATGAGCAATCGCAGGAACCGGCTCGCGTATGCAATCGCCACGGTGCTGACGGGGACGGGATTCGCGGCCACGGCGCCCGAAGTTGCATTGGCGCAGGAAGCCGAGGTCAGCGGCCTCGAGGAAATTCTGGTGACCGCGCAGCGACGCACGCAATCGCTGCAGGAGGTGCCAATCGCGATGCAAATTGTGGACAGCGCACTGATCAAAGACGTCGTAGCGGAAAATCTTGGCGATCTGAATGGCTTTGTGCCCGGCCTGGTTGTTTCGGACGGCAGCCCCACGCAGCCGCGCTATCAGATCCGCGGCATCCAGACAGGTGACTTCGGCGTTGGCACCGAACCCGCAGTGGGTGTGTACGTCGACGGCGTCTATGCGGCGCGCTCCGGCGCATCGCTGCTCGCATTCAACGACGTCGAGCGCATCGAGGTGTTGAAGGGTCCTCAAGGCACGCTGTTTGGACGCAATAGCGCCGCCGGCGCGATCTCGATCGTCACTCGCCAACCGCAGGACGAATTTCACTCGTTGCTGCGGGTCCGCGTTGGTGAGTACGGCAAGCAATACTACGAAGGCATGCTGAATACGCCGATCGGTGACAGCGTCGCCCTGCGTATCAACGGCGTTTATAACAAGAGCGACGGCTGGCTCAAGGATTCAGCCACAGGCCAGGAGCTCATGCCCGAGGAGAACTGGGCCGGCCGGGTCGCGCTGCGCTGGAAGCTGTCGGAACAGACGAGCGCGACGCTCTCCTGGGACCATGACGACCTCGATCAGCTGGCGCGACCGGCAATCGGCCTCGTGCCGGTGCAGGCCGGTCAGACGCAGATCCCCTACCCGGCCGACCGCACCACCTACCTCGATCCTCGCAAAGCGCCGGTCTATAACGATGTGGTCGGCAATGAGGAATCGCGTCAACTCGATCAGGTGAACCTGTTCATCGACCACACCTTCGGCGAGGCGGACTTTCGCTCCAGCACCTCGTGGCGCCAGTTCGACACCGTCAACCGCGAGGACGAAGACGGCACGAATCTGATCGCCACGTATTTCGATACAGCCAACATCGAGAACAACAAGAGCTTTTACCAGGAGTTCAAGTTCTCCGGCAGAACCGCACGCATCGACTGGGTCGGTGGCGTGAGCTATTACAAAGAGAAGGCCAATCAGATCAGCGACACGCACACCTTCACCGACGGCATCGATACCCTCGCGGTCAACCTCGGCATCTACGACGAGTTGGGCATTCCGTTCCCGCTGTTCGCCGGCACCAGCAGCTTCATCGAGCCGTTCGGTGTCAGCATGCTCGGCCTGCCGTGGCGCGAAGCCATGTACAACCGCGGCGACTTCGAGGCGTACGCGGCATTCGGCGACGTGATCTGGCACGTCAACGACCGCACCAACCTGACCTTCGGTCTGCGCTACACGCACGACACCAAGAAGTTCACGTGGATCAATGGCCCGCATGAGACCCCGGAGCTCGACCAGGTGGTCGCGGGACTCGAACAGGTGGGCTTCTTCACGATATTCCCGATTCCGCCCGAGGCGTATCGCTTCGCGGATGTCGTGTTCCAGGTGGACACGCCGCCCGGCGGCGTGTCCAAGAAAGACTCTTGGGACGACGTGAGCCCGCGCCTGGTGCTCGACTACAAGATTACCCCGAACGTCATGATGTTTGGCTCGCTCGCCAAAGGCTACAAGGCCGGCGGCTATAACAGCACCGAGGTCGGATCGGAGTTCGAGAACGAGGACGTGTGGAATGTCGAGACCGGCATCAAGAGCGTGTTCCCGCAGGTGGGCGTGATTCTCAACGCTTCGGCGTTCTACTACATCTATGAAAATAAGCAGGCGATCTCGCTGGTCAGCGACATCGAAGGCTCCGAGATTCCGCAGTACCTGATCGACACCAGCGACGAGAAAGCTTGGGGCATCGACGTTGACGCACAGTGGCGCCCGATAGATCAGTTCAGGCTCTACGCCAACGTTGCCTTCATCGACGCGACGTACAAGAAGAAAGTGACGCGGGGCGAGGATCCACTCAACCTCTCGGGCGAACCGACGGGTGAGCCGTATCTCAGCGCCTCGCTTGGAGCGAGCTACAGTTGGGCGCTGGGCGCCACAGGCGACGTGGAGTTGTCAGGCCGGTACGCGTATCGTGGCAAGTCGCGCTGTAACGCGGACTCCGAGCGACAGGGCAATTGCGCACTGCAGGCCGCCTTCAAGGTCGGCGAGGCCACGCAGCGTCTCGACCTGCGGCTTGGCTGGACCAGCGCGAACGACACGCTCGGCCTCGCGGCATACGTAACGAACGTGCTGAACGATCAGTACGTGACCGGCATCAACAACCTTACGACCGACACGTTCGGCACGCCGTTCGCTTCGATCTCCAGACCGCGCCAGTGGGGCGTGGAAGCGATGGTCTCGTTTTGAGAGAAATGGAACTGCTAATGGATGATTCCGCCGCGAGGCTGTTCGAGTCGCAGGCAGCAACGGCATTGCGGCTGAGACAATCGACCGCCGCTCAGCGCCGCCTCAAGTTGACGCAACTGGTCGACGCCACTCTGGAGCGCAAGGATGCGCTACTGGAGGCGGCCAGCCGTGACTTGAGCAAACATCCGACGGAAACCATCCTCACTGAGCTGCTGCCGCTGCTCGGCGAGGCGAAGCATGCCATTGCGAAGTTGAAACGCTGGATGAAGCCGCATCGGATCAGCCCGACCATGGCAACGCTCGGCACGACCTCCCGCGTGATGTATCAGCCCAAAGGCCGCTGCCTCATCATCAGCCCCTGGAACTATCCATTGAGCTTGTCCCTGGGGCCGCTGGTCTCCGCCGTGGCCGCGGGCAACACGGCGATTCTCAAGCCCTCGGAGTTCACGCCTCACACCAATCGCGTCGTCGCGGACATCATCAAGGCCGTATTCGCGAGCGACGAAGTCGCCGTCGTCGAAGGTGCGGCGGAGACTGCCACCGCCCTGCTCTCGCTACCCTTCGACCATATCTTTTTCACGGGCTCGCCGGCCGTCGGCAAGATCGTCATGGCGGCGGCGGCTCGCAATCTCACCTCGGTGACGCTGGAGCTCGGAGGAAAATCACCTGTCATCGTGGACGCGACTGCGGATCTGCGCAGTGCCGCGGAACACATCATCTGGGGAAAGATGGTGAACGCAGGCCAAACCTGCATCGCCCCCGACTATGTGTACGTGCATCGTGATGTCGCCGACCGCTTTGTCGATCTGTGCCGCAGCACCATCGCCCAGCGCTACGGCGACAGCGACGCTGCGATCAAGAGCAGTCCCGATTTTCCCCGCATGATTCATCGTCGGCACGCAGAACGCGTCGCTCGGCTCATCGATGAAGCGGTACAGGCCGGCGGCCAGATCGCGTGTGGCGGCACAGCCGACGCCGATTCGCGCTACGTCGCACCCACACTGCTGCGAGACGTTCCACCCAATGCGCAGATTCGCACCGAGGAGATCTTCGGTCCGGTGTTGCCCATCCTCACATTCGATTCTCTCGACACAATCATCGCGGAGATCAACGCGGCACCGAAACCGTTGGCGCTGTACGTGTGGAGCAAGAGTGCGCGCACCGTCCAAGCGATCGAAACGAATACGAGCTCCGGCAGCCTGTGCGTGAACCTGTGCTTACAGCAATTTGCACAACACAATTTGCCGTTTGGCGGCGTCAACACCTCGGGCATCGGCAATGCGCACGGCCTCTTCGGTTTCAAAGCGTTCTCTCACGAGCGCGCGGTGATGTCCGCCGGCCCGCTCTCGGCCCTGGAACTGCTGTTTCCTCCCTACAACGCGCGCAAGCGTCGGCTGAGCGATTTGCTGATCAAGTACGTGACGTGAGCGGCACGGCGGCGCTGAGAGTCACGGTCGCCCGCAACCCACCACCCTCGCGATTGCTCAACGCCAGGCTGCCGCCCAGCGCCTGCGTGAGTTGTTGAGCGATCGCCAGGCCCAAACCGGTACCGCCACTCGCGCGACACCGTGATGACTCGAGCCGATGGAATGGCTGCAGCACCGCTTCCAACTGATCCGCTGGAATGCCCGGACCGCGATCCATGACTTCGATGCAGACCCGCCCCGGTTCCACACGCAGCGCCGCTTCGGCATTGCCTGCATATGCCAGCGCATTGTCGATCAGGTTCTGTACGACCCGGCGCAGCACCTGCGGGTGCGTTTGCAACGATGGCTTGTCGCCAGCGCTGCGCACCACAGCCTTGCCCATGTCTTGATAATCACCCACCACGCTGTCGAGGAAGGATTCCAGATCGAGCCGCACTGACGGTCCCATAGCCACATTGGCGCTGCGAGCATAGTTCACTCCTTCGCGGACCAGCTGGCTGACATGGTTTACATCCTGCAATAGACGCTCCTGCGCAGGGCTTTCGTCCATGGCCTCCAGACGCAGCCGCATTCGAGTGATCGGTGTCTGCAGATCGTGTGAAATCGCAGCCAGGATCTGCATGCGCTCAGCCACGTGGGCGGCAACACGCGAGCGCAACGCGTTGAGCGCACGCGCGGCCTTCACCACTTCCGACGGGCCCACCTGTGAAAGTTGCTCACCCGCCCCCGATGGATCCATCCGATCGGCGGCCTCTGCCAACTGCGCCAGGGGTCTCGTTGCCAGTCGTACCGCAAGCCACGCGCATCCCAACAGCAAGATCACTTGCACTACCAGCACCCAGGGCAGCCATCGCGCAATCGGCAACAAGGAAGGCGTGACTTCGATGGTCAACGGCTGCCCATCCGCCAGAGTCAATTCCACCTCGTAGCGCTCGGGCGATGCGGATACCGCTCGCGGGCGCAGCTCATAGCGTTGGTTCAGCGAACGGTCGATCAACCCCGTCACCTGCCGGGCTCGATCGCTCGCCAACGGCCCGCCCGGCGCAGCGGGACGCAGCAGATATCGATAGGTACGACGCTCCAACCGCGGCAGCCATGCTGTTCGCTGCGCTGCTGGCAGATGTTCGAGGAGCGCGACACTCACCGGAATGTCTTGCTCCAAGCCAGTCAGCATCATCGAACGCGTAGCGCCGGCGCGTTCGTAGAACAAGGATCCGAAGGAAAGCGCGTGCGCCAGCAGCAGCCCCGCGGCAAGAATCAAGATGAGCCGCCCGCCCAGGGTGCCGGGCAGCACGCGGAATTCACGTTTCGAGGTGGCACCACTCATTCGTCCTCACCCACGAGCACCACCGGCTGACTGAAGACATAGCCCTCACTGCGAACGGTCTTGATGTAGGTCTGCTCGCGTGCGCCATCACCAAGACGTTGCCGCAGGCGACTCACCAACAGGTCGATGGAGCGATCGAACATTTCCGCATCCCGTCCTTGGGTCAGGTTGAGCAACTGGTCGCGGCTCAGCACCCGTTGCGGGTGATCGATGAAGACGCGCAGCAGTCGAAACTCCGCACCGCTCAGCGCATAAGCCGTGCCTTCCCGGTCCAACAAATGACGCGCCGTGGTATCCAGGCGCCACTGGCCAAAAGCGATCAAACGTGCGGCTTCGCTGACTTGCAGGTTGGGCGGCAACATACGAGTGCGGCGGATCACTGCGGTGATCCGCGCCAATAGCTCTCGCGAGGAGAACGGCTTGACCACGTAATCGTCCGCGCCCATCTCCAGGCCGACGATGCGATCCGTTTCGTCGTCGCGGGCCGTCAGCATCACCACCGGAATGCTACGAAACTTCCCAGCGCGCAAATTTCGGCAAAGAGACAGGCCATCTTCGCCCGGCATCATGACGTCCAGGACGATGAGATCCACGTCGCTGGTTTCCAGTACGGCGCGCAGCTCGCGTCCATTCGCCGCCAGGCTGGTGCGCAGCCCGTTTTTGCGCAGGTAATCGCCGACCATCTGGCGAATGTCGAGATCGTCGTCGACAACCAGAATGTGGTCGATATGGGACATCGCAGGCCTCCAATCGCAAACGAGCAGCTATTGCCTTCGGCACGAATCGTACCGCCCCACGGCGGTGCCTGCCGGGAGGCTTTGTATCACTGTGTATCTGCAGCGGCGATCCCATGGATTCGCTGACAAATCCGCCCGCTCTGGACACGTCGCCGACACGTCCCTCGCTTGCAATGGTGCCATCGCCGACGCAGCTGCCGTTGGCCCCGCAACTAGAGGTCATTCCCATGCAAACCGACTCGAAAACTTCCCAGAAAGCCGCGCTGGTGTTCGGCGGCTCTCGCGGTATCGGCGCCGCTGTCGCCAAGCGCCTGGCTCGCGAAGGCTACGCCGTCGCGTTGACCTACGTCTCGCGTCCGGACAAGGCCGCCGAGGTGGTAGCGAGCATTCAGGGCGCGGGCGGACGGGCACTCGCCATCAAAGCCGACAGCGCCGATCCAACTCAAATCACCGCAGCGGTAGCGGCCGCCGTTGAGCGCTTCGGCCGATTGCATGTGGCGGTGGTCAGTGCCGGTCTTTACCAGGGCGCGCCGTTGGATCAATTCCGCCTGGAAACGTTGGATCGAATGTTGAGCGTCAATGTCCGCGGTGTGTTTCTGGCGATTCAAGCGGCGGCGGCGCACCTGAGCGACGGCGGCCGCATCATCACCATCGGCAGCAACGTGGCGGTTCGCAGTGGCGTGGTCGGCAGCAGCGTCTACGCAATGACCAAGTCGGCGGTCGCCACGCTGGTGCGCGAGCTCGCCCTGGACCTGGCGCCGCGCCGGATCACGGTCAACAACATCCAGCCCGGCCCGATCGAAACCGACATCACCGCCGATTTCCTGGAGGCGCTCGCCCAGCGCAATCCGCTGGGTCGAGTGGGACGGCCAGAGGAAGTGGCCGGGCTGGTCGCTTATCTGAGCGGCGATGAATCGGGCTACATGACCGGCGCCAGTCTGACGATCGATGGTGGCTTCACCCTCTAAGGACGATGTCATGAACGCCAACCTTTCTGCTATCGCACGCCCCCAACGTTCGCGCCTGGCTGCGCGCGTCATCTTGAGCTTCGCGGCCCTGCTCGCCGCTGGGACTACATCCGCTATGACATCCTCCTCGCTGATCGCAAACAAACAGGTGGAGGCCAACGACCTCAGCATCGGCTACGCCGAGCTGGGTCCGGCCGACGGCCAGGTCGTAATCCTGCTGCATGGATGGCCTTACGACATCAACAGCTATGGCGAAGTGGCGCCGCTGCTCGCATCGAAGGGTTATCGCGTGATCGTGCCGCATCTGCGCGGCTACGGCAGCACGCGCTTCCTCTCGAAAGATGCGCTTCACAATGGCGAGCCGGCGGCGCTGGCTTCGGATGTGATCGGCTTGATGGATGCGCTGCAGATCGACCGTGCCGTGCTAGCGGGCTATGACTGGGGCGCACGCTCGGCGGGCATCGTCGCTGCGTTGTGGCCTGAGCGCGTCAAGGCACTGGTCTCGGTGAGCGGCTATTTGATAAGCAGCCAAGCGGCCGGTCAGCAACCGCTGCCACCCAAAGCCGAGCTGCAGTGGTGGTATCAATATTACTTCGCCACCGAGCGTGGCCGCGCGGGCTATGCGCAGTACACGCATGACTTCGCCAAACAAATCTGGCAGCTGGCCTCTCCGCAATGGCATTTCGACGATGCCACGTTCGAGCGCAGCGCCGCGGCACTGGACAACCCCGACCACGTCGCCATCGTCATTCATAACTATCGTTGGCGACTCGGGCTGGCGCAGGGCGAGCCGAAGTACGCTGCAATCGAACAGCGACTGGCACAAAGCCCGACGATCGGCGTGCCGACGATCACGATCGAAGGCGATGCCAATGGAGCGCCGCATCCGCTGCCAGCAACTTACGCGAGCAAGTTCACTGGTCCGTACCAGCACCGCTTGTTTACAGGCGGCATTGGACACAACCCACCGCAGGAAGCTCCGAGCGAGTTCACACAGGCGGTTCTCGATGCCGATCGCTTGGCTACATCCCGAGGAGCACGCTGATGCGTAAACGATTTTTCAGTGGATTCGGTATCGCGATCATCACGCTGGCAGCCCTCTGCGTCGTGCATGCCGAAACCGATAGTCACAAGAAATCTCCGATCTATGGCGTCGAGCTACCAAGGCAGTATCGGGATTGGCCGCTGATCGCGCCGGCGCACGAGGCCGCGCCGTTCGATGAGTTGCGCGTCGTGCTGGGAAACGCAGCGGCGATGCGCGCCTATCGCGACAACATCCGGCCCTTCCCCGACGGCGCGGTGCTGATCAAGCTGGCGTGGCAGCACGTGCAGTCTCCTGACTTCAAGTCAGCGTCGATCCCAGGGGACGCAACCACGGTGCAAGTCATGGTGAAGAATTCGAAACGTTACGCGGCTACCGGAGGCTGGGGCTACGGACGCTTCATCGCTGGTCAGCCGGCCGACGAGGCGCAACACCAGACGTGCCATGCCAGTCACGCGGCACTCGTCAAAGATCGAGACTATGTCTTTACTCGGTTGGCGCCTTGAAACTGCGCTTTGGATCAGGACGAAACGCTCAGGCTGAGTTTCACCAGGTCCGCCGCGCTACGACTCTGCAGTTTCTCCATGACGCGTGCTTTGTAAACTTCCACGGTGCGCGGGCTGATGCCGAGCTGTCGCGCGATATCGCGGTTCTGCAGACCGTTGGCAAGAAGATCGAACACCTCGCGCTCGCGGGGTGTGAGCCGCTCCAGCATGCTGAGTTTCTTCCGTTGCTCGCTGGCAGCCGCACGGCATTGTGCGTCGATGCCGATCGCGTTTCTCAGGACGTCAACGAGCACCTCGTCGTCGACGGGCTTTTCCAGAAAATCGACGGCGCCGTTCTTGAGCGCCGTGCGTGCGGTCGAAACATCGCCGTGCGCCGTAAGCACGACGATAGGTAGCTGGACACCTCGGGCACGCAGCTCGATCTGCAGCTCCAGACCCGACATGCCGGGCATGCGCAGGTCGGTCAGCAGACAACCGCACATCTCGGGACTGTACGTGGCGAGAAACTGCTCGGCGCCCGCAAACACCTGCGTTCGCAACCGCTTGAGCGACAACAGCAGGCTCAGCGAATCGCGCACGGCGGCATCGTCATCGACCAGAAATACGGTAGGTTCGTTCATAAGTTGGACTGCGTCGTTGCAGTGGTGGGGATACACAGCACAAAGCGCGCACCGCCGAGCGAGCCGCCCGGCTCGGCCCACAGATCGCCGCCTTGGGCGCGGATCAGCGAACGGCTGATCGCAAGCCCCAGGCCCATGCCGGCCGGCTTGCTGGTCACGAAGGGCTCGAACAACTGCGCGGCAATTTCAGGCGTTGGTCCCGGGCCGGTGTCTTCGATCGCTATGCTCACGGTCCGCACGTCATGCGTGGCGGTCACCGCAATCTCATGATCCGCTCGGCCGGTCGCCGCGATGGCATCGAGGGCATTGCCCAGCAGATTGTGCAGAATCATTTCGATCTGCGTGCCATCGCAGTTCACCGGCGGCAGGTCGGCAGCGAAGTCTGTATGCAAGCGGCTTTGAGTTTGCGTCAGCCGCTCGTCGTGGCTGCGAACGACAGAGGCGATCAACTGCGGAATCTCGATGATCTCCCGCTGCGGCTCGCTGCCGCGATAGAAATCACGCAGACGTCGCAATACATCGGAAGTTCGGATGGCTTCGTTAGCTGCCTTATCGAGCGTGATTCCAAGACGCTTGTCCTGATCGTGGAGCGGATCGGCGAGAATCTGCGCCGCGCGCAAATAAGAGACCAGCGCGGTAATGGGTTGGTTCAGCTCGTGTGTCACGGCCGAGGCGAGTTCGCCCGCAACGGCAAACCGCATGGCACGCGCCAGTGCTTCCTCGCGCTCGCGCGCCTGCGCCTCGCTCGCCAACCGCTCTGTGATGTCTCGGACCACGAGGATGTAACCTTGCGCACTCGCGGTGTCCCGATTCGCCCATGCGAGATCCGTTGGGAAGGTCGAGCCGTCGCCTCGCACCCCTCTCGGGCTGGCGCGACCTTGGCTCGAATCGAGCTCGATGGATTCGAGCCGCGCCGACAGTGGCTGCCCCGCCAACTGCTTTTCGCTCATACCGAACATGTCGGCAGCCGCTGCGTTGGCCGACACGATCCGCAGGTTTGTGTCCGTCGTCACTATCGCATCGGGCGCCATCGCCATGATGGCACGTTGCTCACCTTCGCGCTCCGCCACCCGGCGCAACGCCACGGCTCGATCGGCTGCCACCGCACCGAGCAGCAATCCCGTCGTTCCCAAAGTCACCATCAGCAACTGCAGATCGAGCAGCGGCGGCGTGTAGATGAGGTCATCCTCCACCGTCAGCATCAGGCTGAACTGCAGGATCAGAATGCACAACGCTGTGCCCGGCACTCCCCAGCGCAGAGCGACCCAGATGACGGGCACGAACAGCGGATAGAAGAAGCGCATGTCCTCCGTGTTGTGATCGCCGAAGATGCCCCAGAGCAAAACCCCGATCAGAACGGCCAGGCCGGCCACTTCCACGCGACGAGCCGCTATCGCGCGCAGCCCCTCTCGCCACCGAGGCGCGCTCAGCAAGACGGGCGTGACAGTCAAGATGCCGTTGAAGTCGCCAACAAAGTAGCGCGCGATGCGTCCGATGATCCGCTCGATCGGCACCCCACTGGTCGGCCTGAATAGCAGCGCGTATCCGCAAGCGACGCAGAGCGTAACGATTGCCCCCACAACGAGCAGCCACACGACGTGCCGTGGAAACTCGATCGATTCGGCCAGTTCGTGTCTTCTCAACACGTGCGCGCCACACGCGTAAACAGCAGCGATGAGCGCAGCTCCCAGCAGCAGCACGGACCAGCCTGCCTGCTGTCCTCGAATCATGATTTCCGCAAGTACGACGGCCAGCAGCGTCAGCCATGCCCGCGAGGCGCCGCAAACGATCAGCATCGCCATAGTCAATCCGGCCTGGGGATTCCACGGCGTGATGCCGAGTTTCAGCTCCGGCTGCACGTAACTCAGCCAGTCGAGCAGTACGTAACCGGCGATGTAGGCCACCGCCATGGCAAACGTACGCGGCCACGCGGATTCATGAAGCTGCCCAGCGATGGATGACATGCGCCGCGAGCGTAGTGACTCGATGGATCGATGTCACGTATGGAGGCCCTTACGGTCCGGCCCTAATAGAGTGCGTCGCAGCAGCATGAAAAACTCGATCGCGCCCTATGAAAACCTCCACTTCAGCTGCCGCCCTCGACCGCCGCCCGCACCTTGCGGACGCCGCCGTCGAACGTTCGCTCGCTGAAACCAGCAGCGTGCGACAAACGTGCGAGCCCGCGGCAGTCGTCCTGCCGATGACGCTCCTGGTGATGACTCACAACGAAGCCGAGAAGATCGGCCGATGCCTCGACAGTGTGACATTCGTTGCGGAAAAGCTGGTCATCGATTGCGGCAGCTCAGACGCCACGGTCGAGATCGCGAAGACGCACGGTGCGCGCGTGGTCCATCAGGACTGGCTCGGATTCGGCAAGCAACGCAACTTCGGCGCGACCCAGGCGGCGCACGACTGGATCTTGTATCTCGACGCGGACGAGTATCTGTCGGCCGAACTGGTCGGCGAAATGATGCGTCATCTGCCCGCCCTGCTCGCTTCGGAGAGTGCTGGCGCGACGTTGGTTCGCGCCTCCTGGTTCATGGGCGCGCCGATGCGCTGGTATCGGCCCATGGCGCGAGAAAAGATCACGCGTCTGTATCATCGACGACGTGCCCGCTGGCGCGACGTGCGTGTGCATGAATCGCTGGAATTCACCGGGCACGTCACCCGCTTTCGCGCCCCGGTCTACCACGACCACAATCCCACCCTCGTACATCGTCAATGCAAGCTGCTGCGTTATGCCTGTCTCTTATACACATCTGACGCTGC
>NZ_LSRW01000027.1:0-42731 GCF_003104955.1 Steroidobacter cummioxidans | reverse complement strand
GGCTCGGAGATGTGTATAAGAGACAGGTGCTCAAGTGCTTTCGCCTGACGAAGAAGGATCGCCCGGCCCCGGATCCATTCTCGATTCAAGAGGCCGAAGCGCTGATCGCCGCGATCCACCGTGATTGGGGCGAGGCGCAGGGCAACTACGATGAGTTTCGTTTCTTCACGGGCCTGCGTCCCTCGGAGCAATTCGCACTGCTGGTCCAGGATTGTGATCTCCAGCAGGGCAAGCTCAAGGTCACCAAGGCTCGCGTGATGAACCGCGACAAGGACCGCACCAAGACCGGCGTCGATCGAATCGTCGAGCTATGCCCGCGAGCGATCGAAGTGCTCAATCGGCAACTCGCGCTGAGGGAGCGCATGAAGCAGGCAGGTCGAATCAGACACGATCATCTGTTCTTCCGCGCGAATGGCAAACCCTTCGGACTGATCAGGCATCCCTACGACCGCTGGCGCTGGTCGCTGAGCATGACGGTCAAGGGCCGCTACCGCGAGCCGTACAACGCCCGCCACTCGTTCGTGAGCTGGAACCTGATGCTCGGCAAGAATCTGCTGTGGGTCGCCAAGCAGCACGGGCACAGCGTGCAGACGATGCTCGATACGTACGCCACCTGGATCGATGGCTCCCAGCCGGAGGACATCGAGGCGATCCGCCGAGCGATGGAGGCGAGGCCGTCAGTGCTGACGGGGCCGTCCGAGCCAGGATTGGAATTCGATCCCCCGGCATCCCTTCCGCCCTCCCAGCGTTTTGGCACTGGATTGGCACTGGAACCACGCTACGAATGCGTAACTCGCGGAATGCTAAGGGAAATGTATGGTGGAAAGGGAGGGACTCGAACCCTCGACCCCGGCATTATGAGTGCCGTGCTCTAACCGGCTGAGCTACCTTTCCAAGCCGTTTTCCGACAGTGGGACCGCGCGAATTGGCGGTTCCCTAGAAGCGGGGGCGGCGATTCTCCAGGGGGGCGTCCGGGGTGTCAAGACGAGCGCTCGGGAATTGCACGTTCCGGGGCGAAAATGCGGGCTTTGGCTGATAAATCACCGCGAACCGGCCGACGAATGGCCGCGGTCGGCACGGCGCGCTCGTCAATCGAGATGGCTTTTCCGCAAAGCCCGGTTTGCTAAAGTCGCGCGTCCAAAGGGAGGGGCCATGACCAGCAGTCAGCGATTTTCAGTACGGGGCAAAGTTGTCTTGATCACCGGCGCGTCGAGCGGCTTCGGCGCTCACTTCGCGCAGGTGCTTGCGAGTGAGGGGGCTAAGGTCGGGTTGGCCGCGCGTCGGGTTGAGGTGTTGGAGTCGATTGCGGCGGAGATTCGCAAATCGGGCGGCGTGGCTGCCACGACCAAGCTCGATGTGGCGAACAGCGAATCGGTGCGACAGGCGGTGCAGGCGATCGAGCAGGAGTTGGGGCCCATCGATGTGCTCGTCAACAACTCCGGCGTGTCGATCAGCAAGCCGTTGCTGGAGCAGACCGAGGAGGATTTCGATGCTGTGCTGAACGTGAATCTGCGCGGCGCATTCCTCGTCGCCACCGAAGCTGCGCGTCGCATGAAGGCCAGCGGCAAGGGCGGCAGCATCATCAACATCGAATCCATTTTGAGTTTCAGGCAGGCGGGCCAGATTGCGCCGTACGCGGCATCCAAGGCGGGGCTCACGCAGCTCACCCGATCGATGGCGTTGGAGCTCGCGCGGTACAAGATTCGCGTGAACGGCATCGCGCCTGGTTATTTCGCGACGGAAATCAACAAAGAGTTTTTCGACACCGAAGGCGGCTTGACGATGATCAAGCGCATGCCGATGCGCCGGCTCGGCGAGCTCGAAGAATTGACAGGGCCGCTGCTGCTGCTGGCGTCGGATGCGTCGAGCTATATGAATGGCGCGACCATCGTGGTCGACGGCGGCCATCTCACCACCCAGCTCTGAGAATGTTGCTGCGGGAAGTGGCGAGCCACAATTCGCCACATTCCTTCGCCGCATCGCCATAGCGCACCACGGATTGCGTCCGCATCCGGGCTTTGAATAGCACTCACGGGCAAACGTCACCCGCCTCCCACGAGGGGAGCAACGACGGGGGTTCGATGAGGAGTGCGACTATGTTCAAGAAGGTATTGGTGACTGCGGTGGCTGTGGCGTTGACTGCGGGTGCGGCGCACGCCGGCGAAAAGAACAAATTCACGAAGGAAGAAGGCGTCGGCATGTTCAGCGGCGCGGCGGCGGGTGCCATCGTCGGTGGCCCGATCGGCGCGGCGGTGGGCTTCATGTTCGGCGGCATTCTTGGCGATAGCGTCGGCACGACGAATCGGGCGCAGCTGCACGCCAAACAGATGGAAGAGCAATCCCGGAAGCTCGAGCAGGAGCTGGTCGATACGCGCATTGCGCTGGCGAAAGCGAGCGAGCGGACCGGTGGTGACCAAATGCTCGATGCGCTGGCCGAGCGTCTGCATGCCGATGTGTTGTTCCGTACGAATGACGCGAACATGGAAGTGGATGTGGTGAGCAAGCTGGAGGAGCTCGGCAAGTTGCTGGCGCTGCATGGTCAGCTGGAGGTGCAGCTGCATGGTTTCGCCGATCCGCGCGGCTCGTCCAAGAAAAATCTTGAACTGTCGCTGGAGCGCGCGAATGCGGTGCGCGAGGCGCTAATTCGCGGTGGTGCAGCGCCAGAGCAGATTCGGTTGTCTGCTCATGGCTCGGATCTCACCACGGCGCCGAAAGGAGATCTGGAGGCCTATGCGTGGGAGCGTCGGGTGAGTCTGTCCATCCGGCCCACGGCCACCCCAGCGGTGGCGCGTAACGAGTGAGTTCGCTCGTACAAACGGCCGGCGGATGGCCGCCGGCCGTTTCTTAACGGCTTCTGCAGTAGCCATGACCTCCGTCACCTTCTACAGTCCGGATACCTCAAATGTGCTTAGCGAGCATCGTGATGTCCGAAATAGCCAGTTCGTTGATCGTGGATTTCGGCGCGACCGCTCCGGAGACCACGCACTCCAAGCCGCCGCCCGATCGCTTGCTCGCGGGCAATCCCGAGCAGGTCGCCCGTAATTATTTCAGCGATAGCACCGGCCGTTTTTTCGCCGGTGTCTGGGAGAGCACGCCCGGCAAGTGGCGCGTGCGTTATTCGGAAAACGAGTTTTGTTACATCACTCGCGGCCGCGTGCGAATCGAGCATGAATCGGGCCGCGGCTGGACGTTTTCTGCCGGCGCTTCCTTCGTCATTCCTGCGGGTTTCAGCGGTGTTTGGGAAGTGCTCGAACCGACTGCGAAGCTCTATGTGATTTACGAGCCGGCGTAGTGCAGGGTCGGGTCTGATTGCGCCAATGTAGGGCGGTCTGCCCCATCGGTGAGCAGCGCATCTAACTCTCAAAATTGATCCCTTCGTATACAGGCCCGCGCCATTGCTGGGTGAGCGGCGCGGCAGGGGCTGTCGCGTGCCTGTAGAAATGCCCTGGCATGCTTGGTGCATTATGACTTTGTGTACATGACTGTGGTGTTTTTGCCGCAGAAAAACGGGAAATCTGGCCGATCTCAGTAAACTCATACTACATGCCGGACTCGGCATGTTTCTTTCTCACCACAAAGGGGAGACCCATGCGACACTTCAGGATTCTGGCGGCACTCGGAATGCTGGGAGCAGCGACGGCGGCCAACGCCGGTGTGTCATCGACCTGGACATTGGCGAGCGATTACGACTTCCGCGGCATCACCCAATCCGCTCAGGATCCCGCGATCCAGGGCAGCATCGACTATGCCGCGAATAGCGGCTGGTACGTCGGCGCTTGGGGCAGCAACGTGGATTTCGGCCCCGGTGTGGGTGTGGATCTTGAAGTCGACGTCTACACGGGCTTTTCTGGCCAGAGTGAAGGCGGCTTGGGCTACGACGTGGGCCTGGTGTACTACACGTATCCCGACGAGAGCGATTACAACTATTTCGAAGCCTACGGCAGCATCAGCAAGGACTGGTTCAAGGGCAAGCTGTGGTACTCGAATGATTTCGGCGGTAAAAGCACCAGCGGGTCTACGCCGGCGTTCTACGCCGAGGCCAACGGTGCGTTCCCTCTGCCGAAGAACTTCACCCTGCAGGCGCACGCCGGTTATAGCTTCGGCGACTATTGGAGCAACTCGAATAGCGAATATTTCGATTACTCGCTCGGCGTCGGTTACACCGCCGGCAATTTCAGCCTGGGGCTGAAGTGGGTCGATGGCAGCGATCTGAAATCGTCCGATGGGACGCCGGGCGATGTGTTCAGCTCCGAGTCGCGCGTGGTCTTCACGGTCGCCACTACGTTCCCGTGGAGCAACAACTAAGCGGCAGCGAACGGCTGGCCTTGGGTTGAATGAAGAGAGCCCCGCAGCGAACCTGCGGGGCTTTTTTATGCGCTCACTGAGCGGCTGGGCGCTGCGGGCAATTGTTTGATGACGGTCGCAACCGCGTTCGGTGTCGAGAGCAGCACCAGTTCCTGCGCTCGCTGATCGGCGCTGGCCATGGCTGCAAACACCTGATCCATCGCCACTGGTCGCGACAGCAGATAGCCCTGCAGAGAAAGATTCTTGCAGCCGAGGAAGCGCTCGAACTGCTCGGCTCGTTCCAGGCCTTCGGCGGTGACCTGCAGGCCAAGGCCGTTACACATGTCGATCATGGCGCGCACGATGGAGCGTGAGCGAGTGTTCGTGTCGATACTTTCGATGAGGCTGCGATCGAGCTTGACGCGGGTCAGCGGCAGGCGCTCGAGCGAGGACAGAGACGAGTAGCCCGTGCCAAAGTCGTCGAGGGCGATGGCGACGCCGAGCGCGCGCAAGCGGTGCAGTTGTTCGATCGTGGCGGGGCCGGTTTGCAGCACCGACTCGGTCAGTTCGATTTCGATACAACGAGGCGGCACATCGAATTCAGTGAGCAGTTCGCGCACACGATCGACGAATCGATAATCCAGCAGCTGCCGCGGCGAAACGTTGATCGCCACGCGCGCTTGGGGCCACGGGCCGCGATACCACTCGGCCGCCGCGCGAATCGCGGTACGTAACACCCAATCGCTGATTTCCATGATCAGCCCGGACTCTTCGGCGACGCTCAAGAATTCGCCTGGCGGCACATAACGACCGTCGGGCGTGCGCCAGCGGATCAGTGCTTCGACCAGCTGCGTTTGAAGGTCTTCGATGCTCACTTCGGGCTGGAAGAACAGCTCGAACTCGTTGCGCTCGATCGCGCGGCGCAGGTCCTGCTCGATGCGGAATTTGTTGGAGGCGCCGGCCAGCAACTCCGGTGTGAACATGCTGGCTCGGCCACGGCCCAGAGCTTTCGTATGAAACAGTGCCGTGTCCGCTGCGATCAACAAGGATTCGGCGTCCTGCTCGTGATCTGGATAGATGCTGGCGCCGACGCTCACGCCGATGATCAGCTCCCGCCCGTCCACATCGAGGGGCGTATGGAACGCGCGAATGATCTGCTCGCTCGCGTCGCGGATCTGCTCGAGGTCCTTGGCGTCTTCACAGATGACGGTGAACTCGTCACCGCCCAGGCGGGCCGCAAATCCCAGCGGCTGTGAGGCGGACTGCAGTCGTTGTGCGATTCCGCGCAACACGCGATCGCCGAACGAGTGGCCGATGCTGTCGTTGATGTTCTTGAAGTTGTCCACGTCGAGGAACAGCACGCCGACGCGACGATTGGTCTGCGAGGCGCGTTCGAGGCTCGCGTTCAACAGCTTGAACAGATGACGCCGATTCGGCAGGCCGGTCAGCGGATCGACTTCCGCCAGTTCCTGCAGCTGACGCGTACGCTCGGCCACTTTCTCTTCGAGCTGATGATGCGCGTCGAGCGCGGCGGCCTGCGCTTTGCTCAATCGCTCGGCCATGTTGTTGAAAGCAACGGCGAGCGAGTCGAGCTCCTTGATGCCACCTCGCGGCACGCGGGCGCACGGCTCGCCGGCGGCGAGCTTCACTGAGGCCCGGATCATGCGGCGGACCGGTAGCACGACGCTGCGCACGGTGGCGATTGAAATCCACAACAACAACGCCAGCACGGCGACGCTGATCCACGCGACGACGCTGCGATCTGTTTCTTGCTGTTGTTGCTCGACCTGCCATGCGGGCGCTGGCGCCTCGGTAGGGAGGTTTGCGGCCGATGGCTGAGTGGGCTGCAGCGTGTCGGACTGCGCAATACTCGTTTCCTGGCTCGGCGGCTGCGCGTTGCTGGCTGTCGGCTTAGGAGCGGGCTTCACGGCGACGTCTTTTGGCATCCGCGCCACCAGCTGCACCGTTTGCGCGACGAAACCATTGCCGGTCGTCACCAGGTCCTCGTGCGTCTTCAGCAGCGCGCCGCGCAGCTTGGTCAGCTTCGCGAAATCTTGCTCCATGGCCGCGAGCCACTCGTTGCTTTCGGCGCGACTCAGGCTCTTTGCATTTTCCTGCAGAGACTGTCCGAAGTCGGCTTCCGCTTTGCTGACGGGATCGAGGATTTCGGAGGTCACGCTGAAGGAGCGAACGGCGGCTGCGAAACTGTCGCGAAGCCCGCTCAGGCTGCTATTGAGTTGCAGCAGCGACTGGCGTGCGACGACGCGACCGAAGATCTTGAATGCGCCGTCGAGCGATGCGTTCAAGCGTCCATTCATGTGCTCCAGGGTCTCTGAATATTCGCGCATCAGCCGGCGCCGGTCCTGCGACAGCTGAATCCAACGGTCTGCGTTGCGCTTGTGCTGTTGAATCGCGGCAGGGATGGACTTGTAAGAGCGATCGCCGAGTGCTTCAGCGCGTGCCATGAAGCGCGTCGTCACGCGGTCCAGTTCTTTGCCGAGCTGCTGATAGCGTGCGCGAGCCTCGACCGAGCTGGATTGCACGGCCGAGTAGACGGATTCGTCGAAGCGCTCCAGGGCGTGGATCAGATCGTCGCCGGAGAGGGTCTCGACCGGGTCTGCTGCTTCGACAACGGGCGCCGCAGGCGTTACGACGACTTTGATGAGAGGCGCTGGCGGCGGTGCTGCCTCGACCGTCGGGCCGGTGATGATCGAAGTACTGCGCTCCACGATGAAGTTCGCAGCGGCGGCAAGGACTGCGACGCTGACGAACGCGACCATCAGCCGCGTCGAAATGCTCCATGACGAGAATACGCCGGACGCAGCGGCTCTCGTGCGCGCAGTGGCGAGCCACTGGCGCCCTTCACGGATCAATCGACTGTAACCCACGTTAACTTTTTAGCGGCGGAGCTGATTTACTTCGGCAGAACCGTAGTCTGCGAAGCACTGCCCCGACTATCTATGGGGCATTTTCCAAACTGAGGGATGCATCTCATCCTTGAGAGACCGCTGCATCCAGCAGTCGCGCCGCTTCGAAGTGCGCGTAGGGCCGAGCCTACGCGATCGTCTTCAACACTTCCCCGAGGCGCGTCACGAGTTCGTCGATCTGTGTCGTTGAGATGATCAACGGTGGCGACAGTGCGATCGTGTCGCCCGTAGTGCGGATCAGGATGCCTTTCTCGAAGCACTTCACCAGCGCTTCGTAGCCACGCGCACCGGCTGCTCCGGCGCGAGGCTGCAGGTCGATGCCTGCGACCAGGCCGAGATTGCGGATGTCGATGACATTCGGCGATGAGCGCAGCGAGTGAATCGCGTCTTCCCACGCCTTCGCCAATTCAGCGCCGCGAGTGAGCAGGCCTTCGCGCTCGTAGATTTCCTGAGTGGCCAGGCCCGCTGCGCAGGCGGCCGGATGCGCCGAATAGGTGTAGCCGTGGAACAGCTCGATGCCGTCCGGGCCCTGCATGAACGCATCGTAGATCTGCTTGCGCACGAACACCGCGCCCATCGGAATCGCGCCGTTCGTCAGTCCTTTGGCGGTCGTCATTATGTCGGGCATCACATCGAAGTACTGCGCGCCGAACGCAGTGCCCAGTCGACCGAAGCCGGTGATGACCTCGTCGAAGATCAGCAGAATGCCGTGCTTGTCGCAGATGGCCCGAAGCTTTTGCAGATAGCCCTTGGGCGGCAGGATGACGCCTGCAGAGCCCGCCATCGGTTCGACGATCACGGCGGCGATCGTCGACGCATCGTGCAGCGATACCAGTCGCTCCAAGTCATCCGCCAGATGTGCGCCCCACTCAGGCAAGCCGCGCGTGAACGCGTTGTGCTCGATGTCGAGCGTGTGGCGCAGATGGTCGACGCCGGGCAGCAGCGCGCCGAAGTACTTGCGATTGTTCGACAAGCCGCCGACCGAGATGCCGCCGAAGCCGACGCCGTGATAACCCTTTTCGCGACCGATCAGTCGCTGCCGTGACGCCTCGCCTTTGACGCGGTGATACGCGATCGCGATCTTCAGCGCAGTGTCTACCGACTCCGAGCCGGAGTTGGTGAAGAACACATGATTCAGATCGCCCGGCGTGAGCTGGATCAGTCGATTCGCCAGCTCGAAGCCGGCGGGGTGGCCCATCTGAAAGGTGGGCGCATAGTCCAGCGTCGCGAGCTGCTCGGCGACCGCGGCGGTGATCTCTTTGCGACCGTGTCCCGCATTTACGCACCACAGGCCTGCGCAGCCGTCGAGTATTTTGCGGCCGTCGGGCGTCCAGTAGTGCATGCCTTCCGCGCGAGCCAGCAGGCGCGGTTGATCCTTGAACTGCCGGTTGGCGGTGAAGGGCATCCAGAAGGCTTCGAGAGCTTCGCGCGTGAGGGCCGGGGACATGGGCACCGCCTGAATCGGGTGGGAGGACAGAGCGGGGAGATGATAAGAAAAATCAACACGCTGCTCAAATCGGCCTGATGGAACGCCCGAAAAAAGCTGGCAGCCGGCCAGATTCGTCTATTATTCTAAACAGATTCCCATAGGCGAGGCCGGCAATGAGCATCGATGTAGGCGGTCATCTGAAGGCGGTCCGCATGATGTACGGGCTCTCCCAGCGCGAGCTGGCCAAGCGCGCCGGCGTCACCAACGGCACGATTTCGCTGATCGAGCAGAATCGGGTCAGTCCTTCGGTGAGCTCGTTGAAGAAAGTGCTGGACGGCGTGCCGATGTCGCTGGCCGACTTCTTCACCTTGGATTTGCAGGAATCTCCCCAAGTTTTCTACGCCCGCGACGAGCTCGCCGACATCGGCGACCGCGACGTGTCGCTGCGGCTGGTGGGAGCGAAGCGAGCCAATCGCGCAATGACTATCATGCACGAGCGTTATCGGCCGAACGCGGACACCGGCGCGGACATGCTCAGCCACAAGGGCGAGGAGGGCGGCATCATCCTGACGGGCCAGATTGAATTGACCGTAGGCGGTCAAAGCAGAGTGCTCGGCCCCGGAGACGCGTACTATTTCGCCAGCGCGGTCCCCCACCGGTTCCGCAACGTTGGCGACGAGCCGTGCGAAATCATCAGTGCCAGCACGCCGCCGACTTTCTAACTTTTACCCAACCCTGACCCAGGAGCGCTCGAACGCGTCATGAAGACTACGGTTGCCGCCACTCAATTCGCCAGCACGCCGGATCGCACGGCCAACCTCGCCACTGCCGAGCGGCTGGTGCGCGAGTCGGCCAAGCAGGGCGCGAACATCATCCTGATCCAGGAGCTGTTCGAGACGCCTTACTTTTGTAAGGAGCACGATCCGAAGTGTTTCGCGGTGGCGCTGCCGATCCAGGAGAACCCGGCCGTGCGTCGCTTTCAGGATCTGGCGCGCGAGCTGAACGTCGTGCTCCCGTGCAGCGTGTACGAGCGTGCCGGCAACGCCTTCTACAACTCGGTTGCGATCATCGATGCCGACGGCTCGCTGCTCGGCACCTACCGCAAGGCGCACATTCCCGAGAGCCCCGGCTATCACGAGAAGTTCTATTTCTCGCCCGGCGACACGGGCTTCAAAGTGTGGCCGACGCGCTTCGGCACCATCGGCGTGGCGATCTGCTGGGACCAGTGGTTCCCCGAGTCGGCGCGTGCCATGGCCGTGCAGGGCGCGGAGATTCTGTTCTACCCGACGGCGATTGGCTCGGAGCCGCAGGATCTGAGCATCGATTCGCGCGATCATTGGCAGCGCGCGATGCAAGGCCACGCCGCGTCCAACATCATGCCGCTGATCGCGTCGAATCGCGTCGGCACCGAGAAAGGTCAGAACTGGACGGTGACGTATTACGGTTCGTCGTTCATCGCCGATCACACGGGTGCGATCGTGAAGCAGGCGCCGCGCGAGGGCGAGGCGGTGCTCACCGCGACCTTCGACCTCGATGCGATCCGTAACTATCGCAATTCCTGGGGCGTGTTCCGCGATCGGCGGCCCGAATTGTACGGCCCCATCCTTACGCTCGACGGCCAACAGCGCACGCGCTGATCGACTTTATTCATGCAAATTTTCGTCTCGTGTCCGCCGGGCGTCGCGGATCTCACTGCCGCGGAGCTGCGCAATTGCGGCGCGACTCAAACTCGCGAGTTCAAACTCGGCGTGCAGGCTGAAGGCTCGCTCGAGGTCGCTTATCGCGCATGTTTGTGGTCGCGCACGGCGAGTCGTGTGTTGCTGCCACTCGGCACGTTTCCGGCGGCGACTCAGGATCAGCTGTATGAAGGTGTCGGCAGCATCGATTGGCAGCAACACATCAGCCCGAAGGGCACGCTTGCCATCGACTTCGGCGGCTCGTCGAGCGGCATCACGCATACGCATTTCGGCGCGTTGAAGACCAAGGACGCCATCGTCGATCAGTTTCGTGATCGCACCGGCGAGCGGCCTTCGGTGCAGTTGGAGCAGCCCGATGTGCGAATCGATGTGCGGCTCGATCGCGACCGCGCGACGGTCAGCCTCGATCTTTCCGGCGACAGCCTGCATCGTCGCGCCTATCGCGCTCGCGGTGTGGCCGCGCCGCTGAAGGAAAACCTCGCCGCCGCGGTACTGCTTCGCTGTGGCTGGCCGGCCATCGCGGAGGAGGGCGGCGAGCTGATCGATCCCATGTGTGGTTCGGGCACGCTGCCCATCGAAGCGGCGTTGATGGCGCTCGATATTGCGCCCGGACTACTGCGCAGCTACTTCGGCTTCATCCGCTGGCGCGGGCACGATCGCGCTTTGTGGGAACGGCTGATCCAAGAAGCTCGCGATCGTCGCGAGGCTGCGGCGACGAGGAAGGTGACATTGCGTGGCTACGATGCCGATCCGACGGCAGTGCGTGCCGCGATCGAGAACGTCGAGCGCGCAAAGCTGCGCGGTGTTGTCCACATCGAGCGGCGCGATCTGGAGCAGTTGACGCGTCAGAGCGAAGCAACGACAGGCCTGGTCGTTACCAATCCCCCGTATGGCGAGCGTATCGGCGAGCAAGAGCGATTGCAGGCGCTGTATCAAACATTGGGCGCGAGGCTGCGCGAGCATTTTGAAGGCTGGAAAGCAGCGGTGCTGACCGGCAATCCGCCGCTCGCGAAAGCGGTGGGGATCAACGCGCGTCGCACGCACACTCTATTCAATGGCCGCATCGAATGCCGGTTGTTGCGTTTTGACGTAACGCCCGGCGACTACGTCGGTGAGCGCAAGCCGCCGCCGGATGCCGCCGAGCTTCGCGAGCGGCCTGGCGCACAAATGTTCGCCAATCGTCTACGCAAGAATCTGAAGTTGATGCAGGACTGGGCGCGTCGCGAGAACGTCGATTGCTACCGGATCTACGATGCCGACATGCCCGAGTACGCATTCGCCATCGATCAGTACAGCAATGGCGATGGCGAGCGCTGGGTTGTCGTGCAGGAGTACGCCCCGCCGAAGACGATCGAGCCCAAGGCTGCGCGTCAGCGGCGCAATGAAGCGCTCGCAGTGATTCCTCACGAGCTGAGTCTGGCCGAGGATCGCTTGTTCATTCGCGAGCGGCGCCAGCAAAAAGATGGCACGCAATACGAGAAGCTGGATAACGAGCGCGAATATCACATCGTGCGCGAGCAGCCGTATCGGTTCGCGGTGAACTTCACCGACTATCTGGATACCGGGTTGTTCCTCGATCACCGGCTGACGCGTCGTTACGTCGGTGAGCTGGCTCGTGGCAAACGTTTCCTGAATTTGTTTGCGTACACGGGCACGGCAACTGTGTTCGCCGCGGGAGGCGGCGCCGCGTCGTCGACGACGGTCGACATGTCGCGCACTTATCTCGACTGGGCCAAGCGCAACCTGGCGTTGAACAACCTCGCAGGGCCCGAGCACGGCTTCGTGCAAGCCGACTGCCTGGCCTGGTTGCAAGAACAGCGCGATAAATCGCGGCGTTGGGAGTTGATGTTCATCGATCCGCCCACTCATTCGCGCTCCAAACGAATGGAGCAGGATTTCGATGTGCAGCGGGACCACGTCCAACTATTGACTCTTGCTGCGCAGCTGCTGACCCCCGACGGCATCATCGTGTTCTCCAACAATTACACGCGGTTTCGCCTGGATCGCGACGGGCTGGCGGCATTCGAGATCGAAGACATCGGCCGCCGCACGCTGCCGAAGGACTTCGAGCGCAATCCGCGCATTCATGCTTGTTATGTCTTACGGCGTCGCTCGTCTGCCGAGGTGCTTGCAGGAGTTACTGAAAATCCTGCCGCGTCGGCGCCGGTGCGCTGAGCGAAAGTCCCCCACCGCCAGTGGGCCGAAGTCCACTGGCGGGTGTCGACGCGGGAAAATGCTGCGCCAGAAGGGTGAAGCAGGCGCTTTTCCCCGCAAGAAAAGCGTCAAATACGGGCGGCAGCTGATTGCTATGACGGGGCTGTTGCAGCACAATTGCGCCCGCGTTACAGAGCCCACCCCCCTGCCATCCCGTCGATTGTGAAGTGATTGTTATGAGCGGCGATCCGTTCCAGGTTCATTTTCATCCCAAGCTGGGCGTGGTGATCTACGACCCCGTCGCGCAGATGGGCTTGGCCCGCGAGCAGATGCGCCTGTTCAAGGTCGGCTCCATGACCTCCAGCACTTTCATGCGTGGGATCGTGAGCAAGGACCTGAGCGCTTGCACGGGTGAACCGGCCGACCAGAGCGCGGCCGCAGTGGATTCTTATCGCACCGCTCGTACTGGCCGCCGCAAGCCGTACTGCGAACAGTGCCGCCGTCATTACGGCTCGGTGGACTTCGGCGTGTGCAGCGATTGCAATGGCATCCGTTGCACTTGTGGTACTTGCAGCTGCGTGTCCAGCTCGCGTCGTCGCAAAGCTGCGTAAATTTTCGGCAGCTGAGATAATCGAAAGGCGCCGCTTGCGGCGCCTTTTTCACATATGAATATTTTTCGTGTCTTCACCATCGAGGCTGCGCATCGCCTGCCGAACGTTCCGGCGGGCCACAAGTGCGCGCGCCTGCACGGCCACTCGTTCCGCATCGAGCTGCATGTCAGCGGCGAGGTCGATCCGGTCACCGGCTGGGTGATGGATTTCGCCGATGTGAAGCGCGCGTTCCAGCCCATCTACGACCGGCTCGATCATCATTACTTGAATGAGATCGAGGGGCTGGAGAATCCCACCAGCGAAAATCTCGCTCGTTGGGTGTGGCAGCAGGCCAAGCCGGTGCTGCCGTTGCTGAGCAAGGTCGTGATTCACGAAACCTGCACCAGCGGCTGCGAGTACCGCGGCGAGTAATCGATCAGCTGGTGAGCGTGGTGAAGGCCGTCTGGATGTCGGTGAGATTCACCGGCTTCACCAGATGCGCAGCGAATCCCGAGTCGGCCGAGCGTTGTTTGTCGCCGGCGAGACCATAGCCCGTCACCGCGATCAGGCGTGCACGTGGGCAGATTGCCTTCAAGCGACGCGCCACTTCATACCCATCCATTTCCGGCAGACCGATATCCAGCAGCACGAACTGCGGGTCGAACCCTTCGGCCTGGTCGAGTGCGGTCGCGCCGGAGTACGCGGTGAGCGTGGCATGCGCTTCGAGCTGAAGTAACAAAGCGAGTGAATCGGCCGCGTCGCGATTGTCGTCAATGATCATGACGCGTGCCGGGCCGCCGTTGTCTGCGCTCACTTCAGTTGAGGCATCGTGTGCCTGTATCGCGAGCGGCAGGCGCAGGGTGAAGGTCGAGCCCTGGTCGATGCCGGGGCTGCTGGCCGCCGCAGTCCCGCCCTGCATCTCTATGAGCATGCGACAAACGGCGAGTCCGATGCCGAGCCCGCCCTGTGAGCGATCCAGGGCGCGCTCGCCCTGTACGAATAGCTCGAAGACGCGGGAAATCAGCTCGGCGGGCATGCCGATGCCGTTGTCGATGATCGCCACCACCGCCGCGTCGTCTTCGATCATTGCCCGCACCTGAATCTCGCCGCCGGGCTTGGTGTACCTGGCGGCGTTGGTCAGCAGGTTCGCGATGCATTGAGCGAGTCGCACTTTGTCGGCGTACACCCACAGGGGCTCGGGGCACACGATCGAGGTGAGTCGATGTTTCTTTTCCTGCATCAGCGGTTGCGCAGTCTCGATCGCGCTGTCGATGCACGACTGCAAGGTGAGGCGCTCGCGATTGATCTCGATACGCCCCTGAGTAATGCGCGACACCTCCAGCAAATCGTCGAGCAGATGGCCCAGATGGCCGATCTGTCGTTTCACGATGCCGATCAGCGCTTGTTCTTGGTCGCGATTCACGGTGAGGCGTGACAGCGCCTGCGCGGCGTTGCCGATTGCGGCGGCGGGGTTGCGCAACTCGTGGCTCAGCATCGCGAGGAACTCATCCTTGCGTGTGTTGGCTTCTCGCCAGCGAGCCTCGCTTTCACGCAGCAGGCGCTGTGAATCGATCTGTTCGGTAATGTCGATGACGATCGCGACGCCCTGCACCGGGCGCCCAGCGTCGTCCGCCACGAAATTGCCGAACAGATTCACCCACACGATGCTGCCGTCCTTGCGGACATAGCGCTTCTGGATGGTGTAGTCGGTAAGTTTGCCGGTGATGACTTGATTCGCCAGCTCCTGATCCTGCGCAACGTCCTGCGGATGGGTGAGGTCTTGCCAGCGCTTGTTATGTAGCTCCTCGGGGCTATAACCGACGAGCTTGCAGAACGCGTGGTTGACGTATTCAAACCTGCCATCCAGCGAGTTGTGAGCGACGCCGACGGGCGCATGATCCAGCAGTGCGCGATGGCGAGCTTCACTATGGCGGAGTGCTGCCTCCGCCCGCTTGCGCTCCGTAATGTTGGTGCCGGAGCTGACGACGCACTCGGGCCCCATGGGAAACAGCGTGATGAAGAAATCCTTGTCGCGATGCTGCGCTTCGTAACGCACGATCTGCCGGGTCTGCAGCACTTGTGCGGATTGGGCAATCATCCGGCTGGCGGCTTCAGGATCGAACAATTCCGTGAGGCGGCAACCCCGCAGCTGGTCGCGGCCATAGCCCAGCAGTTCCAGCGAGTTTGTATTCGCGTCCCGATATTGAAAGTCGACGATGGTTCCGCAGGGGCCACGCACGGCCTGCAGGACGACGAACAGTTCCGTGGGATGCTCGAAGATGGCGTGCAGTTGCGCATCGCGCTCGGCGAGCGCGCTCGCGTGACGGATTTCCAGGTCGCTGCGCGCCTGGGTCAGGGATGTATTGAGCGCCTCGAGATAGCGTCGCCGCTGGTGCAGTTCCACCAGCACCGTGACCTTGGAGCGCAGGATCTCTGGTACCACCGGCACGGGGATGTAATCGATAGCGCCGACTTCGTAACCCTTGAGCTGATCCAGCTCAGAGACATTCATGCCGGTGACGAAAATGATGGGAGTGCGCTCCCAGCGTGGATGTTCGCGGATCAGACGGGCGGTCTCGAACCCGTCCATGTCGGGCATGTTCACATCGAGCAGGATGAGCGCGAAGTCGCGGGTCAGCAGCTGTTTGAGTGCGTCTCTGCCCGACAAAGCGCGTACACAGTCGACATCGATGCCGGAAAGCACTGCTTCATATGTCAGCAGGCGAGCGGGCTGGTCGTCGACGAGCAGGATACTGGTGCGGGGCCTTGCCTCGGCCGCTGCAACGGGCGCGACACTGGAAGAAGTGTCGCGCGTCGAGTCGGTGTCGATCCCCTGGTTCATTCGCGCACCGCGTAGACTCGGCAGACCAGCCGAGTGCAAATGCTGAATATGTTTCAAAGCGTCGGAAGTTCCAGTAGCGCGGCTACAGCAGGTCGCGGGCGCGGTACCAGAGCATGGCCAGCACCAGCGCCGGCATCCGTAGCAGCTCGCCGCCCGGGAAATTTCGATGTTTCAGGTGGGTGAACAGGTCGAAACGTTCCGCCTGCCCGGCAATGGCCTCGGCAGCCAGCCGGCCGGCGATCCCGGTCAGGGCGATGCCATGGCCGGAAAAGCCTTGTAAATAATAGATGTGCGGAGCGAGACGGCCGAAATCCGGGGCGCGGCTCATGGTGATGTCGACATAACCTCCCCAGGCATATTCGACGCGGACGTCGGCCAGCTGGGGAAATACCTTGAGCATACGTTTGCGCGTGGCGTCGGCAGTGTTGAATGGGTCCAGCCCCGAATAACTGACTCGACCGCCAAACAACAAACGAAAGTCCGCCGAACGCCGGAAGTAGTCGAGCACGAAATTGATGTCCGTGACGGCAATGTTGTCCCGCATGAGGCGTTTCATGCGGATTTCGCCGAGGGGCTCGGTCGCGATGATGTATGTGCCCACTGGCATGATGCGTGAGCGCAGCGACGGCACGAGTGTATTCAAGTAGGCGTTACAACAGAGCACGACGTAGCTCGCTCGTACCCTGCCGGTGCCTGTGCTCACGATCGCGGGCTGGTCGTAGCTGATGTTTGTAACGAGCGAGTGCTCGTGAATGGAAACACCGGCGGCGCTGGCGGCGGCGGCGAGGCCCAGCGTGTAATTCAGCGGATGCAGATGCCCGCTGCCCCGGTCATACAGCCCGGCGATGTAGCGCTTGGTTGCCAGTAGCGATTCGACCTTATCGCGCTCGAGGAATTCGAGCTGACGATAGCCGTACGTGTCTTCGGCCTCGCGCTGCTCGTGCAACAGCGTTTCGCGTTGACGCTGCTTGATAGCGACGTGCATCTGTCCCCAGTGCAGGTCGCAGTCGATGTGGTACTTCGCCACCCGATCGCGGATCAGTTGCAGGCCTTCCAGCGAGATGTCCCACATCCGTCGGGCGTTCTCGGCGCCAACCTGCTGGACCAGCTTGCTCTGACCGCTGGCAAATCCGCTGATGGCTTGACCGCCGCTGCGGCCGGACGCGCCCCAGCCGATGCGCTGACCTTCGAGCAGCACGACTTTATAGCCGCGTTCGGCGAGATCGAGCGCGGTCGAGCAGCCGGCGATGCCGCCGCCAATCACGCAAACGTCCGCGGTCACATCGCCCTGAAGCTGCGGATGTTCGGGCGCGGGATTTGCCGAGGCCGCGTAGTAGGAGATCGCAGTGTTGGGATCCGTGGTCAAATGATGCTCCAGTGGGGGCTCGTATTTTACTGGTTCGCGGGTAACGAGCACGCGCGACCGAGCGCACGACTTCCCACAGTACTCAGCAAGTCCGCGCGTACCACGCGTACTCCAGCGGGCTGATGTGTGACTCGAATGCCTGCAACTCGCCGCGGCGGGTTGTCACGAACAGGCGGTGGAATTTTTCGCCGAGGTAATCTCGCATTACGCTGCTGGATTCGAACTTCAGCGCGGCCTCGGGCCAGGTGATGGGCAGCGTGGTAGCGGCATCGCGGTATGCGTTTCCGGCCACCGGGGCACCTGGGTCGAGGTCGCGCTGCAAGCCGTAGTGAATGCCGGCGAGTACGGCGGCGGTCAGCAAATAGGGATTGGCGTCTGCGCCGGCGACGCGATGCTCGATGCGTCGATTCTCGGGCGTGCTCGCGGGGATGCGTAACGCCACGCCGCGATTGTTCACGGCCCAGTTCGGGTTGAGCGGCACATACGATTCGGATCGATAGCGTCGATAGGAATTGGCGGTCGGGGCGAAGATCAGCATGGCGTCCGCCATCGTCGTCGCCAGGCCACCGATCGCATGTTTCAACGAAGCACTGCCGGTGGGGTCGTCCGAAGCAAAGATGTTGCGACCGTCTCGATCGAGCATGCTCACGTGAATGTGAGCGCCGCTGCCGGCGTGATCCATGTACGGCTTGGGCATGAACGTCGCTTCCATGCCGTGACGAGCAGCAACGCCTCGTACCAGTCGCTTGAAACGAATCGCTTGATCGCAGGCGAGCAGGGCGTCGGCAGAGTGTTGTAAGTTCACTTCGAACTGACCGGGGCCATATTCCGCGAGCGCGGTGCCGGACGGAATCTGCTGAGCTCCACAGGCCGCCGAAATCTCGGCGAGCACCGCCGAGTATTCATTCAAGTCGACCATCGAGTTGATCTGCGTCAGATACTCGCGCCGACCGGTTTGCGGCAGGCGCGGCGGTTGCGCGCGGCCGTCGGCAGTTCGCTCCGGGTCGAGCAGATAGAACTCCAGCTCGATCGCCACCACCGGCGTGAGACCCAATGCACTGAAGCGGTTCAACACGTCGGCCAGCACATGACGCGGATCGCCATAGAAAGGTGAGCCGTCGTGATCGACCATCGAGACCTGCACCTGAGCAATGCCTTCGCCCTCGCGCCAGGGCACCGGCACCAGCGTGCCGTCGATCGGCAGGCAGCGGCGGTCGGCATCGCCTTCGTCGAAGCCGAGTCCCGTTTCTTGGATCGTGCCGCCGAGCACGTCGAGCGCGAACATCGAGCCGGGCAACAGGAAGCTACCGTGATAGATCCCTGGCAGCTCGTTGAGAGTCACGCGCTTGCCGCGCGGGATTCCGCACAAATCTGCCAGCAGCACATCGACAAAGCGCGTATGAGGGTATTGCTGCCGAAAGGTGGTCAGCTGCACAGACGGGTCACTGACCGCCATAAGGGGTTACCTGTTTAAGATCTGGGTGCGATGAGCGAATTACCGGCGCGCTGCCGCGCCAGCGAGGATAGCCACTGCCAACGGCTGGCGGCAAGAGGATGGTCGGCGAGGGCGGTCTTATAACCAATTGAAAAGATTGTTGTTTATCCCCCTCATCCATTGCCGGACGGGCGACCGGGCCCGGATTGTGGTTAAATGATGCCTCGCGACCACGCCACCGATGTGGCGGGTTGTTAAAGATCTTAAACGTGTCAACTCGCAGGCCCCTCATCGGTATTCCGGCGGACAGGCGTCTGTTGGGCCACCATTACTTCCACTGCGTCGGCGAGAAATACATCGCGGCAGTGGCGGAAGGCGCTCAAGCAGTCCCGGTCCTGATCCCTTCGCTCGGCGACGGCTTGGAAGCGCGTGAGCTGCTCGCCGACTTCGATGGCATCCTGCTGACCGGCAGCCCATCGAACATCGAGCCGCATCGATATCAGGGTCCGATCAGCGATCCTGGCACGCTGCACGATGCGTATCGAGACGCGACGACTTTGCCGATGATCCCGCGAGTGATCGAAGCCGGCTTGCCGCTGCTGGCGATCTGCCGCGGTTTCCAGGAGATGAATGTCGCGTTCGGCGGCACGCTCTGGCAGAAGCTGCACGAAGTGCAGGGCTATCAGAATCATCGCGAGGACACCGCCGCGCCGCTCGATGAGCAGTACGGCCCGGCGCACGACATCGAGCTGACCCCGGATGGATTGCTCGCGCGACTGTCCGGCGAGCGGCGAGTGAAAGTGAACTCATTGCACTCTCAGGGAGTGCAGACCCTGGGACGCGGCCTCGTCGTCGAGGCGCGTGCGCCGGATGGAGTGATCGAAGCTTTTCGAGTGGCGGACGCACCGTCGCTCGCGCTCGGGCTGCAGTGGCACCCCGAGTGGAAGTTCAAGGACAACCCTTTTTCGCGCGCGCTGTTCACTGCTTTTGGTGAAGCCGCGCGCGAGCGTGCCCACCAGCGAGCGGCAAGGTGATTCGTATGAGCGCCATTCAACAATTTTTCAAAGAACACGGCATTTCAGAGTGTGAGGCCATCATTCCCGACATGGCCGGCGTGCCGCGTGGGAAGCTGATGCCGGCGGCGAAGTTCGCCGAGGAAGAGGGCATGCGTCTGCCCGAGAGCATCTTCTTGCAGACGGTCACTGGCGACTATCCGGATGACGAGCGAGCCATCAACCCGTCGGAAATCGACGTGGTGATGAAGGCCGATCCCGCCTCTGTTCGCGTCGTGCCGTGGGCAGCCGAGCCGACCGCGCAGGTGATTCACGACAGCTTCTACTCCGACGGTCGCCCGGTGACGATGGCGCCGCGCTATGTGCTTCAGCACGTGCTCGAGCTCTACGCGCAGCACGGTTGGGATCCGGTGGTCGCGCCCGAGCTCGAGTTCTATCTGATCGAGCCGAACACCGACTCCGATTATCCGTTGAAGCCGCCGATCGGTCGCTCGGGCCGCCCTGAAGTGGGGCGTCAGTCGTATTCGATCGCCGCGGTCAACGAGTTCGATCCGTTGTTCGACGACATGTATGCGTTCTGCGAGGCGCAGGACATCGAGATCGATACGCTGATTCACGAAGACGGCGCGGCGCAGATGGAAATCAATCTGCTGCACGGGAACGCGTTGTCGCTCGCCGACCAGGTATTCCTCTTCAAGCGCACGGCGCGTGAAGCGGCGCTTCGTCACAAGATGTATGCGACGTTCATGGCGAAGCCAATGGCTCGCGAGCCGGGCAGTGCCATGCACATCCACCAGAGCATCGTCGATCGCCGCACAGGTAACAATGTGTTCAGCGATGCCGAGGGCCGTCCGTCGCCGCTGTTCTTCTCGCACATCGCCGGTCTGCAGAAGTATTTGCCGGCCGCCATGTCGTTGTTCGCGCCGAACGTGAATTCCTATCGGCGCATCACGCGGCACTATTCCGCACCGATCAATACACAATGGGGTTATGACAACCGGACCGCGGGACTACGCGTGCCGGTGTCGAATCCCAAAAACCGTCGTGTCGAAAACCGCATCGCCGGCGCCGACGCGAATCCCTATCTGGCCATCGCAGCTTCGCTGGCGTGCGGCTATCTCGGCATGGTCGAAGGACTCAAGCCGAGCGAGCCGATCTCCGGCAGCGCGTATGACTTGCCGTTCTCTCTTCCCCGCAACATCGAAGATTCGCTGCGGCTGCTGCGTGACTGCCGGCCGTTGATCGAGATCCTCGGCGAGCGTTTCGTCATCGCCTACGCGGCCGTGAAAGAGAACGAATACGAAACCTTTTTACAGGTCATCAGCTCGTGGGAACGCGAGCACCTGTTATTGAACGTGTAACCACCCATGACTTATTTCCGTCGTTTCCGTTAATCCCAGCGCAGCATCATGGCGTCCTCCATTCCCGAACGCAGCACCCGCGAGTGGCAGGCGCTCGATGCCGCTCATTACATCCATCCGTTCACGGATCATGCGGCGCTGAGCAAGAAAGGCACGCGGGTCATCACCCGTGCCGAGGGCGTGTACTTATATGAGTCGGACGGCCGTCGCATTCTCGACGGCATGTCCGGCTTGTGGTGCGTGAGCCTGGGCTACGGCCGGCGCGAGCTGGCCGACGCCGCTTATCGGCAGATGCAGGAGCTGCCGTACTACAACAGTTTCTTCCAGGTGGCCCATCCACCCGCAATCGAGCTGGCGCGCCTGCTGTCCGAAGTGACGCCGCCGCAGTTCAAGCACGTGTTCTTCACCGGTTCAGGTTCGGAGGCGAACGACACCGTCGTGCGCACCGTGCGTCACTACTGGAATGTGCTCGGTCAGCCCGAGCGCACGGTCATCATCAGTCGTCACAACGCCTATCACGGCAGCACCATGGCCGGCGCCAGCCTGGGCGGCATGAAGCCCATGCACGAGCAGGGCGGCTTGCCGATTCCTGGCATCGTGCACATTCGCCAGCCGTACTGGTTCGGTGAAGGCGGCGAGCTGTCGCCCGAAGAGTTCGGTCTGGTCGCAGCGCAGGCGCTCGAAGAAAAGATTTTGCAGATTGGTCCGGAGAAAGTGGCCGCATTCATCGGCGAGCCCATTCAGGGCGCGGGCGGCGTGATCGTCCCGCCATCGACTTATTGGCCCGAGATTCAGCGCATCGTCGACAAGTACGGCATCCTGCTGATCGCCGACGAGGTGATCTGCGGCTTCGGCCGCACCGGCCACTGGTTCGGCTCGGAATATTTCGGCATCCGCCCCGATTTGATGCCGATCGCGAAGGGCCTGTCCTCGGGGTATCTGCCGATCGGTGGCGTCATGGTCGGCGACCGGGTCGCTGCGGTCATGACCGACAAGGCCGGCGAGTTTCATCACGGCTTCACTTATTCCGGCCACCCTGTGGCGTGCGCCGTTGCGTGTGCCGCCATCAACATTCTGCGTGAAGAGCGTGTCGTCGAGCGCGTTCACGACGACGTGGGTCCGTACATGCAACGACGCTGGCAGGAGCTGGCGAGCCACCCACTGGTCGGTGAAGCGCGCATCGTTGGTTTGATCGGCGCGCTCGAATTGGTGAAGGACAAGGCCAGGCGCCAGGCCTTCCCCGACCCCGGCGAAGTGGGCCTGATGTGCCGCGACCTGTGCATCGCCAACGGTCTGGTGATGAGAGCGGTGCGTGACACCATGATCATTGCACCGCCTTTGGTCATTACGCGGGCGCAGATCGACGAGCTGGTCGAAAAAGCACGCCTCGCTTTGGATCAAACCCAGCAGGAATTAGTGCGTCAGGGCCGAATTTAACGCCGCCGCCGCGAGCTGCTCCGCCCGGTAGATCCAAGCGCCGCAGGTTATAGCCCACGCCCCTGTTCTGCGATACCCTCCCGCGCAGCACCGAGCCCGTGCGGTGGCACTCATGGGCTTGGAACAACCAACGTTGCGGGGAGAAATCCTGATGAGTAGGGCGTTCAACAGTTCACTGCGCGCCGGCCTGGCCGTTACCACGATCGCACTGGCGGTCGCTGCTTGCGGCAAGAAGGAAGAAGCCAACCTGGCCGAGGCGCCAGGTGCCGCGCGTGCTGAAGAAAAGGTCCTGCACGTCTACAACTGGTCGGACTACATCGCCGAAGACACCATCAAGAACTTCGAGCAGAAGACCGGCATCAAGGTCACCTACGACGTCTTCGATTCCAACGACATGCTGGAGACGCGCCTGCTGGCCGGCAACTCCGGCTTCGACGTGGTGGTGCCGTCGGCCTCGTTCCTGGAGCGCCAGATCAAAGCCGGCGTGTTCCAGAAGCTCGACAAGTCGCAGCTGCCGAATCTGGCCAATATGGATCCGGACATTCAGCAGCGCGTCGCGCTCCACGATCCGGGCAATGAACATTCCGTGACCTACATGTGGGGCACCACGGGCATCGGCTACAACGTCGACAAGGTCAAGAAAGCCCTCGGCGACCAGCCGCTGGATTCCTGGAGCCAGATTTTCGATCCCACGCAGATCGCCAAGCTCAAGGACTGCGGCGTCTCCATGCTGGACGCGCCGGATGAGATCCTCAAAGTCGTGCTGCAGTGGATGGGCCGCGATCCCAACAGCCAGAAGGAAGAAGACCTGAACGCTGCCGCCGAGAAGCTGCAGCTGATCCGTCCCTACGTCCGCAAGATCCACTCGTCGCAGTACATCGACGATCTCGCCAACGGTGAGCTGTGCGTAGCCATCGGCTGGAGCGGTGACATCCTGCAGGCGCGCGATCGTGCCGCCGAAGCTGGCCAGGGCGTGAAGATTGCGTACTCGATCCCGAAGGAAGGCACCGTCGTGTGGTTCGACATGCTGGCCATCCCGGCCGATGCCAAGCACCCGAAGAACGCGCACGCCTTCATCAATTACCTGATGGATCCGCAGGTCGCGGCCAACAACTCCAACTTCAAGTTCTACGCCAACGGCAATGCCGAGTCCTTCGCGCTGGTGAAGGACGAAGTGAAGAACGACCCGGGCATCTACCCGACGCCGGAAGTGCGGGCCAAGCTGTTCCCGTCGCTGGCCTACGGCGAGCAGGCCACTGCCACCATGGCGCGCCTGTGGCAGAAGTTCACCACCGGCCGATAAAGAGCGACGACCGATATTAAATGGCCACGAACCCGCGGCCCCAGCAACAGCTTGCGGTCTGGAACGATCCGCAAGCTGTTCCTTACGTACACATCGACCGCGTCACCAAGAAGTTCGGTGACTTCGTCGCGGTCAACGACGTATCGCTGAAGATCTATAAGAAGGAGCTGTTCTGCCTGCTCGGCGGCTCGGGCTGTGGCAAGACCACGCTGCTGCGCATGCTGGCGGGCTTCGAGGAGCCCACCAGCGGCAAGCTGTTCATCGATGGCGTCGACATGACCGGCATCCCGCCGTACGAGCGCCCGGTGAACATGATGTTCCAGTCGTACGCGTTGTTTCCGCACATGACGGTGGAGCAGAACGTTGCGTTCGGCCTGAAGCAGGACGGCCTGCCGAAGGACGAGATCGCCGCGCGCGTCGACGACATGCTCAAGCTCGTGCGGCTGCAGCAGTTCGCCAAGCGCAAGCCGCATCAGCTGTCGGGCGGTCAACGTCAGCGCGTTGCGTTGGCGCGCTCGCTGGCGAAGCGTCCCAAGCTGCTGCTGCTCGATGAGCCGCTCGGTGCGCTCGACAAGAAACTTCGCGAGCACACCCAGTTCGAGCTGGTGAACATTCAGGAACAGCTCGGCGTCACGTTCGTGGTCGTCACGCACGACCAGGAAGAGGCGATGACGCTGTCGACGCGCATCGGCGTCATGAACTCGGGCGAGATCGTCCAGATCGGCACGCCCAAGGACATCTACGAATATCCGAACAGCAAGTTCGTCGCCGAGTTCATCGGCAACGTGAACATGTTCGAGGGCCGGCTGATCGAGGACGAGCCGGACCACGTGCGCATCGATTCGCCCGAGCTGGGCGGCACTATCTATGTCGATCACGGCGTGAGCTCCGCACCCGATGCGGTGGTGTTCGCCGCGATTCGTCCGGAGAAGATCAACATCTCCGTCGAGCGGCCCAATCAGACCGACAACGTCGCGCAGGGCACGGTCAAGGAGATCGCGTACATGGGCGACATGTCCGTGTACCTCGTGCGACTGCCTTCCAACAAGATCGTGCGAGTCACGCAGCCGAATACCTACCGGCACGCCGACGATTCCATCACCTGGGAACAGACGGTGTACTTGAGCTGGCATGCCTCCAGTCCTGTGGTATTGAGCGAATGAACACGCGCGCTGCGGCGCCCTCCCGCCATCGTCACTCCGCGGGGGTTCAGCTCATCCTCGATTTCCTGAGCAGGCTGCCGCCGTATCGCTGGACGCAGGCGCGCCTGGTGCGCTGGGGTATTACCGGGCGCACGCTGGCCACAGCCGTTCCGTATTTCTGGCTGCTGCTGTTCTTCCTGGTGCCGTTCATCATCGTTCTGAAGATCTCGTTCTCGGAAGCGCGCATCGGCATTCCGCCGTACCAGCCGCTGCTGAGCTGGCTCGACGGCAACATTGCGCAGATCAATGTGCAGCTGAAGAACTTCGCGAACCTGATCCAGGACGGCCTGTATTGGCGGGCCTACCTCAACTCGATCAAGGTCGCGGCGATCTCGACAGCGTTGTGTTTGCTGATCGGCTATCCAATGGCATATGCGATCGCCCGCGCCCAGTCGACGTGGCGTCACCTCCTGCTGATGATGGTGATCCTGCCGTTCTGGACCTCGTTCCTGCTGCGCGTGTATGCCTGGATCGGCATCCTGAAGAACAACGGCCTCATCAACAACTTCCTGATGTGGACCGGCCTCATCGATGAGCCCATCGTGATGTTGCAGACCAACTTCGCGATCTATGTCGGCATCGTGTACTCGTATCTGCCGTTCATGATCCTGCCGCTGTACTCCAACCTGGAGAAGATGGATCTGACCTTGCTGGAAGCGGCGGCCGATCTGGGCGCGCGGCCCTTCAAGACCTTCATGACCGTCACGCTGCCGTTGTCCCTGCCGGGCATCATCGCCGGCTCGATGCTGGTGTTCATTCCGGCGGTCGGCGAGTTCGTGATTCCGGAGCTGCTGGGGCCGTCCGATTCGTTGATGATCGGTAAGGTGCTCTGGCAGGTGTTCTTTACCAAGCGCGATTGGCCCGCGGCATGCGCAGTGGCGATTGCGTTGCTGCTGTTGCTGGTGATCCCGATCGTGCTACTGCAACGGGCGCAGGCAGCCGAGGCTCGCGGAGCGCATCGATGAAGCAATCATCGACGTTCCGCCTTTCCGTGCTCGTCTTCGGCTTCGCGTTCCTCTACATCCCGATCCTGTCGTTGATCGTCTACTCGTTCAACAAATCGCGGCTGGTCACGGTGTGGGGCGGCTTCTCGACTCAGTGGTACGGGCGGCTGCTCGAGAATCGTCAGATCCTGGACGCGGCGTGGCTGTCAGTGAAGATCGCCGCGACCAACGCCACGGGGGCAGTCATTCTCGGCACGTTGGCGGGGCTCGCGCTGGCGCGATTCGGCAAGTTTCGTGGTCGCACGCTGCTGTCGGGCATGACGACTGCGCCGCTGGTGATGCCGGAAGTCATCACGGGCCTGTCGTTGTTGATGCTGTTCGTCGTGATGGAAAGCGCGTTCGGCTGGCCCGCCGGGCGCGGCTTCACGACGATTACCATCGCGCACACCACGCTGACGCTGGCGTACGTCACCATCATCGTGCAGTCGCGGCTGTCGTCGCTCGATGACTCATTGGAAGAGGCAGCGATGGATCTCGGCGCGCGGCCAGCGAAGATTTTCTTCGTCATCACCCTGCCCATCATCGCGCCGGCGCTGGTGTCCGGCTGGTTGCTGGCGTTCACCATTTCGCTGGACGACCTGGTGATTGCCAGCTTCGTGTCCGGACCGGGTGCGAGCACGCTGCCCATGGTGATCTTTTCCAAAGTGCGTCTGGGCGTGAGCCCGGACATCAACGCGCTCGCGACCATCATCGTGCTGCTCGTGACTCTCGGTGTAATCGCGGCCGGCTTCTTTCTGGCGCGCCAGGAAAAACGCCGACAGCGCGACATGCAGATGGCCGCAGCGTCCAAATAAACCGATGGTTCTCGCCGACGCTCGCAGCATCGGCGAGAATGGTCGCTTGATGTATCCGTGGGGGCGGAGATGAATATCCGTTCGAAATTGCCGCACGTCGGCACGACGATTTTTACTGTAATGACCAATCGTGCCCGCGAGCTGGGCGCGATCAACCTGGCGCAGGGCTTTCCTGACTACGACGCGCCGCCGCGGCTGAAGGAGCTGCTCGCGCACTACGTCGCGGCCGGCTACAACCAGTACGCACCGATGATCGGCGTCGCGGAGCTGCGCGAGCAGATCGCGCTGAAGCTGGGGGCGAGCTACGGGCGCGTTCCCAACGTCGATAGCGAGATCACTGTGACGCTCGGCGCGACCGAGGCGATTTTCTCCGCCGTCGTGTCGCTCGTGCATCCCGGCGAGGAAGTGATCCTGTTCGATCCTTCCTACGACTCCTATGCACCGGCGGTGATTTCCGCGGGTGGCCGGCCGATCCACATTCCGCTCGACCCGCCGAAATTCCAGATCGATTGGGATCGCGTGCGTGCTGCGATTACACCGCGCACTCGGTTGGTGATGATCAATACGCCGCACAATCCCATCACGACGGTGATTCCACGCAAAGAGTTGGACATCCTCGCGGAGATCCTGCGGCCCACCGATGCGCTGGTGATTTCAGATGAAGTGTACGAGCACATGATTTACGACGGTGCTCGTCACGCCAGCATCGTCGAGCACCCCGAGTTGTATGAGCGCGGCGTCGCCGTGTTCTCGTTTGGCAAGACGATGCATGCGACGGGCTGGCGAGTCGGCTACGCCGTCGCGCCGCCCGACATCACTCGCGAGATCCGGCGAGTGCATCAGTTCAACACCTTCTGTATCGCGCATCCGCTGCAGCTGGCGATTGCGGACTTTCTCAAGGAAGTGCCCGAGCACAACGCGGAATTGAGCGCGTTCTATCAGGCCAAGCGCGATCGCTTCCTGGAGCTGCTGCGCAACTCCAGATTCAGCTGGACTCCAGCCGCCGGCAGCTATTTCCAGCTGCTGGATTTCAGTGCCATCAGCCAGCAAAGCGACGTCGAGTTCGCCGACCTGGTGTTGCGCCAGGCCGGCGTGGCCTCGATCCCGGTTTCGCCGTTCTACGTGGCGCCGCCGAAGCTCAGCGTGCTGCGCTTCTGCTTTGCCAAGAACGACTCGACCCTGGCAGAGGCGGCCGAGCGGCTCTGCAAGCTTTAGCAGAGCCTCTTGCGGCCGGTCTTCCCGGCAGCTCGATACACGTCCGCTACCGATACGCCTCGTACGCCCGGTGGAAACAAGCTGCTCAGCAGCTCGTTACACCGGGTCCGATCCTCGACGAGGCGGCTCATCAGAGCCAATGCCTCGGCACGAATCAGCAAGCGAGTACGCACGGCCGCAAAGCAGCGGCCCGGTCGCAGCAAGCCCTCGTCGACGTCGGAGACGTTCGGCAAGTTGGTCGTAAAAATGATCTTACGACCCTGCGCCCGCACCACGCCGTCGGCGATCGCCAGGAAGCGATGCAGATCGTGATTGCCGCTGCTCCGTGCCAACAGCAAATGATCGGCGTCCTCGATGACGAACGCATCATGCTGGCCGGTGATGAAGTCGACGAAGATCTCGTCGCTCTCCAGCGCCTTCTTGTCACCCGTGTACATCACTTCCGCGCTGTCTCCCTTGCGCTCGGAGAGTGCGCCGAGGATGGCCCGCACGAGCTTGGTCTTACCGGTGCCCGGCGGCCCGAGTAACAACAGCACGGTCTCGTCCGCTTCCAGATAGTCGCGGATGAAATCACGCACCGGGCGCTCGAATGCCGGATAGGCCTCATCATGGAGGTCATCGCTGGCCAGCTCGTCGAACGTCGTGAAGTTCAAGCCGGAACGACTGTCCATGAAGTTCCAGGACAGCGTGAATATGCGATGACGCGGAAACGCTTCGCCAATGATACGAAGCAACTTCTCGCGCGTTTCCTCGATGCGAGCGGCGCTATCGGTCCAGATGTTGAAGCCACAGGAAACGAACGCACCGGTCCGCCAGCCTTCGGCGCTGATGAAGATCCCGGGGCCCTCCAGCAACAGGCTGCCGGCGCCCAGGCGACAGGCGCTCAGCCCGGCATGCAGGGCGAGATCGTCGAACAGCTCTTCCAGCTTGCGTTGCGACGCGTAGCGTACGTGGCGATACACCGGATACTTCGCCGCGATGTTCTCGAGGGCACGGATGGCCCGCGCCTTGAGGATGGTCTCGGGAAACCGGTGAATCTCGTGATGAAAATTCAACCCGACTGCCAACGCGCCGTGATCGGACGCGCCGCGCTCGGGATTCAGCTTGTGAATGCTCATGAAATAGTTGCGAATTCAGAAACGAACGCCAGAAAAACAAAACCNAAAAAAACCCCTGGCAAGGTTTCCCGGCCAGGGGTTCGTCGGAGCCAAAGGCTACGCACCTGTATTACCACTGACTTTGGGGAGCAAGCGTGCTCCGCAAGTCATCTCGCGAAACTAACGCTCGTGTTTGTTGATATCGAGGTTGAGACTGGGCGGTGCGAACATTGCTCGGCTCCTACAGGCCGTTGTGAACTCGGGGCGCGCATCCTACTCGCGGCTGCGCCGCTGTCAATGATTTTTCTATGAACACTGGCGACGACGCGGATTGCGCCGTATCTTCGCAGTCATGAGCACGCTTAATGTCACATTGGTCCAGACCGATCTGGTCTGGCACGACCCCGAGGCCAATCGTCGCCGACTGCAGGAGCGCTGCGGCGGCCTGGCGGGTCAGACCGATCTGATCGTGTTGCCGGAAATGTTTACGACCGGCTTCACCATGGAAGCGGAGTCGGTCGCCGAGCCCGCCAATGGGCCGACCGTGAGCTGGATGCGGGAGCAGGCCGCGAAGCTCGGTGCGGTGATTACCGGCAGCATCGCGACGCGAGACGGGGCGGGTTATTACAACCGACTCGTGTGGATGCGGCCGGACGGCACGCACGAGACGTACGACAAGCGCCACCTGTTTCGGATGGCACATGAGCAGGACCATTACTCGGCGGGAACACGCCGCTTGGTGGTCGAGCTGAAGGGCTGGAAAGTTCTGCCGCTGGTTTGTTACGACCTGCGCTTCCCGGTCTGGAGCCGGAACACGATCGGGGCTGACGGCGGTTATGACGTGTTGCTGTACGTCGCGAACTGGCCGGAGCGACGGCGTTATCCCTGGCAGACGCTGATCAAAGCGCGCGCCATCGAGAATCTGAGCTACTGCATTGGCGTCAATCGCGTCGGCAAGGATGGCACGGGCGTCGATTACACTGGCGACAGCGCGGCGATCGATTATCTCGGCCAGCCGATGACGCCGTCGTCGGAGCAGGAGTTCGTCACGACCGTGACGCTCGATAAAACGGCGCTCGACGGATTCCGCGCCAAATTCCCCGCCCATCTGGATGCGGACGAGTTCCAGCTGATCGAGCCATCGCCATGAAAATCCCCACTCGCCTGAATCATCCCCCGAGCGTGAGTGTGCCCGCGGACAATCGGCCGCTGGTGGCACCGATCTATCAATCGGTGAAATTCACGTTCGACAGTGTGGCTGAATCGGAGCGCCAGTCGCGTGGGCAGCGCGAGGGCTTTCAGTATTCGCGCGTGTCCAATCCGACGTTGGAGCAGTTGAGTCTCACGCTTGCGGAGCTGCAGGGGCGAGAGGAGTGTTTGCTAACGGCGTCCGGCGTGGCCGCGGTGAATATGGCGCTGCTGGCACTGTGCAAACAAGGCGATCATGTTGTGCTGTTTGCGGAGATGTATCAGCCGACGCGTTACATGATTCGTCGTTTGCTGGCGCGGTACGGTGTCACGCACACGATGCTGTCGATTGAAGACACGGCGGGCATCGAGCAGACGTTAGCGAGCAAGCCAACGAGGCTGGTGATGTTCGAGACGCCGACGAACCCGGTGCTCAAGATCGCCGACATCGAAGGCATTACCGCCGCGGCGCGCCGGCACGGCGCATTGACGGTGCTGGACAACACGTTTGCAGGGTTTCACAACCACGGGCAGTCCGACATCGATGTGTTCGTGCACAGCCTGACGAAGTACGCATCGGGACATGGAGATGTAATGGGCGGGGCGGTGATCGCCAAGCGAGAGATCATCGATAGGATGAGACATGACTTCATCGTCATCGGCGCGACCCTCGATCCGCACGCGGCGTTTCTGATTCAACGTGGGTTGAAAACATACGCGCTCCGATATGAGCGGCAGTGTGCTAACGCGTTGGAAGTGGCGAGGTTTCTAGAGACGCATCCGAATGTGGCGAGTGTCGCGTACCCGGGGCTGAGCTCTCACCCGCAGTATCAATTGGCGCAGCGACAGATGCAGGATAGCGGCACGATCATTTCGGTCGAGTTGAAAGAGCAGGGCGTGGCGCCGGCTGATTTTGCCAATGCGCTGAAGTTGTTTGCTATTTCGGCAAGCGTGGGATCGACGGAGTCGCTGGTGCAGCCGGGGCAGTTGATGAAGCCGCGCGATCTGAATGAAGCGGAGCAGAAATGGGCGGCGGTTTCGGATCGAACCATGCGGTTGTCGATTGGGATTGAGGATGCGCAGGATTTGATCGCGGATTTGGGGCAGGCGTTGGCGGTTTCTTAAGAGGCGTTGGTGGTCCGCGTCGTCGGGAGTGACCTAGCTCCTTTCGCTCGGAGAAGAGGCGTTGGTGGTCTGCGGCGACGGGAGTGACCTACCTCCGCCCGGCACCGGGCACGGCCGGAGCGCTAGCGCTCCTACACCGCACGTCCATGATGAGCCCTGCTGTTTCGGTCCCGTCCCTGTACCGAAAAGCTGCCGGGCGGAGGTAGGTCACTCCCGTCGCCGCCGAAACGTCACGGCGGCGTCGCGCGTGACTCTCTTCCCACCGCCGAGCCGCCAACGTTCTTATTGCCGGCCGATACCCTGAATTCCGCACACGGGCTCATTCATTTGCACGAACTTCAGTCGTGCCGACATGGCTTGAATCTTTCGCTCGTGGCTCCAGTATTCTGCCGCCATGGCTACTCTATCCGTACTCGACCTGTCTCCCATTCCGGTGGGCAGTGATGCCGCGCAATCCTTACGCAATTCGCTCGACCTGGCTCAGCATGCCGAGCGGTGGGGATATCGGAGGTTCTGGCTCGCCGAGCATCACAGCATGCCTGGCATTGCCAGTGCCGCTACCGCGGTGGTGATTGGTCATGTCGCGGCGGGAACGTCGACCATACGGGTCGGGGCGGGCGGCATCATGCTGCCGAATCATGCGCCGCTGACGGTGGCCGAACAGTTCGGCACGTTGGAGTCCTTGTTCCCGGGGCGCATCGATCTGGGGCTGGGGCGTGCGCCGGGTTCCGATCAGGTCACAGCTCGCGCGCTGCGTCGGACGCTCAATTCGGATCCCGATGCGTTCCCGCAGGATGTGCTGGAGCTGATGGCGTACTTCGGGCCGTTACAGGAAGGGCAGCGGGTGCAGGCGGTGCCGGGGCAGGGGCTGAATGTTCCTATTTGGATTCTCGGCTCCAGCTTGTTTGGTGCGCAGGTGGCGGCGGCGTTGGGCTTGCCATTCGCGTTCGCGTCGCACTTCGCGCCCGCGCAGATGATGCATGCGCTGGAGATTTATAAGGCGCGCTTCAAGCCGTCTCAGTATCTGGACAAGCCGTACGCCATGGTGGGCTTCAATGTGTTCGGTGCGGATACAGATGAAGAGGCGAGGCTGCTCGTCACATCGATGCAGCAGGCGTTCGTGAACCTGCGCTCGGGGAAGGCGACGAAACTGCAGCCGCCGGTGCCGGGCTATTACGAGAATCTGCATCCGCACGATCGGGCGATTCTCGAAGATGTTTTATCCTGCACAGCCATCGGCACGCCGGACACGGTGCGTCGGGAGCTGCAGGCGTTTGCGGAGCGGACCGGCGCGGAGGAGATCATCGTTGCGTCGATGATCTACGATCATGCAGCGCGATTGCGTTCGTATCAGATCGCGGCGGAGGCCAACGCGGGCTGACTTAGCGCTGGCCTGGATATTTCATCGCGCCGAGGCGCGCGAGCATTTTCGAGAGCTCTTCGGGGCTGATGTAGAAGTACTCACAAACGCGGCCCCACAGCATGGGCGTCGGCACGTTGTGGTCGCCGCGTTCCTGTTGGGTCTGGTGCAGCACGTACAGAACGATGCGTTCCTTGCGAGTCAGGCCATCGCGAACGTCGGGGATATCGTCGTAGCTCATTGCTGTTTGTCGCGGGGTGGCGCAAGGTATGCGGTAAATCGATCGAGGGGGAAGCCGCATGGACACCAAGCCCGCTGCCGTCGACCCGAAGTCATTCCAGACCTTCGAGGAATTTTATCCCTTCTACCTCGCTGAGCACAGCAATCGCGCCTGTCGTCTGTTGCACTTCATCGGCTCGACCCTGGCGCTCGGCTGCCTGGTGTTGTTGCTCGCCACGGGCGACGGGTATTGGCTGCTGGTCGGCCTGCTATGCGGCTACGGATTCGCCTGGATCGGCCATTTCGCGTTCGAAAAGAACCAGCCCGCGAGCTTCAGTCGCCCGCTCTACAGCTTTCGCGGCGACTGGGTGATGTATCGGGACATCTGGCTGGGCAAGATCAAGATCTGAGCGCGAGGGCGCTATTCCATCGGGCGGTAGCGCTGCAGTGCCTGCTTGTGTTTTTTGCTCATGGGCAAAGCCTGGCCGCCACGCAGGTGCACGGTGCCGTTGCCCGAGGGTTGGCTCTTGATGCGCTCGATCTCGTCCCGCCGGACCAGATGGCTGCGATGGATGCGGATGAAATCGCTGGCGGGCAGCAGATCCTCGACTTGCTTCAGCGTGGCGCGTAGCAGATAGCGCTGACCTCGCTCGACGATCTCGACATAGTTACCCGCCGCGCTGACGCACTCGATGCGGCCGATCTGAATCAAACATTGGTCGGCGCCCTTGCTGACCAGCAAAGTGGCGGGCCGCTCGGGCTCTTCGGCGCAAGCGGTCGGTTCGATCACCGGCGGCGGCAAGACCTCGACCGTCTCCGTCATGACGCGTCGTTCTCTCAGGAAGACGTGCCAGATGAGATAAACCACGCCGACGACTGCGACATAACGGGGCAGAAAAATCATCAGACTGGAGGCCGCGTTGCGCGCGTTTGTCAGCAGATCGACGGCGACCGGCACGGCCGCCGAAATGAACACCACCAATGCCACCAGGGCGGCGAACTCGACCGCCCGGTCGTGCCATTTGGTCGAATATTTGCGGAGCGCCGCGAAGATTACCGGCGTGCTCACCAGCCACACGCCCCAGTTCTTGAATACATGGCTGAACGAGGCCGCGAAGTCCGCCGGCACATTGTCGACGACGACCTGATACACCATGCAATAGCAGGACAGCAGGGCGATGAACGCACCCCAGCCGATCGCAGAGGTCTTGAAGTCACTGCGCAGCGGCCAGGCCACGTCGCGCGGTAGAAGGATGATGCGAGCCGACACGGTGCGTCTCCCGACCGATCGCAGATCAGATCGGAAATTAGCATAGCAGGCCGGGGGATCGAGGGGCCGCCGTTGCCATTTACAGGGCAAAAAAAGACGGCGGCAAGCACAGGATGCGCTGGCCGCCGTATCGCAGAAGTTACAGCAGGGTCAGGAGCCGATCAGAGCTGCTCCGGGAACGCCTGGCGCTTGCCGTCGAGTTTGTGCACGACGCCGCGGCGCATGACGAAGTCGACGCTCTCCAGACGGGTCACGTCTTCGAGCGGGCTGGCGCTGACAGCGATGATGTCGGCGTCTTTGCCGGCGGCGAGCGAGCCGATGCGAGCTTCCTGGCCGAGCAGCGTGGCTGCATCGAGCGTCGCGGAGCGGATCGCAGCGGCGGGTGTCATGCCTGCCTGCACCAGGAGCGCGAACTCCTTGGCGTTCTTGGCGTGATCGCCGACACCCGAGTCGGTGCCGAACGCAATCTTCACGCCGTCTTTGATGGCTGCCGCGGTGTTCTTCGCGTGACTCGCCACTGCTTCCTGGGCTTTCAGCAGCGTGTTCGGGTTGCGAGCGCCGGCCTGAGCCTGCGACAGCGCGGCGAGCGGAGCGACCATGGTCGGCACGAACCAGGCGCCGCGCTTCTTGAACAGCGCGTTCGTGGTCGCGTCGGTGTAGGTGCCGTGCTCGATCGAATCAACGCCCGCTTCGAGTGCGGCCTTGATGCCGTTGTTGCCGTGGGCATGCGCGGCCACCTTGCGGCCGAACATGTGCGCGGTCTCGACGATGGCCTTCATCTCATCAGCAAACATTTGCTGATTCAGGCCGCCGGCGATGTTGCTGTTNCACGCCGCCGGTCGCGGCGAAATTTTTTTTGATTTCACGTTCCGCGCCTTGAGAGATCTGCGCACGGACGGCGCGGCGACAGTCATCTGCGCCATTGCAGGTGTTGTTGGCGTGCTCGTGGATCATCTCGGCGATGTCACGGTTGGTGTTGTTGGACGAATCGCCGTGGCCGCTGGTGATGGAGATGCTGCGGCCGGCGACGTACAGCGTCGGGCCGACCAGCATGCCGTTGTTGATGCCATCGCGCAGCGCAGTGACGCTGTGGACGTCCGAGCCGAGGTCGCGCAGCGTGGTGAAACCGGCTTCGAGCGTGCGGCGTGCGTTATCGATGCCGATGACGAAGTTGTCTTCCACGTCGCGATTGTTCGCTTCGATGCGGGCGCGCAGCTTGTTGTCGTCGTTGAAGATGTGGACGTGCATGTCGATCAGGCCGGGCAGCACGAACTGCTTGCTCAGATCGACCAGCTTGGCGCCGCCTTCTGGGGCAACGAAACCATCGCGGATCGCTTCGATCTTGCCATCGCGCACGATCAGCGTGGAGTTGCCGCGGGGCGCGGCGTCCGGGCGATCGAGCAGCGTGCCGGCATGGATAAAGACGACTTTGCTGGCAGGCGCGGGCGCCTGCGCTGTGCTCGACACTGAGCTCAGCAAGGCGAGCACGCCAGTCATGACCAGCGATGAACGCGACAGAACCGATCGTTGCATGTGTTGATTTCCTCGAGGGGACCGCAAAGCGACCGATCTTAGGGAAGCATTGCGCGAGCATCCAGCCCGACGCGACTCCGATGCAGGGCTTGCATATCTCATGCACGAAACCTCCCAATCTCGGTGATTTGTGACGCGCGCACAGTGCGAAGGAGGCAATAACACGCACTGTTCGGGTGCGTACAACTGATCAGTCTGAAAGGAGTTTCGATGCGGAATTTGTGTGTCGTGGCCGGCCTGGCGTTGCTGGCCTCCAATGCGCTGGCGGCGGATTTTGGCGTTGGCATTTCGGTGCGCTCGGACGATGGCTGGCTGTACGTGCCCGTCAACGTTGCCAAATCGTTGCGGATCGAGCCCAGCGTGCGCTACTCCTCCGCCGAGACGACGCTCACGCAGAGTGGGACCGATAACCGTCAGAAGAACGACATTCTGGAGCTGGGCGTCGGTGTGTTCGGGCTGAAGCAGGTCACCGAGGCGGCGCATATCTATTACGGCGGTCGGCTCTCGTACGTCGACATGACGAGCAGCGGTACCGATGTGACTTCGTTGGGCACGGTCATTCGCAGCCAGAGCGATCAGGACGGCTACCGCATCGGCCCGACGCTCGGCTTCGAGTATCTGTTCGGCGGGCAATTCTCGGTGGGCGGGGAAGCGAGCTATACCTTCCTGGAGCTGGAAGGCAAGGCCAGGTCGCGAGTCGGCAACTTATCCTCGTCGACGGCGGACTTCGATCAGAGCAGTCAGGGTACGCAGACCCGGCTGATCTTCCGATACATGTTCTAGCAGTTGGCCGGCGCAGCCTGCGAGGGCTGCGCCGGATTCGTCGTAAATATCAGAGGCTGCTGAACACGCGCACGCGGTGGCGGTGGTACGGCAGCACTTCGAGCACTTCGCCATCCCGCAGGCGCTGCTGGATACCGCGCCACCAGTCGGCGGTCATGACTTCGCCATGGACCTTCATGAAGACTTCCTTGAGGTGTGCGTCGAAGCCCAGGAACTGCATGAAGGTCTCCGGGAACACGTCGTTGTCGTTGACGTGGAACCAGGCCTCGGCGCGCAGGTCGTCCTCATCGAACTTCGATTGCGGGACGTCGCGGAAGCGGCAGTCGGTGACGGCGCACAATTCGTCGTAGTCGTAGAAGATCACGCGAGCGTGGCGCGTGACGCCGAAGTTCTTCAGCAATAAATCGCCGGCAAAGATGTTGGTGACCGCGAGGTCGCGGATGCACTGGCCGTAGTCGAGCACGGCCTTCTCGGCGTCTTCGCGTGAAGCATTGCGGATGTACAGATTGAGCGGCGTCATGCGGCGCTCGATGTACACGTGATCCATGATCACATAGCCGTCTTCGAAGTGGACGGTGTTGGCGGCTTCATCCTGCAGCTCGGCCACCAGCTCCTTCGAGAAGCGGGCCGCGGGGAATTTCAACCGTTTGAATTCCTGCGCATCGACCAGCCGTCCGGCGCGGTCGTGCTTGAACACCATTTCGTATTTCTTCTGCACTTCCTCGCGCAGGATGTTTTTCGGGTACGCGAAGCGGTCGCGGATGATCTTGAACACGACGTCGAACGACGGCAGCGTGAAACAGATCATCACCAGGCCCTTGTCGCCCGGCGCGTGCACGAACTGGTCTTCGCTGGTTTGCAGATGTTTGAAGAGCTCGCGATAGCGCTCGGTCTTGCCCTGTTTGGCGCGGCCGAGCACGGTGTACAGCTCGCTCACCGGCTTGCGCGGCAGGATGCTCTTCAGGAATACGATCGCCTGGCCGACGTGTGCCAGATCGGCATGGAAATAGGAGCGCGTGAAGCTGAACAGAATGCTGACGGTGCTCTCGTCCATCATCACTGCGTCGATGCGCACACCGCTTTCGGTGTTCTGCAGCGCCAGCACGAACGGCAGGCGCCAGCCCGGGCCGGAGATGCGGCCGACCAGGTACGCGCGGGTCATCTGATAGAACACGGTGCGGATGAATTCGATCTGGTCCACCTGCAGCGGCGGCTTGGACGCGTCCGCGTCCACTTCGCATTGCGCGCGCACTTCGTTGCTGATCGTGCGGATGCTGCGATCGAAGTCGACGTACGGGGTGCGGAAGCGGAAGTCGGCGAGCACTTCTTCGAACAGCAGCTCGAGCGAGCCGCGGTTCACATAAACATTTGTTTCGATCGGCGATTTGACGGCCGCGATCGGATCGAGGTCCAGCGCGACGAACTCCACCGCGGCATCGACACCGATGGTGCCGAACGTGCGGCGCGTGACGGAGTTGAAAAACGTCTTGTCGAATTCGAGGTCGGGCAGGGCATCGATCAGTTCGGTGAAGCGACGTTTGATACTGCTCCACAACGCGCGCTCGGTGACATCTTCGCCGAGGCGTGCCTGCATCTGATGCACGGCGCGATTGACGCACTTCTCGTAGAGCTCGATACGCTCGACTGCATCACGCAGGCTGCCGCGCCAGTCGCGCTCTTCAAAGCGCTGAGGCGCACGGCGAGTAATGGAACGAAATTCCGCGTTGTAATCGGCGAACGACTGGACCAGTGCGCCGGCGCAGGTATCCACCAATGCGTCGCGAGAAAGAACCGTGGCTGCTGATGCTGACATGTTCAATGGGTCCTTGAAGATGTCTGAGATATTACCCGCGCTGCCAGGCAGACGCGACACCGGCTCGGGGTGAGTCCGGCGGGAATGCCCTCTACCGCGGCAGAGGGCACCCCTGAAGCAAATCATGAGCATTCCCCTGCGAGAGGAAGCTCATATCTACGTCACAGATTACGGATCAAGGCGTCGCCGAATTCCGAGCACTTCACTTCCTTGGCGCCTTCCATCAGACGCGCAAAGTCGTAAGTGACCGTCTTCTGGCCGATGGTCTTGTCCATCGCGCTGATGATGGCGTCGGCTGCTTCGGTCCAGCCCATGTAACGCAGCATCATTTCGCCCGAGAGAATCACCGAGCCCGGATTCACTTTGTCCAGGTTGGCGTACTTCGGCGCCGTGCCATGAGTTGCTTCGAACACCGCATGGCCGGTCACATAGTTGATGTTGCCGCCCGGCGCGATGCCGATGCCGCCGACCTGCGCGGCCAACGCATCGGACAGGTAGTCGCCGTTCAAGTTCATGGTGGCGATCACGTCGAACTCTTCGGGGCGCGTCAGCACCTGCTGCAGCGTGATGTCGGCAATCGCATCCTTGATGATGATCTTGCCGGCCTTCTTGGCTGCGTCCTGCTCTTCGTTCGCAGCCTTCTCGCCCTTGGCAGCCTTGGTGCGCTCCCACTGATCCCAGGTGTAGGTCTGTTCGGCGAACTCTTTCTCCGCCAGCGCATACGCCCAGTTACGGAACGCGCCTTCCGTGAACTTCATGATGTTGCCCTTGTGCACGATCGTCACGCTCTTGCGCTTGTTGACGATGGCGTACTCGATGGCCGAGCGGAACAGGCGCTCAGTGCCTTCCTGCGACACCGGCTTGATGCCGATGCCCGAAGTTTCGGGGAAGCGGATCTTCGCGAACTGCTTGGGGAACGCGGTCTTGAAGGCTTCCAGGAACTTCTTCAGATCCGGCGAGCCGGCTTCGAATTCGATGCCCGCATAAATGTCTTCGGTGTTCTCGCGGAAGATGGTCATATCGACGCGGTCCGGAGTGCGCACGGGCGAAGGCACGCCCTTGAAGTAGCGCACCGGGCGCAAGCACACGTACAGATCCAGCATCTGACGGAGCGCGACGTTCAACGAGCGGATGCCGCCGCCGATCGGCGTGGTCAGCGGGCCCTTGATGGACACCAGGTAATCACGGCAGGCCTGCACGGTCTCGTCCGGCAGCCAGGTGTTGAACAGGTCGTTCGACTTCTGACCGGCGTACACCTCCATCCAATGGATTTTGCGCTTGCCGCCATAAGCTTTTTGCACGGCTGCATCGAGCACGCGCACCGAGGCGCGCCAAATGTCTGGACCCGTGCCGTCGCCTTCGATGAAGGGGATGATGGGTTGGTCGGGAACGGTGAGCTTGCCGTTCTGGATGGTGATTTTTTGCCCCTGCGGGGGCACGTTAAGTTTTACTGCGGTCGACATCGACGAACTCCATGGAGCTGGTTCGTAAGAGGATAGTTGCCGGTATTTTGGGGGCCGGCATGCTAGCACAATCGCGCTGCGACGACCGGCCCGGGACCGGCGTGGGCGTGCGCTGACGCTCAGAAATTCACGGTCGCGGTCACGCCGCCACCGGCATTTTCCAGCTGGATCGCCCAGCCGTAGCGCTCGCAGATGCGCCGGACCAGGTACAGGCCCATGCCGTGGCCGCCAGGATGCGATGTAAAGCGCGGTGGGATGTTTTCCAGCTGACCGGCCGGTAAGGCGCCCGCGTTGCTGACCACCAGTTCGCGGCCCTTGGAGCGGCACAGGATCTTGCTGCCGGTCCCATGCTGGACGGCGTTGCGCACCAGGTTGCCCAGCGTCATGGCCACCATGCTTTCCGGCGCAGCGACCCGAAGCGGCCCACCGTGGAGCTCGACCACGATGTGCTTTTCTGGTGCAACACTGCGCTGATCCTCGACCACGCGTGCCAGCACCGCGTAGACATCGCAAGTCGTTTCCGCCGGCGCGACGAGTTGCGGCTCTCGCGACAAGGCGAGCAGCGCGTCGGTGAATTCAGTCATCTCGCGGACCGCGCGTTGAATGCGGACGAGCGCCTTGGTTGCGCCGGCCTGCCCCGCGGTCTGAGTCTCGAGCAGCTCGACCGCTCCGCGCATGACCGCGAGCGGCGTGCGCAATTCATGGCTGGCGGTGGCGGTGAACGATTGCTCGCGCTCGACGAAGCCGTCGAGCCGTTCCATGAACGTGTCGATGGAGCGGGCGATGGGCTCCAGCTCGTTGCCCGCGAACTGTGCGCCGATGCGTACGTGTCGCTGGCCTGGATCGATCTGGGTGAGTCGATCGGCGAGCACGGTCACGGGCTCGACCAGTCGACGAGAGATCGTCGTGGCCGCGGCACCGGCGATGATGACGACGCCGACCACGCCCAGCCCCAGCACCAGCAGCGCGATCTTTTCCTGCACCACATAGTTGGTGACGTCGTAAGTGATGTAGAGCCGGCCGAAATCGCCGTCACGCACCAGCACATCGAGCAAGCGTTTGCCCGAGCGCACGCGATGCATTTCGCCGGGCTTGAGCATCGCGATGTGTCGCGGCAGCTCGGCGAGATCGCTGGATCGATAAATGCTCAGACGGGCGGAGCGCAGGGGTTCAGCGCCACGATCTGCGTGCAGCCGTTGTTCGAAGTGGGTGAGCTCTTCGGAGAGCAGATCGAGCGTGATGTTTCGTTTCAGGCGCTCGTCGGCGAGATAGGCCCAGGCGCTCAGGATCAGCCCCGCGCCGGCGAGCAACGCGATCATCGTACCGGCGATACGCGCTCGCAGGCTCAGATGCGCGAAGCGCTCGCCTGCTTTACGGACGAGGCGGTTCCGCCGAAAGTCGATAGCCAGTGCCATGGACGGTGTGTAACAACTTGGTCGTAAAGTTCTTGTCGATGGCTGTGCGCAACGCATGCATGTGCGCGCGCAGGAAATCGCCCTGCGGCGGCTGATCGCCCCACAGCTCTTTCTCCAGCTCCTGGCGCGTGACCACGCGATGCGAATTTTGTAACAGCACGATCAACAACCGGCGCGTGGTCGGATTCAGCTTGATGCGATCGCCGCCGCGCTCCGCTTCCAGCGTGTCCAGATCGAATGTGAGATCGCCGACGTTGAGCAGGCGTTGTGCCGGCGGCACATTGGCCCGACGCAGCAACGCCTTCAGGCGCACGTCGAGTTCGGCCAGCGAGAAAGGTTTCACCAGATAGTCGTCGGCGCCGGCCTCGAAGCCTTCAATCTTGTCCTGGAGCAGGTCCTTCGCGGTCAGCATCAGCACCGGCACGCGCGTGTGGCCAGCCTGCCGCAGCTGGCGGCACAGCGACAAGCCATCGAGGCCGGGCAGCATCAGGTCGAGCACGATGGCATCGTACGGCTGGCTCAGCGCCAATTGCAGCCCGCGCTCGCCATCGAGCACATGCTCGACAGTGTCGCCAGTCGCCTCGAAGAACTCGGCGATATTGGCGGCGATGTCACGGTGGTCTTCGATCAGCAGCAGGCGCATGGGTGGAAATAGCGGCGGTCGCAACGACACATAGCTGTCACATTGTACGGGAAGGCGGTCGGCCGCCGGGAAATACCTAGGAAACGTGATGGATTTGGGCAATTTCCCGGGTGAGATCACACAACTGTCACGCCTGCGTCAAGGCTCCGCAGCATCCGAAGCGCAAATTGACAGTGCGCGAAGGTATCGCGGGGGCATGTGTCATGACTACGGCACGAGTGGACGGAATATTTCGCAGGGTCGATGCGTACGAATACGCGTGGTGCCTGCGTCTGAACCGGGGCTGCCAGCAGCGGCGCGTCGTGCGCGACCTGTTCGCCGCCGTCAGCAAGCTCGGCGACGGCGTGTTCTGGTACGTCCTGATCTTCCTGCTGCCGGCGATTTACGGCGAAGCGGCGATCATGCCGTCGGTGCGCATGGCGGTGGTCGGTATCGTCGGAGTGCTGCTCTACAAGTACCTGAAGTCTCGGTTGGTGCGTGAGCGTCCGTATATTTCGCTCGCGGGCATCGTGCCCGGCACGCCGGCCCTGGACCGCTACAGCTTTCCCTCGGGCCACACGCTGCATGCGGTGAGCTTCACGATCCTGGCCATCTCCAGCTTTCCGGAGCTGGCCTGGTTGTTGGTGCCGTTCGCCACGTTGGTGGCGGCGTCACGCGTAGTGCTGGGCCTGCACTACCCGACCGATGTGGCCGCTGGTGCCATCATCGGCGCGACGTTGGCCATGGTCAGCATGGTGGTGTTCCTGTCTCTTATACACATCTCCGAGCC
>NZ_LSRW01000026.1:0-31023 GCF_003104955.1 Steroidobacter cummioxidans | reverse complement strand
ACGGTGGCGCGTTTTGTCGGCGTCGAAAAAGCTTTCGAAGAATAAGGTCGAGCATTTCGAGGATATTTCCGCGATGACGCTCAGCGGAATCCGCCACCAGTCGTACCGAGTACTCCCGTGCGAAGCGCCTCTCGACGAACTCATTGAATTCCTCCCATGCGACCTTCTGCTCGAGGGCCTCCCGGGTGAGGCTCTGCAAGAGCATTCGGAAGTATTCGATATCTTCCTGCAGATCCTGCACGACGCGCGTGGCATAGTCGTAGCCATCCAGCAGCTCATCGGCATCAAGGCTCTGCAGGAACGCATCGAGCGATTTCTTGGCTGAGCGCATGTTGCGCTGGCGCGTCTTGGCGCGTGAGTTGTCGAGACTCGAGAAAACTTCGGCAAACTCTTTGCCGGCACGACTCAGTTTCAGCGTAGGCTTGAGATCAATCGGGTCCTTGTGATCCTCAACCCATCCGTGAGATTTGAGTTCGAGGAGCATCTGCGCCGCCGCCGCGCGCTCCTTGTCCTCTGAAATTATTTCACCCGGATTGAACACATGCACCCGATAGGCGGGATCAGAGAGCACGTGGAGGATCATAGAGATCACCCGATCGCGAGTGAGCACCTCGGAGTAGTCAGCGTGCGCGCCGTGCACGCGCTCGAAAAGGCTGCGCAATACAGCGGCGTAGCACTCACGGTCTTGCCAGGTCAATGGGCGAAAGAAATGCGCTTTCGGGCCGCAGAAAAATGCAGTCGACATCGAGAGATCCCTCGCTCGCCGCCCCCTTGAGACGACCGATCCATGCAGGTGATGGCGGCCATTTTAGGAACGGACCGCACTGAGAAAGCTGCGAACTGAGTTCGCATTTCAAAACCCGAATTGAGACAAACGGCACAGCTTCGGCACTCTAAGTCCGACCTCGGGTGGGGGAGCTGTGTCTGACCCGCATCCGCATGTCGCATTGCTGAAAATAGCCCGCCTGTCACATCAATTGAATTTGCTCAAGAGCGACATGGCCCATCTTGTATTCGTGGGTCACCGGCGCGTGGTATGTGTCAGGTGACAGTTGATTCTGGAACCGGGCGGCCCTGGCGCACCACTTAGCCCAGAGATTCTGTATCCAGACAACTCGCGGCACGAATGCAGCATCGATCTCCGCAACGTGGTCAAACAACGATGGCTGCCTGTCCGCGTGCTCTTTTGCATCCTCTATGCGCTTTTTCAGGGTTTGCAAGGAGACACACAAATACTCGGCCAGCCCAAGGACGCTCGTCCCGCACCTCTGCAGCAAGACAATGTAAGCGGAATACTGTGAGAACCCCTTGCTGATGGAAGTGATCGGAGGCTGCTGGTCATCGATGCGTATGAGCTGTTCCAAAGGATCGCTATCTTCCGATGCCACCAAACGATCGTGCCATGTTGATTCGGTATCGGATGTTTTATCAATGCTCTCCTTCAGCTTGCCAGCCACGAAATCAACGAACCTTTTGTAAAGCCACGCTAGGACCTGATCCTGCTCCGCGGGGTTCGAAAGATCAACGCGCTGAGTGCTCCGCTTCCCTATTTCAATGGCAATTAGCCATGCCTCCGACTCCATGTCACCTACGTCGTGCGTACCACGAGTCGCCCTCGCAATCCTTGCCAGCGCCGCCCGTTGATCACGCTTAAATTTCTTGAAAGCATCCGGAAGCGGTTCAACGGTCAATTGACTGATCCTGGCTGTGACGAGACAACAATGCGTAGTGCGCCGCGTCGACTCAAGCCAGGGTATGTTCTAGGGGATGGACCGGTCTGATCGAAAGTCGCGGGGAGAGTTCGCCTCGTCCGGGGACAGGCCACTTCGATGCAGCCCGAGATCGGCTTGACTCACAGAGGCACGTCGATGCCGACCCGATTCAACAGTTCGAGCTGAATCTCCACTACCGATAACCGGCGCTTTCCAGAGTCCGTTTTTACATAAACCTCCCCGCCACCAGTTGCATACAGGAGCGCTCGACGCGCAGCCGGGACCCTGATCTCGACCACGTATAGATTTGGAATCACTTGCATTCCATCAGTAACGTGATGCATTTCGACCCGATACGCGGTGGGCGCAAGCGTTGGTGTGATTTGATGGAGCTTATCAGTCACCACACGTCGTACCTCGTCGCAATCCTGCTCTGACAGCACGACTCCGGTGATCGTTCGATCCTCGTCTCGTACCCCCCACAGAATCAAACCTTCCTGAGGATGTCCCGCGTTGAGGAACGCCACGACGTACTGATCCACAAGGCTTCTGATCGCAGCCACTGGACTGCTCCCCTTGATCTCTTTCAATTCACAGGTGCGACTTTCAGGCAGAGGGAAGACGGCGCCGCGCACCCATTCCGCCCGCCTCCGAGCTTTGAGACGCGGCCGCTGCTGCTCAATCAAATTATTGTAGTACGCCAGTGAATGGACCTCGGTGACACGAGACTCCAGATAGATCGCGTTGTCGAATCGATAGGTTGGCTGTCGATGTGACAGCAGTATGACCTGGGAAGTTTCGGCGATGGCTTCCAGCAGCTTCGCAGTCAAATTATCGTCCCCGAACCAGCCGAACTCATCAACAATCAACGGAAGACTCTCGCGCGATCGACTTCGGCGCGCGAGCTCATCTAAAAAGACGCGAAGAGTCTCCTCCCTGCCACTCGCAGCAGCTCCTCCTTCCATGACTCCACTTTCCAGCAGCTGCCACCATTCCCGCGTACGCTTGAAGCTGGCCGGAATAGCTGCCTTGAGATCGTCCGAGCTGAGATCGGATGGTCGAGACAAGGTCGAAGGTAGAAGCAAAAGCCTGGGCCCCGCAGGATTGGACCAAGCAGCCAGCAATCGCAGCTTCAAAGCGTCCGTCGATTCACAATTGTCCGCACTCCTGGAGAATTGCTCGACGGTCACATCGCTGTCGTTACTCTGCGCCACAGACAGACGGAGATGCTCGGCAACGTCTCCCTCCCTGACGCACACATCAACGATCGAAGGGCCAAGCCCATCTTCCTCGATCCGAAGCGCCGGCCTGCCAATCAATGCTGCGACAATGGCACCAGTCAGCTGTGACTTGCCAGAGGCATTCTGGCCTATAATGACGTTGACGACACCCGGCCGAAAGGCAAACTCAGCTGATTCAAACGGTCCGAAATTTTTGAGCGAAAGACGATCAAAGAACATACGGTGCTCTCCCGGACACAGAGGCTCATTCGCTTACCCAGAACTCGGAACACGCTCGAGCGTCCGGAGATAAGTCATTAGACCGGGAGTCCCAGCATGCGTGTCTCCTCGTCCTTAAAAATCTCAGACTAGAAGATGCTGGCACCCTGCGCTAAGTTTAGCAGCCTAACGAAACGACTCCAGTCCCGGAGAATCTGGAATGTCAAGGCGACTTGAGCGGGAATTCGATTACCCACCCAATACTAGCTCGTTATCGCATGCCGGAACGAATTGAACTGCCGGTCGAGGGCTCCGATCACTGGATAGGTGCAATGATGTACTTGTGCCTTCTGACCTATCCCAAGCCGACCGATCAGGCAAAAAGAGAAAGGTTGTATCGTGCTTTCTGCAGTTACGCCGTTCGCGCGGCACGACATCATCGACGACTCCCCAAGGGCGGCAACAAGCATCATTCGGACCTCCTGAGGAGCGTCCCGAAGCAGCAGATGCTGAACTCTTTAAACTTCGCAAACCGCCACATACTGCTGCGGCTGTTGGCGGCCGAGAAGTTTCTGTGGTCTGGTACCATGAAATGGGCGAGTCGTCGGATAGTTGGGCAGCGACCACCGCTCGACATTCAGCGAGATCGGCACTGGATCCGGCGTCGTGAGGGCGAACGCCCCGAGGGATTCCAGGGTGGATGGCGCTGGAATGGACACGCACCTGAGCCCTACGTGGAAACATGCCGGTACGAATCGGACGAGCATATGCCGTCAGTGAATGACATCGTGCGCGCCATATCCACCCAGATCGGAATGCATGAAAGGAATGTCCGGTCACACGTCATCGCCCCCGCTAGAGCGGTTATGCATATGGCAGAGGGCCTTCGATGCACGATCCTGGAGTTGCGGGATTGCAGCAAAGAGCCAGATCCGAAGCTGCCGATGGGTTTCGACCTTCTAGGTCTACTTCGACATCCGGCTTGGGTCAAACGTGCAACCGAGATTGCCATCACCACGGCCAAGCACTGGAAAGATCAGGGGGACTGGCCGGCGATCCGGGCTATCGATCCGAGGCGCTTCATTCGACTGACGACCAGGAAGTGTTGAGATTTCGCCAGCCCCTGGGGTGCTGGAGCGATGCTAAGTTGCTAACCACATCCTGCTGGGAGGTAGCAATGACGAATCGCAAGCACGAAAGGGCCCCTTCGAAATCGCTGTTTATCGTTCGCACGGAACTCCGATCGCATGCCTTAGACCTAAGCATCGGTGCCCGATTGAGCCTCAATCGCGACGTGGTTAGAAAAATTGGCGCTCAACTCATTCGTGGCCTATCCATGCGGATCGCCGTGGGCATCGCTATCGCCGTTGCTCTATTCCCGGTGTAGTCGAGCATCCTGGCAGGGGCCACATAATTGCCAACCATCATCCCGGGTACCTGAGGACCTGTCAAAACGGGTCTTTGCTGTACCGAGAAAATCATGAGGGACCCTACACCCCTGAAGCATCCTACCCAGGTGAACGAGTCATGACCTTGCCCCCTCCGACGGAACCTCAGCGAATCTGCGAAAACGCCCACAGGGGAAAGACTCAGCAACGTCGACAACAATATTTCCGCCAGCGAGAATGCAATGATAGACCGGGCTGCTACCTGCATCTGATAGCCAAATAATGTCAAACACCAATCTTGTTCGGCCGAGTCGAGATGGCGATCAGTTTCACTATTTGTGGGCCGCTCGCCGCTCACTGAGGCTCCTTTCATCACAGGACGACCTTGTAGCCATCAGCATCGAAGGAGCATCCCCCCAGGAGGATGCGGGTCTTGTGACTGGCGAAGGCGACGAAATCATAGACATCGCCGAGTACTTTGGGAACGAACAAGTCTCAAAGGCGCGGTTGGTCCGCTATATGCAGCTCAAGCATTCGACGCTACACGCAACCGAGCCTTGGACTGCGAGTGGACTTGAGAAAACCATTACGGGATTCGCCAGGCGTTACCGAGAATTGCTTCAGTCGCTCTCCACCGAAGCACTTCTCTCAAGAATCGAGTTCTGGTTTGTCACAAACCGATGGATCGCAAGAGGCTTCAGTGAGGCCATAGCCGACGCTCAGGCCGGAGTGTCACCCCGACATCCTACCGAACTCAGGAAATTGGAACGGTTCACTGGTTTGACAGGGGATCGCCTTGCTCACTTCTCAAAACTGCTACGGATGGCGGACAAGCAAGATGATTATTGGGACCAGCGCAACATTCTTTTTCAGGATGTGCAAGGGTACTTGCCGGACGCCGATGTCTCTGCACCTCTGCAGCTTAAGGAACTTATCACTCGAAAGGCACTATCCGAAGGAGAGAAGAATCCTGTCATTACAAAGATGGATGTTCTGCGAGCGTTGGGCACTGATGAAAGCAGACTTTTTCCTGCGCCAGGCTTGATCCAAAAGATCGATGCCGCGATAGCCCGCGCCCAAGAGACCGATATTATTGAGGAGATCATCAAAGCCACACAGCCTGTTGTTGTCCATGCTTCAGCCGGCGTGGGCAAGACGGTATTCGCTACGCGCATCTCCGCAGGCTTGCCTGAAGAATCCGTATCCGTCCTGTACGACTGCTTCGGCAATGGCCAGTATCGAAATGCATCGGGCTACCGCCATAGACACAAGGATGCGCTGGTACAAATCGCAAATGAACTAGCGGGTAGAGGGCTTTGCCATCCGCTCATACCCACCACCCACGCCGACGCCGCCGCATATGTACGGGCCTTCGTCAACCGATTAGCTCAAGCGACAACTCTCCTACAACTCGCAAATCCTAGCGCGCTTCTATGTGTCATTGTGGACGCTGCCGACAACTCGCAGATGGCGGCGGAAGAAGTTGGCGAGTCGCGCTCCTTCGTTCGTGACCTGATCAGGGAAAAAATGCCGAGCGGCGTGCGCCTTGTCTTTCTTTGCCGCTCTCATCGACAGAGCCTCCTTGATCCGCCATTTGGTACGATACGACGCGAGCTGCGCCCCTTCGATCGGGACGAAACAGCGATCTTTCTACGTCGCCAGTTTGCCGATGCAAACGAACACGATATCGATGAGTTTCATCGCCTGAGCTCCGAGAACCCTCGAGTCCAAGCCCTCGCATTGTCAAGAAATCTGTCTCTGCCCGAGACGCTCCGCGCCCTCGGTCCTTCTCCGACCACCGTCGAAGACACGATTGGGAACTTACTCGAGAACGCGATCGCTAAGCTCAAGGACAGCGTTGGCTCGATTGAGAGGAGACAGATTGACAGTATATGCGCTGGACTCGCGGCCCTGCGTCCGCTGACACCGATTCCAATACTGTCCAGGATGTCTGGAGTTGATGAAGGAGCGATCAGAAGCTTCGCGATCGATCTCGGGCGACCACTGATCATATCCGGCGATATGATTCAATTTTTTGATGAGCCCGCGGAAACATGGTTTCGCGAGAAATTCAAACCTTCGCCCGACGCCATCGTTGAATTCATCGCCAGTTTGAAGCCGCTCGCGACGAAAAGCCCATATGTAGCTTCGGTGCTACCACATCTAATGCTAGAGGCTGGGAAACTTACCGAACTCGTCGCGTTGGCTCTCACTTCAGAAGCGTTGCCGGAGACGACCCCTCTTGAGAAGCGTGATGTAGAACTCCAGCGCCTTCAGTTTGCGCTGAAAGCAGCATTACGCTCAAAGCGGTACTCGGACGCAACCAAGCTTGCACTGAAGGCTGGCGGCGAGACGGCAGGCAACGACCGCCAGGGGAAGATCTTGCAATCGAATACCGATCTAGCATCCGCATTCCTGGAAACTGATCTTGTCCAAGAGATCGTATCCCGCCGTACATTCAAATCCGGGTGGCTCGGCTCCCATCATGCCTACGACGCTGCACTATTGTCGGGCCGTCCGGAACTTCAAGGTGACGCTAGAAGTCGTCTGCGTATGGCCGGTGAATGGTTGCGCAACTGGAGCCAACTGGGACCGGATGAACGAAAGAAAGAGCAAATCACGGATCAAGATATTGCCGAGCTGACACTGGCACACCTCAATATCTACGGCCCTGCAGAAGGCGCACGTAGCCTCGCAGGCTGGAGCCCGCGGCAAGTTGCCTTTCGTGTCGGTCGTATTGTCGCAAAACGCCTAATCGATCACGGCCGATATCGAGACGTGGATGAGCTTGCGCGAGCATCCCACAACAACCTATGCACAGTACTTGCACTGATCGTTGAGCTTCGCGAGGTTCAACGAGTTCCACCGGCTGAGGTTGCACATCGCGCATTTAGATTCGCCGCAGACCGACGGATCAGATTGAATCACGATCATAGCTGGGATGACAAAGACACCATTATCGATACAGTTACAGCGCTCACAGAAGCTGCACTAAGCCACTCAGTCTGCACCGTCGAGGCCGCCGCCGCGCTGCTTTCACGATACCTTCCAAGCGAGCCGCCTAGGACAATGTCATCCCGATATTCGGGAACTCGCCTTCCCTTGTTGCGAGCGTACGCTCTGCGCGCGGCGTTGCTGAAGCAAGACATCAGTCTTCGCGATCTAGGGCACCCGGAGTTCCTGACCGAGATGGATACGAACAAACACTCGGTATCACAAGACGTACGTGTATTCCAGGAGAACATCGGCACACTTCTTCCTTGGCACAAACTTCGGGCGGCGGCGCTTCTTGGCCAAGTGACCAAGACCTCGCTGCATGAGGAATTGACACGTGCGCGCGAAGCATCCAAGAACGCCAAGACCTCTTACTACGATGACGATGCACATTCGGTCAACGAGGTTGCGCTGGTGTGGATTGACATCCTTCAGCGAATTGACGCCGATAACGCGCAAGCGATGGAAGCCTTCTCGCAATGGAGAACTGAACGACGGAGGCCCCTTTTTACACAAACCCTGACGTCTCTTTCTCGATTGTGTGGGCTGCGTCAAGCAACGAGATCGGCAGCGATTAAATTTGCTCAGGAAGCGTTCAGTCTCACAGCGGGCGAGCGCGCGGACGCTGAAAGTAAATCTCAAGGCTACATTGACGCTGCACGCGCCATTCTCACGGTAAGTCCGGAGGACGCCAAGGCGTACTTCAATGAAGCGGTTGAAATAGCAAGCAAGATTGGTGATGAAAACCTGTCTCGGTGGGATGCCATTCTGCACTTGGCTGATCGTGCTGCCCGAATTGGCCGCGCTTCACCCGAGTCCGCTTACAACCTTGCCCGCTGTGCCGAGCTAACATTCGCATACGTCGTACGCGACAAGCATTTCGACTGGGACGCAACAGTGCAAGCACTTTGCGGACTCTGCCCGTCCTCCGCCATTGCCATACTCAGTCGTTGGCGTGACCGTGGTTTTGGCTGGCATGAAGAGACCCTTCCCGTTGCAATCGAACGTCTGGTTGCGGATGGCAGCCTCGACGCACGTGATGCATTGGCTCTAGTTCCCTTCCGCGCCGGTTGGACCTACGAATTTCTGCTGGATCGAGCCCTGCAAAGATTCGAGACCGACGACCAAAGACAATCTGCTGCTTTGCTTTTCTATCGGTACGTCCAGTTCACCAGTGCAAACCGATCAAAGCTGGCAGAGGTCACGTCTGCGCATGGAATCACGATAGCTGGCCTCAATGAAGCAATCGCTTTCGACGAGAGCCAAAAGGGAGATAGTAATGAGCAGGATTGCCATCAAGCTGACGAGCGTATTGGCGTTACAAGCGAGCCCCACTACAACTGGGACGCCGTCTTCGCCGCCGGCGACCTCGCGACGAGTATCGGCTTGTCTCGCATCTACTCAGCATTCAGGAATGCGGGATCACCATTCAGTTACGACGCGTTCTTCCAAGAGGCTACCCGACGCGTCTCGATAGGTTCCGAAGCTTCCTTCATCCAAGCGGTGGGCCAAGCGCCGGAGTTTACCCTGTACCATTTTCGAAACTTCCTGGAGCAGATACCAATAGCATGGAAAGGGCGACCGGCGATTACTCACGCGATCGCGTCGGCAGTGAGGGCTTTTTGTCGCCGCTTCTGCATGGACGTGAGAAAGAGTCGGTATTACGAAGCATTTCCTTTCGCAGAGGCTAGTTCCCTCGCCGGGATGAGTCAGAGTGCTCTGGCGGGTGTGGTGCTCGATGCAATCGGAGAGACACCCGACTCCGTAGACTCGAACAGACTCTTCTCTCTCGTCGGTCTGCTTGTCCTTAGACTATCAGAGGATGAGTCGCTCGAAGCTCTCCACTTTGGGTTCGCACTCCTTACGCCGGTGCTCGAGGACAAAGACGGGGACGGCCCTTGGTCAAGGGAACTGCTGCCACCCTCTGATACCTCAGCTTCCTTAGCCGGCTATATCTGGGCGTCGATGGCCGCACCCGAAAGCGTACTGCGGTGGGAAGGTTCGCACACAGTCCTTTGCCTCGCCGCACTGAACCGACAGAAGATGCTCGACCAAATTGTGAAATTGGCAGTCGAAAGAAGCGGCGCGCCGTTTGTTGATACTAGGCTGAAGTTCTACGACCTGCATGCACTCCAATGGCTGCTAATCGGGCTTGCACGTGCAGCGCAGGAATTCCCGACGGCATTAGCGCCCTTCGGAAACCAAATTGCAGATTGGACACTGAAAGATCAGCCTCATGTCCTAATTCGACAGTTTGGGGCGCGTGCACTGACAGCATTGATGAACTGCGGCATAGTCCCAAACCAGAATGAGCTCAAGGAACGTCTCGCCGGAATCAACTTGTCACCCTTCCCTTCTGTGAAGTCTAAGTACTACGACCGCGATCGAGCAGAGGACGAGGTCGAGTCAGAGAATAATGCCGACGAAGACCGCTACTCCTTCGGCATCGACATAGGACCATATTGGTACGCACCACTCGGGAACATATTCGCTCTATCACAAGGGAAGATCGAGAGAAAGGCATTGAAGGTCATTCGTGCCGAATTTTGCACCTCCCACAGCGGAAGGTGGGACGAAGATGAGCGCGGGCGGCGGAGAATCTATGTGGAGAATCACACTCATCATTCTCACGGATCGTATCCGCGCGCCGATACGCTTCAGTTCTACTACGCATATCACGCAATGATGATTCTAGCCGGCAATCTGCTGGCTAGTAGGCCAACTCATCACTCGGAGTTCAGTGAAGAGGATGAGTTCGCCGATTGGCTCAATCGCCACGACCTGGCACGAACGGACGGAGGCTGGCTTTGGGATCGACGCGATCCGGCACCACTTGAACACCCCGCTTGGCGGCATCGAGAGACGGACGACCGATCAGGGCATGCCATTGCGACAACCGATTTTGACGAGGCACTCCATTCAGGAGAGATGCTGAACGTCTGGGGATACTGGACGACCGCCGACTCCAAGCGGGAACAATCGGTCCATATATCCAGTGCATTAGTATCACCAGCCAAATCTGAGGCTTTGCTCCGAGCACTTTCCACCGCGGAAGACGTACACGACTATGCCATTCCGAGTGTCGACAGCGACATGGAGATTGACGATGAATCTGGCTTCTCGCTTAAGGGCTGGATCGTTGAGGGCCGCCCGAGCAACGGACTCGATGACCGCGATCGCTGGGCGGGTGGTGTAGGTTTCCCGCCACCGTCACCAGCTCAGTATATTGTCGAGCTAATGAGCCTCGAATCCGACGTGAATCTCAGAGGCTGGAAAGACCAAGAAGAATCAATCGTAATGAGATCACAAGTATGGGGGCACTACGACGAAGCCATCCGTCACGAGACTACCAATCCGGAGCGAGGCAGTAGAATCCAGGCCTCTTTGACTTTGGTTAAAGCCATACTGAGAAGACTAGATCGCGACTTGATTGTCGAGGTGCAGATCGATCGCCGGCGCCGATATCAACCATACGAAAGCAGTAAAGAACATGACGAAGAACGAATTCCAACAAGGGCCAAACTCTACCTTGTCAAACCAGACGGCAAGCTCATCACGGTCTGACCACGTCCTCCGAATGGGACGCAGACTTGTCCAGGAACTGCAGCTAGAGCCTTCGGTCGACACTCTCGGGAGGTGGATGGCACACTATCTGGCCGAACTCATCGAGAATGCGGAAAACGCCGCTGGAGAAGAAAAGAAATCGATAGCGAAAGAGTGCTTCGACGTCATACTAAAGCTGTGGCAACACCGAGCCGAACTACCCGACGGCAAGCGTCCGTTCGAGGATATGGAGCCAATCCTTCGTGCGATCGAGAGTTTGGATCCACGCGATGAAACTCGTCGCTACTTTCGATCTGCCAGGCCGCCAAAGGAAGAGGCCAATCAACCCCCTGAAGTGAAAGCCTGGCTTGACATGATAAGTGGGCTGGATTATTCCGCGCGGGTTTTGATCCAGTACTGCCTCGCTGAAGCCGCGCGTTCCGCCGTAGACCGGTCCCAAGAGTGGGTCAAGCTAGCAGAAGCAGCAGGAGCAGACGAAGGCCCAATGGCGGTGGTGATCCGCTTCGTCTCAAGCGATTCCGAACCTGACGTTGGCGCTGCGGCGCGAGAACACTTAGAGGACCGAATAGGCCGCCTGGCGGGGTTCATCAAACTTGCTGAGACAATGCTTCGCGATCTGAAAGCTCGGCGGGAAAAACTCCCGGCATCGCCTCGTATCGATGATGACGATGATAGCAAGTTGGTCCTGTCATTCGCCCCACCTTTTCCACCAAAGTCGGACATGCCATTCGATCCGGCGTCTGAAGCTAGATCGCCCTTCCCTCACCCCCAATCTCCAACCGAAACCTCCTCGGATCCTCCTTCATCGCATTCGATTGCGCCAGCGCCTGAAACGCCTTCTCCTTCGAGCTGACATCGAGCCATTGGCTGAAGCCCGCGGCAAAGGCGAGCATGCGCGGCAACGGCACGGGATGACCATTCGACATCGCCTTCAGTGCGCTGAGGTAATCGTCACGATAGATCGTGGGAATGATGATTCTTGTCAGGCCCGCATTCGACAAGAAATGATTCATGGCGATACGCGCGGTACGACCATTGCCGTCATCGAACGGATGCACTTCGGTGACGACGAACATCGCCAGCGCCGCCCGGTTGGCAGGTGTTGCGGCCGCCATCGTGACTTCATAGCCTTTCATCAGCGTGCCGACGACCTTGTCCGGGTCGACGAAGACGGTCTGCCCGGCCCGGTTTGCCGCCGTTTTGAAGTCGCCTGGGTGCTTCTCCCGGCGGGATTCGATGACGAGTCGATTCCAATCTTTGAGCTGAGCGATGAACGTCTCCGCACTCTGCGGGAGGCTCGGGTCTCGCTTCGAGCGCAGGATGGCGCGGTAGGTTCCCAAGATGTCGTGGGAATCATCCTCGCGATACTGCAGTGGCCGGTCGTTGACCACGATATCGTGCGCCACCTCGATCTCAAATTCGGTTCCTTCGATGAAGTTCGAAAAATATGTTTCGATGAACGCCTGCAGCTGTGGATCCTCATTCGCAGCCGCGGGCGGCACCACCATCGGGTTGCTCTGAAGTTCAGCGGCGAGCGTTTCGAACAACGTCACCCGATCATCGTCGTATGGGCGACGTGCGGCGCGCGCGATCGCCTGAGGCGTGATCAATGTCGCTGCCCGCGTGCCGAGCAGCGAGCCGATCATCGCATCCAGCCTTTTGAATTCTTCGTTGAGACCCAATGGCTCCGCAATCGATCGGGCTTGGTCGCGAAGCTTGTTGACTTCATTGCTCACGTCACGACTGATGAATCGCTCGAGCCACTCCTCTACGAACGAGGCCCCCAGCGTGCGTCGTTCGGCGAGGTCGCCGCGGCTGAGCGAGAGATTCTCCAGTAGAGCCCGAGCCTGACTCGAAATGAATGCATCGGCGCTCTGCAGTGGAAGCCTGATGTCTGTGTCGGTGGGCCCCGGGCCCCGCGCGTAACGCAGCTTCACACCAGGCAGTTGCACCTCGCGCCGGTACGGGCCGGTGAGGAAGTACTGCCCGCCGGCTGTCGGCCGGTGCTCGAACGCGGACCGATGCGACACAATGCAGCCAGGCATGATGAGCGCGCAGATCTCATTGAGGTGCCTGCGGGTGACCGACTCGATGGGCGCATCCAAGTTGTCGGTATAGATGCCGGGCGCCAGCCGCTGCAATTGCCCCTGCCGAGCCAGACGCTGCAGGCGCCTGGCCTCGGCCCGGTCATTGCCGGCGATTTTCAGCACGTCGCTTTTCTCCACATAAGGTGGCGATGGAAAGGCCAGGGTGTCGCCATTTTAGGGGTAAGATTGCCATTTTGTCGCTATTTTAGACACAAGGCGGCGTTCTTGTCGCTATTCTAGGCATAAGGTGGCGCGATTGTCGCCAAACTCGGCAGAGCGGTCGTCGCTGGCGAGCGTGATGCCCCAAGAACTTGCGCAACCTAGGATGAAATCGCCGCTGCGGCTTCATGGCGGAAGGTCTACCGCAAAGTTCTCTTGGCGGGGGCAGCTCGCAGACGACTCGGCGGCGCTTTGCTGCCGGCACGCAGTCCATCAAGATAATCAGCCCACGCCTGCATCATTTTGCGGCGATCGGGGAGCCGCTTCGACTTATCGTAGGCGCGCTTCACATCGTTGCCGACGTCGTGCCCGAGCTGGCGCTCGATCAACTCGTCGTCCCATCCCAACTCGCGCAATAAGGTGCTCGCGATCGTGCGGAACCCATGCCATGTCATTTCCTGGCCGGAGTACCCCATACGACGCAGAGCTGCGGTAATTGCGTTCTCGGACAATGGCCGCGTGGAGTTTGTGAGCGACGGAAATACCAGTCCCCCGGGGCCGGTCAGCGCATGAAGCTCGCCGAGTATTGAGACAACCTGCGACGCAAGCGGCACGACGTGCTCACGGCGAGTTTTGGTTCGCTCGGCAGGAATGCGCCATGTGGGCTCGTCAGCAGTCAGGTCAAATTCAGACCAATCGGCTGCACGCAGTTCGCCGGGGCGAACAAAAAGATACGGCGCCAATTTCATCGCAGCTTCCGTCACCGGTTGTCCGCTGTAGCTGTCGATAGCTCGCAACAGCTCGCCCACGCGACGCGGCTCGGTGATCGCTGCATGATTCTTCACATTCAACGGCGGCAGCTTATCCCGAGGATCCGCGCTATCTCGAAACGCTGCAGCGGAATTGATCTGCGTTCGCCCGGTGCCCACGGCATAGCGAAAGACCCGCTCCAGTCGATCGAGCATGCGATGTGCGGTCTCGATCTTGCCTCTCCGCTTCAGGGTATTGAGGACCGACGCAATATCGTCCTTCGTGACAGTTTGAATCGCCCGATCGCTAATCGCTCGTAGCGGATGGGGTGCATCGCCCTTGTTGTCCTTCGCCCGATACTCGGCCAGGTTCAACAGCCACTGAGTCTTGACGATCGTCGCTCGCGACAGCGCCCTCTGCCCCTGATCCCTTTGCTCGCGATAGTGAGCAAACCACTCCTCAGCCACCGCAGCGAACGTGTTCTCCTTGGCAACCTTGTTCGCTTGCTTATGAGCCTTGCGAAGTGAGCTCGGATCTATCTGCCGATCGAGCAACTGCCGCGCCTCGTCGCGCTTCTCGCGAGCACGCTTCAACGAGACTTCAGGATAGACGCCGAGGGCGAGCGTCTTCTCGAGCCCACCATGCCGATACTTCAGACGCCAGTACTTCGCACCCGTCGGCTTCACCAAAACGAACAATCCAGCACCATCGAACAGCTTCACCGGCTTGTCCGAAACCTTGACCGCCTTGATGGCTGAATCGGTCAGAGTGTTGATTGCCATGCGTGGGGGTACCTGGAGCCATTTTTTGGCAGGTACCCCCACTGATACCCCCGAGGGTGCTATGCTGTCAACGGATGGCTGCAGATCTCAGCAGCGGGAATTTCGGCGGATTTCTAGGGTTTTTCTGGTTCTTTCAGTCGGCCTCGGATGGCTTCGGAGGCAGGACTGGTGCCCCCGGCAGGAGTTGAACCTGCGACCTACCGCTTAGGAGGCGGTCGCTCTATCCACTGAGCTACGGGGGCAACGGGCGGCATTCTAGCAGCTTGACGCCGCATTCACGCCTCCGCCGGGTCATTCTTCTTGGCCCCGCGCAGGTTCAGGACGAACAGGCCGACCTGCAGCACGATCAGAGCGATGGCGTCCTCGTGCCAGCCCCAGAGAATCCACAGCACGTTGCTGGCGATGAAGGTCCAGAAACCCCAGTTGCGGCGGGTTCGGGATTGGGAGGCGACCAGCCAGGCGGCGGTCAGGGTGACGACCATGGCGGGCCATTGCAGCAGCGACAACACATCCATTGAAAGCCTCGGATCGAGCGGATTTGACAGGGACCGCGGTCGACTCGACGAGTCGGCGGTCATCGCTCTGGGCAATCGTCGTGGCCAGCGTCGAGTTCCGCCGCAGCGGCAGGCACGCTGTCGGGAAAGCACGTGCTTTGCTAGATTGCGTGTTTGCCGGCCGAGCCCGCTCCCCAGTCGAACTCATGCTCGTTAGACGCATCCGCAAGTGGTACGAAGCCACGCAATTCCTGCGCGAGCACACCTGGCTCGGTTATGCCTTTGCTCTACTGACCAGCGTCGGCGCCATGTATGTGCGGGTGCTGCTCAGTGGCGTGCTGGAAGGTTTTCCGTTCATTACGTTCTTCGTCGCCATCGTGCTCACCGCTTTCGTTTTCGGGTGGCGGGCCGGCGCGCTGGCCGCCGTGCTGGGCGCGGGCATCTCCGGATTTTTTCTGCTGCCCCCACACTGGTCCCTGTCCGGCGAAGGCCTGTCGAACTGGATCGGCATGGGGTTCTATGCCGCCCTAGTCAGCGTGATTCTGGTGCTGACCGCGGCCATGCATCGCGGCTTTGCCGAGTATGCACAGGACGATCGACTGCGACAGCAGCTGAACGATCTGCTCGAGAGCCGCGTCGCCGAGCGTACTGCCGAGCTGGAGGCTGCGAATCGGAAGCTGCGTGACGCGGCGGCATCGCGAGCGGCCGCCGAAGCGCTCGTCAGACAGATGCAGAAAATGGAAGCCGTCGGCCAGCTCACGGGCGGCATCGCGCACGACTTCAACAACATGCTCGCCATCATCGTCGGCTCGCTCGACATGGCGAAGAAATACTTCCAGCGCGATCCGGCCAAAGCGTCGAAATCCATCGACCATGCGATGGAAGGTGCGACCCGAGCCGCCGAGCTGACGGCGCGACTGCTGGCGTTCTCGCGACAGCAGCCCCTCGATCCCCGGGCGCTCGATGCCAACAAATTAGTGAGTGGCATGTCGGAGCTGCTCACGCGAACGCTCGGCGGCAACGTGCGCATGGAAACGGTGCTCGCTGGCGGCCTGTGGCGCATGTTTGCGGATCCGCCGCAACTCGAGAGCGCCATCCTCAATCTGTGCGTAAACGGCCGCGACGCCATGGCCGATGGCGGCAAGATCACGTTGGAGACGATGAATGCGCATCTCGACGACGTCTACGCCGCGACGCATGCCGAAGTGCGCCCTGGTCAGTACGTGGCCATCGCGGTGACCGATACGGGCACAGGAATGAGTGCTGAGATCCTGTCGCGGGCTTTCGATCCGTTCTTCACGACCAAGAAGCCCGGCCAGGGCACGGGCCTCGGCTTGTCGCAGGTGTATGGCTTCGCGAAACAGTCCGGCGGACACGTGAAGATCTACTCGGAAGTGGGTCAAGGCACGACGGTCAAGCTCTACCTGCCCCGCTACATCGGTGACGATGAGTCGATTCAGCAGGTGCTGCCTGCGGGCCGCCCGCTCGAGGGCGCACCATCCGAAGTGATTCTCGTGGTCGAGGACGAGGACCGCGTACGCGAGATGTCAGTGCAGCTGCTGCGTGACTTGGGCTACACGGTGCTGCAGGCGAGCGACGCCAAGCAGGCCCTCGCGATGCTGGATACCGCGGGCGCCTTCGATCTGCTATTCACCGATGTCGTGATGCCCGATATGAACGGCAAGCAGCTCTCCGATCGCGTTCGCGAGCTGCGACCGGGCGTCAAAGTGCTCTACACCACTGGTTACACACGCAATGCCGTCATTCACAACGGCATGCTCGACCGCGATGTCTCGTTCCTACCCAAGCCGTTCACGATCCAGCAGCTCGCGACCAAGGTTCGCCAGGTGCTGGATCAGAAATGAATCACACCGGGCCGGGCGCGATGCGATCGATAGCCGCCAGCTCCTCGCTGCTGAAGCTCAGCTGATTCAACGCGCCGAGGTTCTCGCGCACCTGTGCCGCGCTGCTGGCACCGATGATCGTCGAAGTCATGCGCGGGTCACGCAGCACCCACGCAATCGCGAGTTGAGCGAGCGTCTGGCCGCGCGCCTGAGCGATTTCATTGAGCGCCGCGGCCTTTCTGACGACCACCTCGGAAACCTGCTCCGGCCGCAGGAAGCGAGTGCCACGCCCGACGCGCGAATCCGCCGGAATACCCTGCAGATAACGGTTCGTCAGCAAGCCCTGAGCGAGCGGTGAGAATCCGATCATGCCGGCGCCGATTTTCTCGACCGCGTCGAACAGCCCCGCCTCGATGTCTCGTTTGAAGATGCTGTACGAGGGCTGGTGAATCAACATCGGGATATGCCACCGGCGCAATATCGCTGCCATCTCCAGCGTCTGCTCGGGCGAGTAAGCGGAGATGCCGACGTACAGCGCTTTGCCCTGCTGAACGGCCGTAGCCAGTGCCGATGCGGTTTCTTCCAGCGGAGTCTCGGGATCGAAACGATGCGAATAAAAGATATCGACGTAGTCGAGCCCCATGCGTCGCAGGCTCTGATCGAGACTGGCGAGCACATACTTACGTGAGCCACCGCCCTGCCCGTACGGCCCCGGCCACATGTCCCAGCCGGCCTTGGTCGAAACGATCAACTCATCGCGATACGGCTGCAAATCTTCCTTGAAGAGGCGGCCGAAGTTGGTCTCGGCGCTTCCATACGGCGTGCCGTAGTTATTGGCGAGATCGAAGTGCGTGATACCGAGGTCGAACGAGGCGCGCAGAATCTCGCGCTGTCGCTCGATTGGCGTGTTGTCTCCAAAGTTGTGCCATAGCCCGAGGGACAGCGGCGGCAGCTTCAGGCCGCTGCGGCCGACCGGGCGATACGAGAATCGATCATATCGATCGCTAGCTGCGACGTAAGCGGCGGCGGGCTGTGTCATGCCCGCCATCGTAGCAAATATTGGAGAGTTGAGACGCCGGCGCGGAAGGAACGATCACACCCTTTAGCCAGCTGAATGAACCCTGTGGTCAGCTGCCCAAGTCGAACATTCCTTCGACCGCCGCTTTCGTGAACACACGAAACGCGATCATCGTCTCGGTCAACACCACACCGGGCAGCTTGCGCATCTTGTCGCTGACCACCTCGGCCAATTGCTCGTTTTCATTGACGCGCACGATGGCGACCAGATCGTACTGACCTGCCACCGAGAACACTTCGGCGACGCCTTTGAGCTCCACCAGCTGTTGTGCAAGCTCGTTGACACTGGATGTTTCGGCCTTGATGAGGACCACTGCACTGACGCCGCCGACCATATCGCTCTCCTGAAATCTTCGTAACTCAACTGCCCGTCATCGCAGACAGGCCATCACCGAACCGCGGTGCTTGATGGTCTTCATGCAGACCGTCGTTTCCACCTTCTGTACACCCGGCAGACGCGAGATCTGCGCGCGGAGCAACTCATCCAATTCACCGATGCCTCGTACCAGAACGTGTAGCAGGTAGTCCGCCTGCCCCGCCGTCGTAAAACACTCCAGCACCGAAGGATGCCGATTCACCGCCGCCTCGAAGTCGGTGTGCCGCGCGGAGTTGATGGTCACTTGCACGAAGGCATGTAAGTCCAACCCGACCGCCGCTGCATCGATCTCCGCCCGATAACGCCGGATGACGCCCTGACGCTCCAACTCCCGCACTCGCGACCAGCACGGACTCTTCGACAAACCGACCTTCTCGGCCAGTTCGGCGTACGAAAGGCGTCCGTCGTCTTCGAGCAACTTCAGGATAGTGGTCTCGGTCTTGTCCAGCATCGGGACATTTTCCTTGGAATTGGGTTATTGGTACTACTATCGTTCTTTTCGGGCCTTGGCAAGCGCAGCCGACGATTCCCTACCCCACGGTCGTGGGGAGTTCGAGCTGCCGGGTGGCAGGTGCGAGCTTGAAATGACGCCGCAACGGTGACGTCACGTTGCGTCGGTTGAATGTCGCCTCTTCGCTGCTTCGTCACGCCCGAAGCGCATCGAACTGACCGAGCGACGAGTCGGTCCTGCAGCTACAGCGGGCGCTTGCGCCGCTTCGACGTATTGATAGCCGCATCATCGGCGCCGAGCAGTTTCTTCAACTTCCTGCTCAGGCCTTCCAGCTCGGCACGGGCTTTTTTCGCGACCTTCTTCGCTTCCTTGAAGATGCGGCGTGCTTCGCGAGCACGGAGCTTCGCATCGCGCGCTTCCTTTTTAGCGGACTCGGCCCGCTTGCGTGCATCCAAGGCGCGCCGCTGCAGCTCGCCGACGTTCTTCTTTTTCGCGGCCTTCCTGGATCGGACCATTAGTTGCTGCGGACGATGCGGCCTTCGATGGCAACACTGAATGGCTGGGGCAACGATTCCACGTACTCGACCAGCGCATTCAGATCGACCGGGCCGACGACCCGGTTGGTACCCTGCGGCAGCACTACGAAACCATCGCCGCCTGCGGCCATGAAACTATTGACCGTCACGCGATAGATCGCGGCCGGATCCAGTGGCGTGCTGTCGGCCTTGAGAATCTGCGTCACGCGCTCGCCGACCGGGCGGGCGTTGTCCCAGATGTATGTCAATCCCGAAGGTTTCAGGATGCGAGGGAATGTCTGGCCCTGCCACTGCTGCTCCAGCAGCGTCTTGATCTGTGCTCCGGTGAGATCCATTGAAACCAGGTCGTTGCCAAACGGCTGAATGGTGAACAGGTCGCCCCAGGTCACCTCGCCCGCATCCAGATCGGCCCGAATGCCGCCCGGGTTCATGAAGGCAAACTCAGCATCCGTCGTCACACGCTGCGCGTCGGCAATCAAGTTGCCGAGCGACGATTCGCCTGCATTGTTTTCAGTGCGGGTCAACGCAGTGGTCACGTTACCGACGACGCGATTTACCAATGGCGCGACGCGCTCATCGGCCTTAGCCACGAGCTCGGCCACTTTCACATCGGGCACCAGGCCCGGGCCTTCGTCGCCCCACGTGGTAACGATGACCGCGGACTTCTCCACCACATCGGCGCTCTTGCGACTGATCGCGAGATCGATATCGCCGTACGCTGTGCTGGCCGAGAACGCCTGCGTCAGCAGGATCTGCTTGCCCTGGCTGTTCGGCACCAGCGCGTTGGTGAAGCCGTGTGCGTGCCCGGAAACCACGACGTCCACTTCGCTATCCAGACGCTTGACGATGTCTGCAATCGGACCGCTCGGCGGCAGCACATCCGGATCGGTCGGACCGGTGTAGCTGGTCTGGCCGGTGCCCTGATGGATGGTCACGATGATGGTCTTCACGCCCTGCCGCTTCAGCTGTTTCACCGAGGCGTTGATGGCGGTCGCTTCATCGATGAACTGCAGGCCGGCCACGCCGGTCGGCGTCACGATGGTCGGCGTTTCCTTCAACACCGCGCCGATGAAGCCGATGGCAACGCCGTCCACGACTTTGATGGTGTAAGGCGGCAGCACCGAGCGACCGGTCGACTGGTCTATGACATTGGCAGTGATATAGGGGAACTGCGCCCCCTGCCAGCGCTTCTGGAGGAACGGACCGTCTTCGTGATTGCCGCCATAAACCAGACGCAACGCCTCGCCGATGCCTTCATCGAATTCATGATTGCCGAAGGTACCGACGATGTTGCAACGAGGCTGCGTGTAGGCCTGCAACTCATACGGCAGCTTGCGGAACAGACGCACCGGTTGGCAGTGCTTGTTCGCCAGCTCATTCAGCACGCTGATCGCCGGCTCGTCCTGGAGCAACGCCGAATTCGGCGGCGATGCGCCGACGTGATCGCCCGCATGAACGATGATCGCACCGTCCTTGGCGGACGCCGACGCTGCACGCAGATAGGAAGTAAGCACCGCCGCACCACCGGCTGGACGCGTACCGACCGCGCGCGGTGACAGCTGGCCGTGGAAGTCGTTGATACCGAGCAGCTTGATGTTGACGACCGGATCGTGTTTCCAGCGGGAATCACGCCACGTCAGCCGTTGCGAAGCCTTGTTGCGAGCCCCGGCACCTTCGAGACGCTCCTCGAATTTGTCCTGCTCGTTGGAGTGGAAAGCCTGATCGTGCGAATGAGCAGCAACTGAGAATGTCGCCGCGACCGCGGCGGACAGCAACACGGACTGCAAACGCATGGCAACTCCTCTGCAACAGCGCATGATGGCCATGCACTATGCAGCGGGCGTTTTACAGAATCGTCGCGAGAAGATTGCAGGATTGTGGCGGCACGTCGCCGGCCGGCAACGCGGGCTACTTTTTCAGCGTGCTAATCGAAGATTTTGCCGGGATTCAAAATATTGTTCGGATCCATCGTGCGCTTCAGCGCCCGCATGACATCCACCGCCGGCTTGCCATGCTCCGCTTCCAGAAAGCGCTTCTTGTGCAACCCGACGCCGTGCTCTCCCGTGCACGTGCCGCCCATCGCGATAGCTCGATGCACCAGCCTTTCGTTGAACAGCTCGCTGGCCTCCCATTCCTGCTGACTGGTGGGATCGATCACCATGGACACATGGAAATTCCCATCGCCCACGTGACCGAGCACCGTCGCCATCAACCCGTTGGCCGACAAATCCGCCCTGGTCTCGGCAATACACTGCGCCAGCTTTGAAATCGGCACGCAGGCATCCGTCGAGAACACGCGACAACCCGGCCGCAACTGCAACGTCGCGAAATATGCATTGTGTCGCGCACTCCAAAGCTTGGTGCGCTCCTCCGGCAGCTTGGTCCAGCGAAACTCCTCGCCACCATTTTGTTTCGCAATCTCTTCCGCCACCGCCGTCTGTTCGGCCACCGACGTTTCGCTGCCATGGAATTCCATCAGCAACATCGGCCGCTCGAGCAAGCTCAGCTTGCTGTATCGATTGACCGCCTTCACGGTCATCTCATCCAGCAGCTCACATCGAGCGATCGGCAGGCCGTATTGAATGATCTCACTGGCGGTGCGCACCGCTGCATCCACATCAGGAAAGTGCCCCACCGCCACACTCGACGCCTCCGGCACCGGCCGCAACTTCACCACCGCCTGGGTCACGATAGCGAGCGTGCCTTCGCTGCCGACCAATAGATGCGTCAGGTCATAGCCCGCGGAAGATTTACGAGCGCGTGTGCCGGTGTGAATCACTTCACCCGTCGCAGTCACCGCCGTGAGCGACAAAACATTCTCACGCATCGTCCCATAGCGGACTGCATTCGTTCCGCTGGCGCGCGTGGCGATCATTCCGCCGATGGTTGCATCGGCGCCAGGGTCGACGGAAAAGAACACGCCTTCCTGACGAATATGCTCGTTGAGCTGCTTACGCGTCACTCCCGCCTCGACCACAGCAACCCCTTCCGCCGCGTCGACTTCGAGAATGTGGTTCATGCGGGAGAGGTCGAGACAAATGCCCCCTTGCACGGCGAGCAAATGACCCTCGAGAGAGGAGCCCGCGCCGTACGCGATGACAGGCACGCTGTATTGGTTGGCCAGCGCGAGAGTGAAAGAAACGTCTTCAGTGGAGAGTGCAAAGACGACGGCGTCGGGCGGCGTGATGTCGTACGCAGACTCATCACGACCATGATGCTCGCGCACCGCTTCCGAGGTGACATAGCGATCGCCAAATCGCTCGCTCAACGCAGCCGCCACGGCCGGCACCAGAGGCCGCTTCCGCCCTGCCACCACTGCCCCGGCCACGCTACTTGACGCCATCGAACTCTCCGCGAAAGGAGCCAAGATCATACCGCAAACCCCCTCCTCTTCGAGGAAGGCCGGCGAACGCAACGGCGTATCGGCAGCGTCAGGGTGGGTGCCCCTCCCATGTGCACGCTGGGCTCACACAACGGCCCTATCGGCAGCGCCAGGGTGGGGTGTCTCCTCCCGGCAAATGGATAAAACATGGACGTTTTTCCATTAGCAGCTACAGGGGCTCGGCGGTGTTTTCAGCGAAGCACGGCTTCGCTCCGCCGAGCGGGTGTACATGGATGTACACCCTGGGCTTGCGCGGAGCAGGACTGCGCAGCGCAATGTACAGCAACGCGCCGCGCGTCAGCGCAGGCGCGGCGTGCGTCGCGGTGCCGGGAGGAGACACCCCACCCTGGCGCTGCGAGCCACAAGCGCTGAACGCCCCTATTTTTTCTTCGACTTGCTCTTCGGGGGAGCTTTAGCAGGCTTACCCGACCCCGCCCCGAGCCCCCGCAGTTCCGGCGCCAGAGTCTCCTCGAAGAACCGAATGAACCCCTCCTGATCCGGCCCCGCCCCCAGCAGCACCACATGATCGTACCCCGCATCGATCCCTTTCTTGATGTGCTCGATATAAGGCTCCGGATCCGGCCCATGTGGGATGCTGTCCTTCAGATCCTCCGGCCTGATGTGCTCCGTCGCGCCTTCGAAACTCTTCACGCCTGGCAGCTCAGCGAGCACTTCCCACCCCAACGCACCGAAGCGCGAATACTCATGCGCAATCTTCAGTCCTTCCTTCTCACTGCTCGCATACGCAAATGAAAGCTCGATGTACTTGCCCCCCTCGCCGCCGCCCGCACTCTTCCAATCCTTGATGAGACTCGGCTCCGGCTGCACCGCCATGATCCCTGTACCCAACTCGCCGGCCATGGTCGCCGACTTCTTGCCACTCACGCCAAGGACGATCGGTACCGGCTCCTCCGGCAGATCGTAGATCCGCGCGCTCTCGACTTCGTAATACTCGCCGCTGTGCGAGAACAATCCGCCCTCCCACAACCCACGCATGATCTCGATCGCCTCGCGCAACATCTCATGTCGATGACGCACAGGCGGCCATCCATAACCGACGACGTGCTCGTTCAGCCGCTCACCCGCGCCCAGCGCCAACGTGAACCGACCTTCACTCATGACGCCAATCGTCGCCGCGGCCTGCGCGACGATGGCGGGGTGATAACGAATGATGGGACAGGTGAGCCCCGTCGCTATGCCGACGCGCTCGGTGGTCGCCGCGATCGCGCCGAGCACGCTCCAGGCAAAAGGTGAGTGGCCGTGGGATTCGAGCCACGGCAGATAGTGATCGGAGATGCCGACGAAGTCGAAGCCGGCCTCCTCTGCCAGCTGCGCGTAGCGGACCAACTCGCGCGGTCCGGTGGTTTCCGACATCAGTTTGTAACCGAACTGCACACCACCGGATCGCGCCATCGCACCGCTCCCGTTTCAGGGTTTGGCGGCGTAACGCGTCTGACGCGTCAATTGATCCGCGTCAGTGCGGCTTCCGCTTGCGGTCTGCGTCCTTGATTCGCTGATGCGGCGAACGCTGCGCCTCGGGCGGACTTGCCGTCGCCTCCGAGCGTTGTTGCTGGTGACGGACGTTGGCCGACAACGTTTCCTTCATCGTGCCCGGCGTCTTGGTCTTGCGGGTCGTATGACTCTGTTTGGTGTGAGTCCTCATGATCGTCTCCTCACTGCTATCGACGCAGGTGTTAAGCAGCAGGAGCCGTCGCGGGTTCCGATGAAATCACCAGCAGCACTTCGCGCGAAACTCGTTCGTCGATCTCGGCGGCATGCAGCAGCTCGACGGGATAGCGCACGATCGCATCGACGCCCTCTGCGGAGAATCGCAGTTGGACCACCGGCTGTGCATCGGCGTTGCCGTGCACCTGCGCCGTGCGCTGGATTTCCAGTGTTTGCCGCAGGATGTCGTCACGATAATCCTTGAGCACGCCGCCGACCGCCTCGAGCAGCTTTGTTTTCAGCGCCGCGGCGTCGGCACCCGCCGGCAGCCGCACCGTGATCTCGTGCCAGGCCAGGTTGATGCCGGGGATTTGTTTGAACAATCCGCCCGACGCCTGGAAGACGATCGAGTTCGCGAAGGCCACGACCCGTCCCGTCGGACTCATTACGCCGTCCTGCCCGCTCAGCTCCATCAGGTGCAAGCGGACCAGACCCAGATCGATCACTTCGCCCGTGACATTGCCGACCTGTACGCGATCGCCGACGCGAATGCCGTACTTGCCGATGAGGAAGAAGTACCCGACGACGGAGATCAGCACGCTCTGCATGGCCACCGCCAGACCGGCGGTGATGAGGCCGGCGAACGTGGCCAGCGATCCCAGCTCGGTTGCAAATGTCGCAGCCGCGATGGCAACGACCAGCGCCCACAGCAGAATCTTTCTCAGCAGCAGCAAGCGCGAGCGACGGCGTGCATCCTGCACGTAGCGGAACACCGCACGCCGATACAGCTCGGCCGCAGTGAACACCAATATCAGCAAGCCGATAAAGATCGCCAGCCGAATGCCGAGCGCCCGCCAGGCCTCGCGATTCTGACGATGCGTGGCCTCTCGCCAGTTGTTGAGATTGTTTCGATACTGAGTCAGCAGCACTTCGGCCTTGCTCAGCGGCGTGATGATGGATGAGGTCTGTTGGAACAGCCAGGCGATGGTGTCGTATTGATCGCGCACGCCCTTCAAATTGGCGCTGTTGGTCTCCGCTTCAGCGGCCAGCGCGTCGGCACGCGCCGACAAGGCCTGCAACTGCTGCAGCGGCTTTTCGCGGATCTCCTTGAAGACATCCTGCAAGTCCTCGGTGCGCCGATCGACCGTTTCGATGGTGCGCGCTTTCGCCGACAAACGCAGCACCGCCGCCGTCAAATCCCAAATGCCGAACTGACTGAGGGAGGTGCTCACCGCAGCAGTCACTGACGTCGAACCCGCGGCCGGCGTGCTCGGGGTCGTCGTCGCGGCGGGGGCGACACTCGCCGACGGAATCGATGCAGCGATCGCATCGATGTGCGCCTTGAGCGCATTCGCACCCGCGGTCTCGTTCGCATACTGACTCATGTTCGCGAACAGGTTGCGACGCGCGTTGACGAGCTCCAGCTCGCCTTGCAGGACCGAAAGCCTGGCCTGGAGCTCGCTCCTGGCCTTACCCGACGCTGCGGCGATCTGTCGGCGCACGCCTTCGATGTCACCTTGCAGCTCGGCACGCTGCGCGTCGAGCTTCTGCTTGATGCGATTCAGCGACTGCGCTTCCGACGAGCTGGCGTCCTGCTGGTCCTGCTGGGCGCTCGCTTCGCTGCTGATCAGCTCCGCATTCGCCCGCGCTATCTCGAACGCCAGCGCCATGACCTTGTCGGCGGTCTGACGATTGGCATAGAGAATGAGCAGATCGCTGGGCTGGGTCGCGGCCTGTTGCTGCGTGCCCAGCGTGCGATACCAATCGACGGTCTCGTCCAGAATCTGCACCACCTGCTCGCCGGTCATCACGGCGCGCTGGGCGATGGGATCGGCAGCGGCCTGCTGCTCAGCCTGGGGCGGAGGTTGTTCGGCGGCTGCCGCAATACCGAACGGCAACGCCAGCGCAGTGAGCAGCGCGATTTTTGCGAGCATGAACGGTCTCTTGAGTCCGCGGACCCGGACCGCGGGAGACTATAAGAGGAGCGGCTCGGCCGCCAGGAGGGTCGCCCATCGACGACATCGCCGTTAATTTATATTTATTTGTTCGCCAGCCAGGCCTCGAAGCGCCGGGTAAGTTCGCCGTAGTGCTCGACCCAGAACTGCGCATCCAGCTCGACGGCCTGCTGCAGATTGTTCGGATTGGAGGGTGTATCCACTTGCAATGCCGGCTCCAGGCCGGCAATCGCCTGACGGTTGGACAGTCCGGTCGGAATGAAATGCGCCAGGCGCGCCTCATGCTCCGGCTGCTTCATGTACTGGATGAGCCGCAGCGCCTGCGATTTACGCCGGCTGCCCTTCAGGATCACCCAGAAATCGACAGCGTAAATATTGCCGTCCCAGACCACCTTGAAATTGCGTCCCTCCTCGCGATTGGCCACCAGCAGCCGCCCCGGACTGGTGACCGACATGGCCACCTCACCCGACTTCAACAGCTCCGGCACCTGGGAGATCGAGGTCCACCACAGGGCATGCGGCGCAATCTTGTCGAGCTGCCGAAAGGCCCGGTCCACCCCTGCTTCGGTGCGCAGCACTTTATAAACATCGGCGGGCGCGACACCGTCGGCCATCAAAGCGAATTCCAATGTGTACTTCGGCGTCCGGCGCAGCCCGCGGCGGCCAGGAAAGCGGCTCACATCCCAAAAATCCGCCCAGTTGCGCGGCCCGTTGGGCATGCGGCTGGCGTCGTAGCCGAACAATTGCGACCAGACCATCGCCCCCACGCCGCACTCCTGCACCGAAGGCTCGATGAAAGCGTCGCGTCCGCCCAGCGCCTGCCAGTCGATCGGCTCAAACAAACCTTCCTTGCAGCCCAGCAACAGCTCTTCCACTTCGACCTGCACGACGTCCCAATCGACATCGCCGTGCGCCTTGTCACGCAGTACATCGATACCGCCGTGCCATGTGTCCTCGTGCAGCTGAATGCCGGTATGAACGACGAAGGACGTCCAGTAGGCGTCGCGATGGGCGCGCTGCGAGCTGCCGCCCCAGCCCACGACCGTCAGCGGCTTGGCCGGCGCGTCCGCGTTGCATCCGGCTAAAAGGAACAAAACACCCAACGCGGCGGCGCGTGTGCCCCGATGTCTCAACCCCATACCTCTGCATAGACGCGCGCAAAGTTGCCGCCGAGTAACTTGTCGATACGACGAGCCGGCCAGCCGCGCGCGGCCAGATCCTGCGCCAGAGTGAAGAAGCGGCGCGGATGGTTGTAGTCCAGAATGAACTGATGCACCTCGGGCCCTTCCCCCGGAGCCGCGATGCCCTGTGCAACGCGACTTTCATATTCCTCCCGCAGATACTTGCGGTATCCATCGTCGATCAGGGTGGCCGACACGTTGCCGTCCGTCCCCAAGCCGACGTGATCTTCCCCACACACGTTGACCGCGTGCTCGATGTGACGGATCAGATCGTCCTTGCTGGCATTGCCTCGCGGCACCAGGAACGGCATGAAGTAAATGCCGGCGACGCCGCCTTTCGCTGCGAGCGCGCGCAGTTCGGTGTCGTACACGTTTCTGGGATGGTCGTGCAAATCGCGGCAGCCGGTGTGACTGATGACCGGCGGCATCCGAGCCTCGCGGATGGCTTCGGCGATGGTGGCACGACCGCTGTGACTCAGATCCATCACCACTCGCGTGCGCCCGAGCTCGGCGACCAGCTCGCGCCCCAAATTGCTCAGGCCACTGTCGGCGCGCTCGAGACAGCCATCTCCGACCAGATTGCGGGTGTTATAGGTCATCTGCATCACTCGAAGACCCATCGCGCGCAACGTGGTTACACGTGACAGATCGTTTTCGAGCAGCGATGTGTCCTGAACGTTGTAGATGAGTCCGAGGCGCCGCGTGTCCTTGGCCCTGGTCAGGTCGGCGGCCGTACGAATCCGCATCAGCAGATCCGGTGCCGCGGCAATCTTCTCGTTCAACGTGGCAATGCGACGGATCGCTTTCGCCATCCGATCGCCGGTGCTGCCTACGCTCAACGTCACACTGACCGCGGTCAAGCCGGACTCCCGCAGATCCTTCAGCAGTCGTGCCGACGGCTCCGTCTCGATGGCTGCATCCGGTTCTGGATCGCTCACCGCGCCAAGCGCGTCTATGACCATCGCGCGCTCGTAATCTTTGGTTGTATAGGAATGCCGCTCGCTCGCCACCCCCGGGTGAGCGGCAAGCGCAGTACTTGCGGCAATGAATGTGCGTCGGCTCAACATAGCTCAGTTCCGGGGATCGACATAAACGACGCCGCCTTTCATGACGAACCTGATCCGCTCGAGCTCGCCGATCGCAGTCAACGGATCGCCATCTACGGCAACGATGTCAGCTGCCTTTCCCGGCGCGAGCGAGCCGACTCGTTGTGACACCCCAAGATGATCCGCCGCCCCCACCGTCGCGGCACGAATGGACTGCAACGGTGTGAGCCCGGCCTGGACCAGCAGCGAGAACTCACGCGCATTGGTCCCGTGCCTGGCAACGCTGGCGTCGGTACCGAAGGCGATCTTCAGGCCAGCAGCGTGAGCGCGGCGCCCCGCATCCAGCATCTTCGGGCCCACGTCGAGCGCTTTCGCTCTGGCGGGTGCGCTCAGGAAGCCGTTCGGATCGTTGGCCCATTCCGTCACCGTCGCACCGGCCAGTAACGTCGGCACCAGATACGCTCCGTTTGCTTTGAAGAGCTCGATCGACTCGGCATCGAGGAACGTGCCGTGCTCGATTGAATCGACGCCGGCCCGGAGCGCGGCGTTCACCCCTTCCGTGCTGTGCGCGTGTGCGGTGACGCGCCGCCCCATGCCGTGGGCCGTTTCGACAATGGCCTGCAGCTCTGCATCCGTGAACTGCAAGCCAACTCCTTGTGCCACGTCGGCCAGCACGGAGCCGGTCGCGACGATCTTGATGATGTCCGCGCCTCGTTGAATCTGGTTGCGAACCAACCGACGGCAATCGTCAGCGCCGGAGCAAAGGTTCTCGCGCCGAATCGTCACTTCCACATCGGGACGATAGTCATGCACGTCCCCGTCGCCCCCGTGGGGGCTGAGCACATGACCCGCTGCGATGATCCGCGGACCTGGAACGTCCCCGCGCTCGATGCCGTCGCGCAGAGCGAAGATGGCATCGTTCTCGTCGCCGAGATTGGCGACAGTCGTGAAGCCGGCTCGCAACGTCGTGGCCGCGAACCGAGCACCTTGAATGGCCCAATCCGCGGCGGTCAGCGTGACGCGATTCATTCGATCGTGCGGACCGTTCTCATGACACAGGTGTACGTGGCTGTCGATCAAACCGGGCAGCACGAATTTTTTACGCAGATCGATAACGCGACCCGGCCCATCGACAAAGCCCTCGCGCAGCTCCGCTACGCGACCGTCGCGAACCACTATGGTTTGATTCGTCAGCACACGACCGTTGGCGGGATCGGCGAGCACGCGGCCGGCGTGGATATAGGAAACGTCGGCGAGTGCAGTCGCTGCGAAGAACGCTGCGGCATAGAAAAATATCGAAACGCGGCTCATCGCCCCCGCTCCGAGCGAATCCAGGCGTCGACGTTTTCTTCCAGCATCGGCAGCGGCAACGGTCCGCTACCCAACACGACATCGTGAAACCGCGCCAGCTGGAACTTCGCGCCGAGTGTCTTTTGCGCACGCTCGCGCAGCTCGACGATCTTGAGCATGCCGATCGCATAGGAAGTCGCTTGCCCCGGCAACACGATATAGCGGTCGACCTCGCGTTGATTGTCGTAATGCGAGCCCGGCATGTTCTCATCCAGATACCTGACGGCTTGCTCGCGCGTCCAGCGCAGCTCATGCAAGCCCGTGTCCACGACCAGCCGCACCGCCCGCATCAGCTCCATCGTCAAGCGTCCGAACTGTTGATACGGGTCGCGATACAACCCCATCTCGTCCGCTAGCCGTTCGGCGTACAAGCCCCAACCTTCGCTGTACGCCGCCACCGAGTTGAGCTTACGGAATCGCGGCAAGCCCGCCAGCTCATAAGAGATCGCCACTTCGAGGTGATGCCCTGGAATGGCTTCGTGATACAGCACCACCGGCAGCAAATAGCGCGGCGCGGCCTTCATGTCGTAGAGATTGATATGGAAGACGCCAGGTCGTGTGCCGTCCTCGGAGGGGTTCGAATAAAACGCCTTGGCCGCCGACTTTTCGCGCCAGGGTTCCACTGCGCGCACGACCACATCTGCCTTTGGCACTGACTGACCATTTCGTGCTGGCGTGCTTTTTTCACGACTTGTAACGCCGCTCAGTGTCTTTCAGGTACTGCGCGCGTCCCTCGTCCGAGTCGGCGTAGTAGTAACGCGGGTCCTGTCTCTTATACACATCTCCGAGCC
>NZ_LSRW01000025.1:0-48516 GCF_003104955.1 Steroidobacter cummioxidans | reverse complement strand
AATGTCCGCGCAGCGCGCCGCTTCCAGCAGTGCTGCCGCATCCGCTGCATCGGTTTTATTGCGCACCCGATATCGGCGGACATAGTGCGCCGGCAGCAACCGCACCTCGATCCCCTGGGCGCTAATCTGTCTGGCCCAATGATGCGCGCTGCCACACGCCTCCATGACTACTAACGACGTCGCGCTGTTGTCGAAGCAGTGAGAAAACCGAGCTCGTGTCAGACGCTGCGTGCCACAGGGCTTCCAATCCGCATCGGCAAACGCCAGCTGGAACACGTTCTTTGCGAGATCCACAGCACAGGTTGTAGCATGCATGGCGGACTCCTCTTGGCGTACTGACCCTCAACATCAGTTGGCACAATGATGCCGAAGACCAGGGGGAGTCCATCCCATCATTTCCGCGGAAAAACGCTCGTTTCCGCAAAATCTTCTGAAGCTCATCAATGCGCCCCTCCGCCGCCGCGCCGTCGATCCACCGCGACGCTGCGTGAGCAACCTCGGCGTGCATGACACCGTCATCGTCATCCGAGGTACTGCAGTACCTCGGACAAGCAGCGGAGCATCGCGCGGACCTCCAGCAGGAGGGTGCGTACGCGTTCGATGGCCTCCTTCTAGAGTCGATGGCCTCTTCTAGAGTCTGTGGTGGTGGCAACGGCGGTGGCGCGGGGCCCAGTACCGCCTCGGCTGCGCGCATCTCTGCCGTGGGATTGGGTTGGTTGCGCCGTCTGCGCGCCACGACGCGCGGACTTGTTTTGAGCCAAGATGGAAATATCCTGCATGCCTTCCAAGCAGGACGTACGCACGTGAATGCACAGGTCGAAAGACGAGAGTCGTTGCCGGAGAACATGCTTGATGTTTCGGTCGCTCGCCGGGCCTGGAACGGCTTGAGCCTCGATGTCACCAAATTCCATTGTGCGGACGTGTCATTCACAAGCTGAGCGACGATACAGAGCCGAAACTCAGCGTCGTCCTCGAGCATGTGGGCGATGTCGAGCCGCGACTGCGCGAAGACCAGCCCTGCCCTATCGGCTACGTCCCCAAGCACATTGTGTACATCCCACCCGGTATGGAGGTGTGGGGCTTTGGTGGCGATGTTCGCTATGTGAAGGACGCGATGCTGACATTCGATATCGCAGACATGAGTGAGCGAATGGCGGCCAATTTCGACGCCACGATCATCTCTACTCCCAGGTTGCGATTCGCGGAGGACAGCGTATGGACGCTGGTCAAGCTGCTTGCGGAAGCGGTAAACAATCCAGATCCCTCGATGCAACTTTATGGCGATGGGTTGTCGGCAGCGATAGCGGCAAGGCTCTTCTCTCGCCGCGTGGAGGCAGCCAATGACGCAAAGGGTCTGGCTCCGTCGCAACTGCATCAGGTGGCGTGTCGCCGGAGGCTCACGACATGGCTGTGCGACGCATGGTTCTGCCTGCCGGCGCCAATCCGCATTGGCTACTGCCTGTCACTGACGGGCGGCCTATTGGGCCGCCCCGTCGAGCCGATCATCATCGAGCGGCAAGCAAGTGCGACCCCAGCAATCACGAAGAGGCCGCCGTGCTCGCCGCCTCTTCTGCACCCTGCTTCATGGCAGCTTCGATGCCTTGAATAAGCGCCGCTTCGCGCGGCGCGATTTCCCCGTCAGCTTCGGCTAGTGCCTTCAGGCAGGCGATCACCGTTTCGCGGTTCTCAACTGTCACGGAAGCACCGAATGCCCTCGCGAGCGGCATTGGATCGTAGTCTTCCGGCTGATGCGTGCAGACGTCACGAAGGTCGAGCGAGCGGAATCGACTGCCGAGCATCCGCTCGCAAATCTTCTCAGCTGCGAGTACTTCACTCGCTTCGATCTTGCCGTCCGCACGAATGACACATGCAATGAGATCGTAAACAGCGCGCGCTGTGTGATCTTTCTGCGACTCGTCTGGAATGACGACGTGACCGAATGCGACAAGGACTCGGTGGTGCAGCTCCGTGAGCGAGCATTCCAGCTCCTCACCACCGCTCTCGAACAGCTCGATCGCCGGCTGTGCAGGTAGAGACAAGCCGGCATCACGGACCTGAGCGACGGATACTTGAAGCGCATCGAGCCGCTGCGACACCGGCGGATGCGAATCGGTCGGGTGTGCCACCCGCACGTCCAGCACTTCCTCGAGTAGCTTATCCGCAGACGCGGCCTCGACGTCGTAGCGCGCACTGTCGGCGAATGCGCGACTCAGATTCCGGGTGATCTGCCCTTCCGCCAGCGCCGCGACGTTCTGACTTTGCACCTTGCCCCAGAGCTCCGAGTACACACAAATCTTGCATAGAGCGCTGGCAAGCGCGAGCGCAGAGCCCGCCTTCGCCCCAGACTGATCGGCCGCAAGCTCGCGCTCACGACTGACTCCGGCCTCACTTTCCTGAAAGAGACCATGCACGTATCCGAGCAGTGCAAGTGCCGGAAGTTTCGCCAGCCCCAGCGCCCCCTCGTCATCGGCGGTCGATACCGCCTGAAGCGAAGATCCCAGCCCGGCGTACACCGGTGCGAATCGCAAACTGTATGCGGTGTCCCGACCGCTGAAGTGACCGAGCTCGTGACCGATGACGGATGCCAGCTCCTCGCGATTCAAAATTCTGGCGAGCGGCGCTGAAATAAAGAGCGTCTCTCCCTGAAGAGGCACTTGCTCGCCGATCAGGTGAACCGTCGCGCTTGTCGCGAAGAAGGTGGTGTCGAGGCCTACCACCACGTTGTCTGGAATCCGAGCGCCGATCTGCCGAGCCGTGGCCTCGATCTCAGCAAACATCTGCGGCGCTTGATCCTGTGTAACGCGCTTTCCAAGGACCGGAAACGACACCGGCTTGGCGAAGGAAAATGCACTGGCAGCCAGCTGGAAAGCACCCAGAAGGCCGCCCAGCGCCACACAGCCAATGATGAAGAAATGCACGCGCCCGATGAGATAGCTTTCGCCCTCATAGGCTGCGAAAGCGAGCACGCCGGCCTCGACGAGCACCAGCCCCGCGAGAACCGCGACTGTGACCGCCACGAGTGGCCGAAACACGCTCGCCAGGCGGTCCCGGTTGTTTCCAGCGTACCTGGCTCCCAAGAACGCGAGCAGCGGCAAGGCGACACCTATGAGCGCACACCAGAGGCTCACTGTTCTGAGCATCTGGACCGAGGCTATTTCGTCACACGCCGAATTCAGATCGGCGTTGTTGATTTCGGCTCGCACCTCACAGAGCGCCTCGAACGTCTGCCCGCTGGCCCTCTGCGCATCGCCGTTCAAGTCCCACAAGATGCCTGCCGCAACAAGATATCCCACGACCGGAATCGCCAGCAGAAAGGCTAGCGTACGCACCAGATTCGACATGACTCACTCCCTTGTCGTGCCTGTTATGGTTACTATCGCGGGTGCTTCTCGAGGCCGCTTTGGCAGCTAGCCGGGAGCGTACTGCGGTAGCGTCGGCTAGACAACAAGAGATAAATAGAAGTTATTAAACAAACATGCCGCGCCAGGAAAGCCGAAACCTAATAATATAGCGGCGGCCCCTGCTCAGACGGACGCTACACATGGACCACGCAGGCAGGATTGAACGATCCCAAGTTGGGCGCACAGATGCATAGCTCGATTCGGCTGAAGGATCTCCGAGCGGAGCAGGAGCTCTTTGAGCAGCGGGCGATGATCGCCGCGATCATCATGACGCTCGCGCTCGGCGCGGTCATCGCGCGCTTGGTCTGGTTGCAGGTGGTCCGCTACGACTACTACGTCGGTGAGTCTCAGGGCAATCGGATCCGAGTGGAACCCATACCTGCGAACCGAGGCTTGATTCTGGACCGCAACGGTCTGCCACTGGCGACCAACACGCCCTCGTTCCAGCTCGAGGTGACACGAGAGCAGGTGCCGGATCTCGATGCCACGCTCGCGGGATTGGCTGAGATGAACTTGATCGATGGCGCCGACATTGCGCGCATTCGCAAGGACATTCGCGGCCGCCGCTCGTTCGACTCGGTACCAATCAAGCTACAGCTGACGGAGGTTGAACTGGCGCGTTTTGCCGCACGTCGGCACCACTTTCCGGGCGTCGAAATCGTGCCCCGCTTGACCCGCTACTACCCATTGGGCAGTAGCAGTGTTCACGCCCTCGGTTATGTGGCGGCGATAAGCGAAGAGGACGAGAAGAATCTGGACATGGCTCGCTATGCGGGCACGGCACTGACTGGCAAAAGCGGCGTCGAGCGCGCTTATGAGAGCGAATTGCACGGCTATCCGGGCGTCAGGCAGTTACTGGTCAACGCCCAGGGACGTCGCGTCGAGCGGATCGGGCGAGCCGACGCACCGCTAGAAACACGGCAACCCATTGCAGGGAACGATCTGATCCTGACACTGGATCTACGTGTCCAGCAAGCCGCCGAGGAGGCCTTGCGCGGACAGCGAGGCGCCGCCGTAGCTATTGATCCCACCAATGGCGATGTCTTGGCATTTGTGAGTACGCCGGCCTTCGATCCGAATCTGTTTGCGCGGGGTTTGACTCGCCCCCAGTATCTGGCACTGACGGAAGATCCTGCCCGACCGATGTATGACCGGGCGCTGCGGGGCGTTTACCCGCCAGGCTCAACGATCAAGCCGTTGTTCGCACTCGCGGCGCTCGAGTATGGAGTCGTCACGCCACATGACACTCGCTACTGCCGAGGAATGTGGTCGGCGCCGGGCTATGGCCGTGCGCGCCGTGACTGGAAAAAAGGCGGGCATGGCAGCGTCGATCTGGAGAAAGCCATCGCGACTTCGTGTGATGTGTACTTCTTCGATATCGCCAGATCGATGGGCATCGATCGGATGGCTGCATTCCTATCTCGATTTGGCGTGGGCAGTGCCACAGGCATCGACATCGAAGGCGAGCGATTGGGGATTTTGCCCTCGACCGAATGGAAAAAGCGCGCGTACAAGCGACCGGAGCTGCAGGTCTGGTTTCCAGGCGACACCATCAGTGTCGGAATCGGTCAAGGACAAATGTTGCTGACGCCGCTGCAGCTGGCCCATGCGACCGCAACCCTGTCCGCTCGAGGCGCAAGCTATAAGCCGCGAATGGTCCGAGCCATTCGGGACGTCCGCACGGGACAGAGCCGTGAGTTGCCGCCGGTTGCCTTGCCGCCGGTCGTAACAACAGATCCCGCGGCATGGGATTTCGCGATCGCCGGCATGGTTGATGTAGTCAATGCGCCCTTCGGCACCGCCCGGAACGCGCTCTCCCCCTTGCCTACCTACAAAATGGCGGGCAAGAGCGGCACCGCGCAGGTCTTCACGGTCGCGATCACCGAGCGCATGCGCAAGGTGCATGAGCTGGCAGAGCATCTGCGCGATCACGCACTTTTTGTGGCGTTCGCGCCGGCCGATGCGCCGAAGATTGCGGTTGCCGTCGTTGTCGAAAATGCGCCGGGCGCCGGCTCGGGGTTCGCTGGGCCCATCGCGCGCAGAATCTTAGATACATATTTGCTCACGCCAGCCCAGCTCGCCGAGCAAGATGCGAAGCGCAAGCCTTCCAAACCTGTCGCTCTTCCGGCCGAGCGGGAATAGGACGTTGGCGCGGTACCACCGTTATCTCCCCCTCCAACGCCGCAGCCCACGAGAAACCCGAGAAACGCGACACAACCCAAGATGTGACGAGTTCTTGCGATCTGCTACTTCCTAGCTTCTCGCATGCCTACGGCACCGTCACCCGACAAACGCCCGCGCCCGCCGTCCAGACAATATCCCGCGAGTTTGTTCCGAGCTGCGCAAACACCGTTTGACCAAAGCAACCAGTCACGGAGTACAGAGCACGCAGTTGATATGTCCGGGCATCGAAGACGCTCAACGTCTCGCGCGTCCTATTCAGCACGTACACAGTTGAACCATCCGGCGTCGGAATCTGCATTCCTTCGCCGGTGAAGCCCGCCAGCATCAAAGTTTGGGGATTCACGACGATGCCGCCGGAGAAATACATCAAGTCGTCGCCGGGGCCGAACATTCCGAACGTAGCGCCATCGAGCTCGTCATTGGCTCGTGTTCCGACGACGCGGGGAATTGGCTGCGTCAGATCGATGCGTTCGAGCCGCGATCCAGTCTGGTTGAGGAAGCCGTTCGTAATCGCCGTCGTTCGATCGGAAGAGATGAACAACTTCTGCCCTGGCGAGAAGCGCGCTGCACCGTCCGCGATACGCACCCCAGTACCCGTCAGAACGTCGAGGGTGGCCATCGTGACCAGCTCGCCGTTGCTTCGGGTCGTCATCAGCAGCTTGTCGTTCCCGATCCATTTTGCGTCCATCAGCCCGTAGCCCGTGCCGAACAGATCCGTTGGATACGCCAATGGCGCCAGCAGCGAATGGGTCAATGTGTTGACGACTTCGAGGCGATGGCCGTCGCCGTCCTGATTTACGTACAAACGATCGCCCGCGTCATTCAGGGCGAGACTCAGCGGTTCGCGAATCGACGGCAGCGGAATCGTCGCGATCGTCGACAGATCCGCGAGCGAGAGCACGGCCACTTCGCCCGCCATATTGCGTCTGCCGCCGAGATACAGCACGCCGCGTTGCCGATCGATTTCCGCCGCAAGGATCGTGGTGCCGCCCTGGTTCAGCGGCGTGAACACGACCTGCGTGGTCACCGGCAGGGAGACAGGCTGCAGTGGCACCGGCGGCGTAGGACTTCCTTCCTGGCCAGGCGGGTTGAGTCGATTGTTGATCGAGAGCGCGCAGATCTTGTTGTCGTACTTCGCGACCCACTGATCGTGTGCGGCCACATACACGATCTGCTTCGCCTGCGAGGACGATTGCACGCAGTCGGGCCAGAAGGTCCGCGTCGTGATGTACCTCTGGGCATCGTAAACGATCAGCGAATGACCGAAGAGCGCCACCATCTGCGAGCCGTCGTCGTTGAAGCCGATGGCGTCGTGGCCCTGCACGGTGGCCACCTGAGCGAAGTCGGTCGTGCGCAGCACCTCGCCGCTGGCAAGGACCAGCGTCTGGCCATCCGGGTTCAGTCTGAACTTCTCGTTGACCATGTACGTGAAGGTTCGCGAGGCGATGACTGGTGTGTTCGGCAGCGACATATCGCGCTTGACGAGCCGGGTGTCGTTGCCGTTGCGATCCAACGTAAAAACAGATAGCGACCGTCGATGGTCAACTCCATCGGCGCGCGCATTTCTGGCAACACTGACTCTGAAAGCCGCTCGACGACGTTCGTGTCGCGCGAGCCCCGCGCGTAGTAGCTCGGCGCCAGACCTTCACGGGTCCGCGAAGGAAATGAGGTCACGTACACCGTGTCGCCCGCCCCGAAAATGACTTCGGGAGCGCTGGAGTTGTTGGCGACCGCAGAGTCCATTCGATAGAAGTCGCCGGTCTCGGGATTCAAGCGCCCGACGGCACCGCCTCTATTCAATGTGACGAACAGCTCGGACCGGTCGGCGGGCAGATACAGCCCCTTCGGCGCCGAGCCGATCGGAATGCGATCAGTGACGTGATAGGTGGATGTTGAGACCGCTACGACTTCGTTGTCGAGCGGCGCACTGGCGTAGAGCATGTCGCGGCTCGAATCGACAACGATGTCCGCCAGCGGGTCGGTGTAGGGCTGCGATACCAGCGGGACTTCGCGGCCTCTCAGCACGTGAATGGTCGGCAGGTTCTCGGGCACCACGACACCCGGCCGGAAGCTGTCGAACAGGTCCATGTAGAAACCCGTGAGCCACAACAATGAGCCTCCCGCAGGCTCAAAAACACCATCGCCATCGAAATCGGCGACGATGCCCACCTCGGTCGATAAGGTTTCGCCGTTGACGCCCTCTTCCAGGCGCACGGCTGACTGGTCGCCGTAGAGGGTCCACGCGCCGGCTTCCGGATATCGGCCCAACTGACCAAGCAGCTCGCTGTCCGTATCGAAGCGGAATGTACCGCCAAGCCCTTCCGAAGCGACCTCGCCGCGCCAGCTGAGACGGTATTCGTAAGTCGTGTAGTCCTGCCTCAAATCGACCGTGAAGTTCTCGATCCGCTGCGGCTGCAGGGAGCCGCCCATCGCCAGGCGTGTGCCGGTGATGACGAAATGATCGGACCCCGGCGTGGCCGTCCAATGGTTATCGACACCGCCGGAGATCGTCGTCGTCTGCCCTCCGCCCTGCTGAGTGAACGACTCGATGGACAGTCGCAGGTCAATCAGCCTGCGTGCGCCTTCTATTCCCAGCGCCGGGATGTCGATATTGAAAACACCATTGGTCGTGAAGTCGCCCGAGAGGCAGTTCGAGTAGCGCATGACCAGCCGATCGCCCGAGCTGAGCTGCAGGTTGCCGTCATTGTCGACCAGGTCGATGCTGATCTGCCCGGACTCGCAATACGCCACGAACTGCGAATCGCGACTGTCCCGCACCTCGAATGCCACAGCGGCAAGCTGGCCTAGCCACATCGCCATATCGAGCAGCGAGCCGGCGGCCGCCACGGAGTACTGATACCCCTGGGGCAACAGCTTGATCGGCTGAAGAACGCCCGGTGGCGGCGGATCACCGCCGCCCGGCCCCGGAGGAGGTGGTGTCGATCCACCGCCTCCACCGCCTCCGCCTCCACCTCCACCCCCGCTTCCGCCGCCGCCCCCGCCGCACGCAGCAAGCAGGGCGGCGAGCAGCATCGCCGCTGCAACTCGGATTACATAGCTCATTATTTCTGTGCCCGCTTCACAGTCGCGAAGTTGGATGGGATTCGTATCGCGCCGCGCTGGTGGTGACGCTAACACACTGCCCGCTGCGTTCAAGAGCTCCCATTCGAGTAGTCGACGGGCGCCGTATACCTCCGTGCAGCAGCACGGTCCTACATCGCATCCGCCTCGGACGTCCTCACATTGCTGAAGGCGTGATTGTCCGACTCGAAAGCAGGTATAGACGTTCTGAATTCGATACGACTATAGGATCTCACGCCGAAGTAGATGTTTACGTAACTGCTGGGCAGACCAGCTCGAACGGCGCCGTGCGCAGAGATTAAACGTAGAACATCGCGACCGGTGATTGTGACGATGAGGCGGCCATCTTTGAAGAAACGCAGTTCGTTGTACTCATCGATCGTGCCCCAGTAGAGCCCGAAGTAATTGTAACTAACCCCAGGTTCCGCGACGAACGCAGCCGTAGTCGGCTTGACCGAGAAGTACGGCGTCTCGTCACCCTGAGGCTGCGTCGAACTGGGGAACGAACCCATCACAATTTGACCGGCACCCGCGTAGCGTTCGGCTCTGCGATCATCGAAAGTCACGACTCGCGCCCCCGAGATCGGCGTCGTCATTCCTTCACTCAGCTCGACACGTGGATCGGCGTAAGCGACAACCGAGCCGCACACCGCAACTGGAATCAGGAGAACCAGAGGTTTCATGTGGCGTCCAGATGTTCTCAGGCGCAAAAGACACGATCAAGCAATGCTTTCAGCACCTACTTGCCGAATGTCCGCTTCGGATCGAGAGCCGCTGTAGCCCTACTTCCCTTTCCGGCCTGGAGCTGACGGCAATGTTCACATTAGCAGCGCACAGCCAGGATACATCGGCGCCGCAACAGCAGGCGCGCGTCAACCAGGTTCCCACGCTGGTAGTTATCTTGGTCAAAGACTGTTAGGACAAAATCCTCGGCACAATTTAAGGTCAGCAATTTGCTACGCAGCCGCCGATGTCAAAACAGGACCGCCGCTTGCAGAAAGCTCTCCGGTCGACTTCTTGAAGTTCTTAGATTGCCTCCCAGTGCTGGCCATTCGAGCCCCGAGACACTTCCGCTGCTGAGCAGACAATGATTCGCATTGCGCGGCAAAGTTATACTCCTGGACCAAATTTAATTGGCGCGCACTATGGATCGCATAATTCTGGAGAAGGCATTTGGAGAGTTCCTTGATGAACGCGCACGCATTCCTACGCTACGCGACTTTCCGCTTCCCTACGATATCTGCGACAAAGTGCATATGGCGGAATGGCCGCACTTCATGGGGTTAGCCATTTCCGCCGACGTGCGAGAGACGATCAATTCCCTCAATGCATGGGGGCGGCACCTCACGGACTGGGCCGCCTGGTTGATCGTGTTTCCGAAGTATAAAGAGAATGATGCGATGACAATCCAGATGTACTGCGCCGAAGCGCCGGTGTTCTTCTGCATGGTGCAGCCGAGCGCGACGCGTGACCGCTTCATCAGAATCGCTACGACAGCCATCCACCAGATGAACATCCAGACGGACTCCGGCTACGCCGACAAACTCGATGAAGATAAAGAGTTTCTTACGCGCCGCAAGCGCGAGAAGCAGCTTGCGACCATTGGAACTCGATGGCAGAGCTACGCCGAATATCAACGTCGTTTCACTCTGATCGACGGTCATTCGTATCGCGAAACGACACGTGATTTCCGGAACCGCGCCAGCCACACTATTGCGCCGCGATTCGAACGCGGCATCACGAATCTTGTGACTCGCAAGATCGTATCGGCGACGGAGATGCAACTGCAAAGCGACGGGACATACAAGAGAGTCAAGATTCCCGGAAAGAAAGCTATTCAGTACGGTTTTGGTGGGACCGCTGCGTTGAAGCTCGAGGACATGCGCCAAGCCAATCTGAATGAATTTATGCTCGCGCAGAATACCATGCGCGCTTACGAAGCGCTTCTCGACGAACTGATCGCCGCATCACCAAAATCGAAATAGCCGTGGCCTGCGAAAAACGCCGCTATGCAGCGGCCGCCATTGGCTTCGCATGCAACCCGTGCAGATTGCCCACAGCACGTTGCACGTCCGCTTTGGGTCGAGGCCGTGTGAAAACTAGCGAACGGCGCGACGCGCGCTCGATGCAATGCGAGCCAGGCGGCTGTACGTTCAATTCTTTTCGTTCTCGGACCTCAAATCTAAAGCACCGCACGTACGCAAATCTCGCTTGGCGTATTCACACAGCCTCGGTCAGGAGCGGACATCGACCACGAAAAGAATCTCGACCGTCAATGATAAAGAGCACGCGCGCTGGATGACGAGCCCATCCACCTCGAAGCCGTCATAGGCTCAGATCGGCTTCAGTCCTTGCTATACGTCTTTACGCCGACAAAGACGCCCCAACCCAAGCGCGCGCCTTCGAATCTAAGAATTAGGGCTTCTCAGTTGCTTAACGGCCGCTGCGGCTACCTACTGCGCCGTCCGTGGCCGAAACCGTTCCTGAGCAAGGTTTGCCGTTCCAGTCCACTCAGGAGTTCACAAGCAAATGCGTAACATGAAAATGCCGGCGCATCTCCAAGTCCCCATCCTCCCAGTGACCGTCCCAAAAGACGCGCAATTTCCGTTCATCAGAGTCAGCTTCATTACCTCGCGCCTGCACCGTCACAATCAAATCTACTGGCATAGTCTCGTCAACCGCGTAACGCCACTGCAGATCGTTAGGCCTTATCTTGACGTGAAGCGTTAGAGACTTGTCTCGCGCAACACTGCAGAGGTCGGACTCTGCCCAAGTTCCCACGATTTTCTTCTCGCCGTTGCTGTCGGGCAGCTCATTTCGCCATACCATCGGAACATCACCCTTCCAGGTGGAATGATACTGCCCATCCTGCCCCCTACGCTCCACATGGAGAAGTGTGACACTGACACCATTTACCGCATCAGCCTTACGCCGAGGATTACTCACCTTCAAATGGTAATAGCGCGATTTCTCCGGTGCGAGTTCGGCTGGTACCACTTGCCCTGGCGGAATCAAGTGCGCGGTGATCGGCAATCCATTCTCACGCGCCAATTCCACATGGAGTTTTGGTGGCCGAATTATCGCTCGCAACTCTCGCAGGAAGAGCGCCACGATAACTGCCCCCATCGTTCCCGTGGCAGCGACGATGCTGATCCAAACGCGTGGATCACTCCAAACTGCAATCGATTCCTGCACGCTCTTCGCCCCTTTATCGATATTTTGCTTGAGCGATGGCCGCAGCTACCCAGCCCGACATGCTAGAGGCAATCCCCCGGTACGCATCGTAACCTGGGTCATAGCATTGAATCACGCTCGACAGTTTTTGTTGGCCATTGTTGATCGTAAAATTATCGAATGGATTGGCCCCTCTTATCGATGCGCCGTTGCGCGGATCCTTTAAGTTGTGGATGTAGACCCCGAATAGCCCCTTGCCGGAGTCATACGCCTTCTTTATCTCGTATCTGACCCATTTTCGACTAGCCGTTTCAGACCCGACAAGCACCACCACACAACGGCGATATGCCATGTTCTCGTCAATCCATTTCTTAATATTCAAATCTCCCTTACGCTTTATCTCTTCCCATTCATTGACAGATACAGGCGAGTTATCCTCAATGACCCCCATGTTTCTAACTTGCTGGACCCGGAAGACGTCATTGGCGAAGTGAAAACTATAGAACACCGGAATTTTTGCCGTAGAAGGCATATTCAACCCTTTAGCAAAATCATCACAATCACCATCGTCGCGATTAACGCGCCGTAATATAGCCGCAGCGTCGTAGACCAGAACGCGTGCCAGAATCCGTTTCTCACTTCGTTCTTGTATGGCTCGGTATTCATTGAAAAATCAATATCATGCTCCTCCGTCACGCGAACGTGATCGTATAGAGACCGAAATCGTCGCTCCTGCGAAAGAAAGTACGCATCTAGAAGCCAGAACATAAACGCGGGGATGTAAGCGATTAGTGCATACACAGGCTTTGCGTCCTTAGAAGCCAGCGCGAACAGGGCAGCAATAAGCGTGACAGTCCATCCCTTTAGAAGGAACAGATTCGAAGCCAGCCGATTGATCGCCTGCTGAATATAATCTAAGTGCTTAAGCTTCTTATCCATGGGCTCCCCAGCCCTCCACTTGTTTTTTTGTATTGCAGCCCATGCCTCTTGTTTGTAACTAATCAGATCACATGCTCCGAGCGGAAACAACCAGCATTTTTGAACTGCTGTAGCCCCTACCGACACTCCGACCAGGTGCTCTCGCGAACGCCTAGGCAAGGCTCGAGGCTTTTGCAGAGATCCAGTTCGTACTAGCCGGGGCCTCGTGCCGCACGCGCGCCATCGAGCTCCGCAAGTCCCGTCGATTCGAAAACAGAGTCGCGACGGATAGACATGGGTACGAACTTGCTCTGTGACTATCTATTTCTTGAGCTGCCCCCAGCGGGGGCCGCTTGTGGATTTACCATAGTTGTTATGTCCGTTTTGGGTCGGGACGGCCATGGGGCGCGCCCTGGAGCTCTCGCAGATCATTCCACGCAGCCTCAAGGCACCACGACCACTTGGCCCAATTCCACTGGCATATGGCGGGACTCGAAAGAGCCTTGCGTGCACAATGCTTGAAGTGCAAAGCGCACGGGTGACCACCCCGCTCGCCCAACCGCCGAGGGGCACACGCCACCAGAGGCAGGACTGCGACGCCGGCCGGTCGACACTCAGATACAAACCGCCCGCGTTGAATCGAAATTTCCGCGGTGAATTGGTAGACTCTCTTAGCTTCGGACTTGCCGAAACCGGCGCACCTCGGTGCACTGCGCGGCCGCGAGATCCACGCCCTACTTAAGACGTACTGGTGCGCTTAATGAAACGCAGCTGGAGCAAAGGCCGGGTGAAATGGGATCTGTTCATCAGCTATGCCAGCGAAGACCGAACTCCCTTTGTGGACGCCCTTGCCAATGGATTGATGTCACAAGGCTATAAAGTTTGGTACGACGAGATCGCTCTTGCGCCCGGCAACAGCCTTCGACGCTCCATCGATGAGGGACTGGCTCGATCCGGTGCGGGAATCGTCGTCTTGAGCCCCTCATTCTTTGAAAAGAACTGGCCGCAGATGGAGCTTGCGGCACTGACGGGGCAGGAAGTGACGGATGGAAAGTTGATAGTTCCAATCTGGCATAACATCGATCGCGATGCAGTGGCGGCATATTCACCGCTTATTTCAGACAAGATAGCGATTTCGTCGGCCCGAGGGATTCCTCACGCGATTGAAAAGATAAAACAGGCTTTGAATGCTCGAAGCGACCAGGACGCGAGCGTGGCGATCCAACAGTTCTTTGAGGAACGCGCCGATGTAAGATCGCTCACGTATCGATCCTTGATGAATTTCAGTCAGATCGCCGCGTACTTCAAAGCATTCGATTTGAAGATCCAGGAAGAAGTCAAAACGGACCCCAACCAAGACGACGACGATTTTGATGACGCAGCGTTCGAGCAGCGCATGCAGGCTTGGGGAGGGAACGCAAGGAAGCGCTTCGGGATACCCCCAGACACCTATATCTCTGTCGAAGGCCCGCTCACTGGCGAAGAAATTCGGGACTTCGAACGCAGACTGAAGAAATGGTCCAATGGAACTCTGGGACAGTTCGGGAGTGCGGCCCTATTCTATGATCTTGATTTCTGGCTGGATGCGGACTATCTGTACATCCTGTACTCGATCCCCAACTTCAGCGTCAGTCCTAGTGAAAGAGAGCACCTGGAGCGTGCCATAGTCACCATTGGCGCCCGTAAGTGTCGCGAGAAAGCCATCCCATGGAAAACACTCCTTGCGCGAGTAGTGGCGTCTACTCGCCCCGTGAAACCTGCCGCCGAAGCGTGGCTTCAGAGTCGCTAGCCCGATAAACAAGACTTACATACACAAGGCGGTTGGCGCAACCGTACGCTCCAGCAACATGGTGAAGGAAGAGTTCGGTGGCGACTCGCCGCAACAGCGGTGCGCGTCCGTTGGGTCGCTTACCGGCCCGAGAGCAGACACCCGCCAGCCAAGACTTTGGTGATCTGCGACTTACCGAAGTGCAGTCATTCTTACGATCGCGGCAGCAACAGAAAATCTACGACCAGCACGGCTGGTTTACCGTTGGCATCGACTCCCCAATACGCAGGATACCTCCCATCTCCCCAACCGGAATCCGCGATTGTAGTGTCGTTCGGTTGGATCAGCGTGAGCATCATGGAGTTGGGGCATTGGTCGGCACGCGCATAAACTTCGAATGCGCGCTCCTTATCTCGGGACTTCAGTGTCATGAGGGCCGCAAGGTCCATTACGGCGACGTTACCTGCATCCACTCCAACGCCGTGCCCACCGTCCCCCATGTCGGCCGGATGCCAAGCCACCACTCGATGCTCCGAGAATCGGACGCGCAACGCTGCATTACGCTCGAAAGCAACCGCTACTTCTGTGAGGTAACGGCCTGGCGGTACCCGTTGGCCTACAGGGGAAAGTACGCGGGGACTGTAGCCGAAGTCTCCCACGACCAGAACTCCCGTAGTGACGTTCAGAAAACCTACTTCTCTTACATCGATGGAGCTGACTTTTCCATCGAGCTCGACTGACTTGCCGGAGGCAAAGATCCGGTTTCCGTCGAAATCAGCATCTTCGGCGGAAAGCCGCTGCAGTGGATGCACTTGCGGATGTTCGAATCGCGGCATTTCTCTCTCCGTCATGAACGGAGCGTCCGCCGGATCCAGGAATTCACGAAGCCTCAGAATCTTCCAGTTGCCGACATCCACCTCACACAACTCGTACTCGAAGAACCTGGTCAGGTACTTTTCTTCGAGACGAGTTTCAACGAACACGCGATCTGCAATACGCTTGACGCTGACGATCGGCTCGCCCGCGAGCGTGTGCGGAGATTTACCGTGGATCACGCCGGCGAGCTCGCGCCCCTCATGATCGAGAAAATGCGCCTCGTCCAATTTCTCGACCAGCCGCTCCCAGCGCTCAAATTGCTCCTTGACTTCCTTTGTGCCGAGAAGAGAGTGCGCCCGATGATAGTCCGCAATGAACGCTCTCACGCGCGCTTCTGGTTGCAACGGCGCCCGTTCGATCGTGTACGTTTGCTCGCTGGAGTCGATCTGTGCGCCGTGTGAGCTCGCGGGCACACCTAAAATCGACCCAACAAGTGCAACGATTCTTCTCAGCATTGCGGTGGCTCGGCCGCTCCAGATAGTGTGTGGCCTGCGGAATACTATCATCCCGTGCGCGCACTCGAGCGTCGGCCTGTGTCGGCCAGCGACGATGATGGCCCTCTCTACCAAACTTGAGTCGACGTCCGCTCCGGGCCGAAACCGCCGTAACTATTAAGTCTGCTCCTGGCCGGAAGCGGCCGCTTGATAGGCTAGCGGCCGCCTACGATCACGAGAACCTTTGCGCCCTCCACCGAGGTGCGCAAGCCTAATCAGGGATCTCGATCAGGCACTGGCCGCTGGCGCCGCCTAGCTTGCGCGCAACGCCGTTGTCACCGGCATGCGAGCCGCCTTCAACGCGGGCAGCAAGCCGCCGACGAGACCCATGCCGAGTGCCCATGCGATGCCAAGCCCGGCGATCGGCGCTGTGACCGCGAGTTGAAAGCTGAAGCCAAATGGACTGGCGGTGAAGCCGTTAAAGAGCAACCAGGCGAGCCCCACGCCGATGAAGGCGCCGGGCAATGCCAGAAGAATGGATTCGGCCAGGATAGATGTGATGATTGGCCCTGGCGTGAATCCCAGGGCACACAAGGTCGCCAGCTCACGGCGGCGGCTATCGACGATTGCATATAACGAATTGGCAGCGCCAATGGTCGCCGCCACGGCCATGATGGCGCCGATGAAGTAAGCGACGAAATTGAGCATGCCGTTGAAACGTTTCATGTTCCGTTCGGCTACTTCGGCTTCGCGCTTGGCTTCGACCCGCAGGGTCGGATCTGCCTCGAGCGCGTCGGTGAGTTGGCTGAATGCTTCGGGGGACTGCAGTAACACAATGACCTGGTTGTAAGCGGCTATCCGAAATGCCGACAGGAGGGTTTCCGCATCGGCGATGACGACACACGCTCCCTCGCTGCTACCCAGATCGAAGTTCCCGACTACCAGCCACTCAGTGCCACGCATTGCTCGCTTATCGCCCACCGCGAAGTTCGAGAACTGACGAGCGCATTTGTTGCTGGCAATGAGCTCATGAAGACCTGACTGAAACATGCGGCCAGCGGTCAGATGTAACTCCGGTTGTACGTCGGCATGTCCGGCAGTCACGCCGGTGAGTGCAAAACCCATCGGGCCGCCAGTCTCTTTCTTGCGCGCCTGCGTGAACAATAGTGCCTGTGCAGCCGCCATCGGCCGGCCTGCTGCATTTCGACGTATGCCCGGCAGATCATAGATCAACGGCAGGAGGTCCTTTCCTATGCTGCTCTGGAGTGCACTTGGGGCGCCGATGCTCGTGAGAATGACCCGATCGGATCGCACATTTCCCATCGCCTCCCGCCTGGCCCCGACCCCCATCGCCAACATCGACACCAGCACTCCAACGGCACATGCAACGCCAATCACAATAGTGAGCACCAACCCGAGGCGTTGCGGGATGGCCGTCAAGTTCATGCGCAGCAGCGCCGAAAACTGTCTGGTGAAGTTCATGAGAGTTATCGGCCGGCTAATGCATCGACGATTCTCAATTTCGATGCCTGGAACGCAGACACGGAAGCACTCAGCAATGCGACTACTACTGCGCCCAGCACACCGACTGCAACCACGACCATCGGCATCGAGAGCCCAGGCACGAACTTCGCGGCATAAGGGAATACGACCATTGCGAGCCCGAGACCTATGATTGCCCCGGCAATGCAGACCGTTACTGCTTCGCCTACCAGCAACAGCAGAACCGCCCGCTCCGAGAAGCCCAACGTTTTGAGGACGGCCAATTCGGGCGTTCGCTCGCGAGTCGTCTGCATCATGATCGTGGCCAGTGAGAACAGCAGCGCCACGAGTCCCGCGCTGACGATGGAGCGGATCGCAAAATCGAGATCGCCGATCGCCTGCATCTCCTGTTGTGCCAGCTCCTTGAACGAAGCTGTTCTGGTCTCGTGCGGCGAATTCATGAAGGCGTTGTCGATCGCCTCAGTGACTACCGCCGCCTGCTTCGGATCGGCGGCGACGGCGTAGAAGTTGCGCACGGTGCCCTTGTTGAGCGCTCGCCCTTCATCCAGGTACTCATAGTTTCCGACGATGTAACCGCCCTGGCTGAGCTCGCGAGCACTGAACATTCCCACAATGTCGAACACCCAGGCGCCGGATCCATCGGTCTGCAGAGTTGTCGACGTGAGAGGGATGCGGTCGCCGACGCGCCATCCGTATTTCTTGGCGATATCGGCATTGATTAGCACGCCGGTGCGCGTGGCACGAAGAGCGTCGAGATCCTTTGGGCCGATGTAGAAGACCTCCGGGATGAGCGTCAACCACACGTCACTGCTTTCGACCGCCAGCACGTACACCGGCTGAGTAGGCTTCTGATATGTCCCGAGCAATCCGTCGGCGAACGCAACGGTCTTCACGCCGGGAATCGACTTGAGGCGCTCGACATCAGCCCGGCGCAGAGGCGCTCCGCCGAAAGCCGCTGGAGCCACGAAAAGCACATCACCCCGCGCTCTGGCGACGGCCTCCGACACGCCCGTTTTCATTCCCTGCAAGACCCCGAACAGGGCGAAGGCCACGACCACTTGCAGGACAGTGAGAATGGTTCGGCCGGGTTTGCGCCAGATCCCAGACCAGATGAGTGGCAGGAATTTCATGCAGACGTTGCCAGCAGGCCGTCCGTGAGTCGTTCTTCGTCTGCGGTGCAGCTGAACAGTTGCATACCCGTCGAGCTTTAGAGTTCCGCAAGCCTGTGCCACAGCCCCCCGGCTTACCGGGGGTCTCAAGTTAGATAGTCTGCACGACGACGCCGTTCAGATCGACAGTGCCGACGCGATAAGCAACCCCGGACATTCGGTACGGGCGCCGGTCGATCAAGTGACGATCACATCGGCTTCGCCCTTGATCTATTCAAGAGGCACGTCGGCTGCGGTTCATCTCTCCAACAATCCGCTTGATCACAGTATTCAGGGATACCTCATGAAAAGTCGCGGACTCATCGATCTCAACACGAAAGCGGCCGCCACGGGCCGGCCGCCGCTTGCGCACTTCCCGCTCGTACGTACGGACGGCCTTTGACCAACTCGTCTTGCGAGTAACGTTGGCTTTGTAGAACTGGTCCTCGCCAAAGCAGCAGGTGTCGCGACGGTTCAGCACTTGCACCTGCGAGCGGCCGGGCTCGTAAGAGCCGAGCAGGTAGAGATCGAGATATCCGGCAATCGAGTAGAAGCCGGGGACCAACTGCTCTGCGTCGCCGCTGGCAGACGGCGAACTCAGATAGCGAGGCAGCGACCCCGCAATGGGAACGCTTACCCGGATGCTCGGGTCGATGGCGGCGTAGACCGTGGTCGCCCAGCCACCACCGGAGAGGCCGGCCATGCCGAAGTCGGTGTACTTTGGAAATCCGTCATTCTGCCAATGCTGCCGCAGGTAATTGAGCGACACCGCAACCGGTTCGAGGAAAAACTGCAGCACACTGCCGCTCGCCGGTGAGAGCTTGGCGAACATCTGGTCGTGGCTGAGAATGCTGGGATTATTACGGAAGACGGAGTTCGCAACGACTCCGAGCTCCTTGGACGTGAAATATGCCATGTGGGGCATGTAGACGAGCAGGACCGAGTAGCCGTTGCGCAGTATCTCGTCGATCATTCGACCATCATGCGTCCCCTCGAAGTTATCGTCATGTCCCTCAGAATAAATGATCAGCTTTTTGTTCGGACGTTTCGGAGTCAGGTGGTGCGCGTATCCCTTTTCGCCGAGCGCCATCGTTATTTCCAGAGTATCGGCGCGCGCAAGGTGATGCAGACCTGACGTCGGCGGATTGTCGTTGAGGACGACGCGCGACGGCGGACCAGCGGGAAGACTGCTGGTGCCCCAGATGTATCGAATGAGCTGCGAACGGCGGGCGGCGACTTCCGCTGGCGACGTGATCGTCACTTTATGATCATAGTCTCCCGCTTGGGCAGATACGGAGCATGGCAGACACGCTCCCGCCAGAAGCAGGATTGTCGACAGGGTCCCGAATAGTTTTTGCCGACACCGGAAACTCATCAAATCCTACCTCATCTGATGCCAGCAGCCTCAGGCACGCAGGCGACCGACCTGACCGATTCGCGCGCGAAAGCTTGAAGCCCTGAATACGAGCGCTCATGTGGAGCTTCGATTGAGCAACCGGACGGCTAGAATAGCACTCGATATGAGCGGTGCGTTGCGACCTCACCCAGACTGCAAGAACAACCAACCCCTGCCGAAGTCGCCATGATCAAGACACTACGGTTGGCTACTCGCTTCGTCACCAGGCTCGAAAATCTCCTCAATCGGCTTTCCGAAAACGGCAGCGATCTTGAACGCCAGCGGCAGACTCGGATCGTACTTCCCGGTCTCCAGAGCGTTGATCGTTTGCCGCGAAACCTCGGTACGTGCAGCAAGGTCTGCCTGAGACCACTGCCGCTCGGCCCGTAAGACGCGCAACCGATTCTTCATCGGTGCCGGTATGCGACGATGAAAGAACCAATTGCCCAGCCGATGCCGAGCGGCGCTGTCGCAAATATCATCGACAAGTGCGGAGCACCCGCGCGCTCGAGCACCTGATAGCCCATGCAAAAAACAAAGCCCGCAGCGAAGCCGATTGCTATGCCCTGGAGCTGCACCTTTCGCATGAATTCATCGGCTTCGCGAATGAACCGAATGTTTGCGAGCAGCGCGGGAATGCTGAGAGCGATAGGAATGATGGCCAACAACCCGCCGAGCCAGGCTGGCAGCCGCGGAAACGCTTCGAGCGCAGTCGTCACGGCGACAACGCCGGCCAACCAGACCAAACACCACATCCATACGGACCGAATGTTTCGTTGCTCGGCCTTGGTCTGGCCGCGAATCATCAAGGCCGCCTGCCACCAGGTCGCCGTGTCGGCACTGGAATCCATTGAGCCGCTCATTGGGTAATCGCCCTCCGTGCGTTGTCAAGGTTGCTTTACATGGATCACTGTATGGCCGGGCTGACAAATTGTCAAGCTTGCTTGACATCAGTGCCATGGTACGGCCGCACGATACTTAGAGCCGTTTCGAAAGAAACACCGAGCTCGCCGGGCACAACGACGAGAACTCAGCCGTCCCCTTGATCGCCACCGGGGCATGCTCGCGAGACGCGGTGACATAGCCGCGAGCACGAAAGAATCGCTCCGCGGTCGTCGTTAGGATGTAGATGGCGACCGCACCGTGATCACGAGCGTATGTCTCAGCGTGCTCCACCAACTGAGTGCCGGCACCGCGAGAGCGACTCTCAGGCGCAACGACCAGCGACCGCAACAAGGCGTCCGAATCGTGGAATTCGACACCGACCAGCCCTACCGGCACCTTCGGCGGGCCGAGATAAAAGAAGTGGCGCATGTGTGTCTCGGTCAGATCCGAGATCGGCAGATCAGCGCTCCGTAGTAATTGAAGCGTCGCTTCGAAATCTGGACTCTGGTGGATCGTAGCCGCCTCATCCGCAGTGCCCATGCCGCCACCCTCCTCGCCTTGGGAGTTTCCGGGGCGATCGTAGCCAACAAGAACCCCTTCCAGCCAGCACTCGACCCGATAACGGGCACAGCACAAGCGGGCGGCACTAACGCCGCCCGCACAATCGCTCGGACATCATGGGCTCAGGCGATACTAGAACTCCATGCCCAGGGTCACCCCATACGTGCGCGGCGCACCCGGAGTCCCGTTATCGCCGGAGTTCGTGGCGCTGAGCTGAGTCCGATAGAACTCCTCGCTCAGATTGTTCCCCCACAGCCGCACATACATCCGTTGACTCACATCGCGCCACGTGACGGATGCATCAATCAGACTGTAACTACCCTGCGCAACGCGCTCGTCGGCGGTGGCGACGAAGCCGTCGTTGTAATAGTAGTTGGCCGCTAGCGTGAACGTGCCAATGCCCGTTGGAATCTCAAGGCTGCCGCCAAGGTTGGCGGTCAGCTCCGGCGTGTTCTGCAGCTTGTTTCCCGAGCCATCGCCGCGTATGAGACAGTTGCCGCCGAGCTGTGCGGCCGGACTTCCAAACGTGCCGAGGCAAGTTTGCCCTGGCGGAATCACGAAGCCGGCCGGCAATGGGTACGGAACCGAGATGATCGCATTGGTGAAGTTCGTGTAAGTGGCATCCGTCCAGCCGACGCCACCAAACAGGCGGAAGCGATGGGTGACCGACAGGATGAAGTCTGCGTCGGCGCCGTAGATCTCCGCACCGTCGGCATTGTAGACGCTGTTGACGCCCGCAATGACCTGCTGGACTTGCACATTGGTCTGGTCGTAGTAGTAGCCCGAGACGTTGAGGCGCAAGCGCTGATCGAGCAGATCGGATTTCAAACCGATCTCGTAGCCGTCGATCTGCTCTGGCTCGAGCGCGATCACGGGCGACGCCTGAGGCACGAACGTGCCGCTGCGGAAGCCGCGGTTGTAGCTGGCGTAGACCATCAGCTCGGGCGAGAAGCGGTGATCGATCGACAGCTTCCAGCTCGGATCGCCGAATGTTCGACCGTCACGAATGGTCGGGCTGATCGCCAGGACGTTGGTGTTGCCGTTGAAGGTCACCGTCTTCGCTTCGAACTCGCGCTCGTCGTTGGTGTAGCGAATGCCCGCTGTCAGATTGGTTGCATCGGTCAACGCATACGTGCCCTCGGCGAAGCCGGAAATGGACTTGAGCCGAACGTCGGTGATGGTATCGCTGTAGCCATTGCCGCCGAAGGTTGTGAGGCCGGTGGTTCGGCCCGGATCCTGGCCGGCGGAGTTCCACATATAGAACGCGCCGATGGTCCATTTGAACGGGCCATCGTCGGCGGAGATCAGATCGATCTCCTGCGTGAACTGTTCGTCGAAGTTGTCGTTGAAGATCCTGAGGCGCGCCTGCGTCGTGCCATCGGGATCGAAGTAAGTGCTCAGGCTCGTGTCGCGATACGCAGTGACGCTCTTGAGCGAGAAGCCGCCGAAGTCGTGCTCGAACACCACACTCGCACCGCTCTGGCGAGCGCGCAGCTCGGGATCGACGTCGCTAAAGATATCGTAGTTGGGATCGCCGCCCGCATCCCTGATGAGCGTGTTGACGTTCTGCCCGAGCGCGTTGAGCTCGAAATTGCGGAAGCTTGGATCGGCACCGTCGCGACCATTGGTGTCGACGGAAACCCGCAGGTTCGTGTCCTCGCCGATTTTCCACAGCAGTTTGACGCGGCCTGCCCAGCTCTCCGAGGTCATCACCTCGTTGCCAGTGAAGCGATTGACGCCGTAGCCCTTGTCGCGATTGTCGTACTGTGCCGAGACGCTCATCGCGACCGAATCGCTCAGGCCGCCGGTCAAAAAGAAACCGCCATTGGCGGTGTCGTAGTTGCCATAGCCGACCTGCACCTTGCCCGCCAGATCGAACTCGGGATCACGCGTGCGGATCTGAATCAGACCGCCCGTGGTGTTCCGACCGTACAGCGTGCCCTGCGGACCTTTGGAAACGACGACCTGCGCGGTATCGAACAGCGACTGCATGTTGCCAAAGGTGGCGCCGTAATAGACATCGTCAATGTAGACCGCCACCGGATTCTCGATGCCGGGTCCCTGCCCCGAGGCGCCGATGCCGCGAAGACGAGGCATACCGAAGCCGGCGACGCCGGTCGTAATGTTGAGAGAAGGAACGACCGATTTCAGATCGACCGTGCTCGTCGTGCCGGCCGCGGCGAGATCGCCGGCGCTGAGCGCGGTAATCGCAATTGGCACGTCCTGTGCGTTCTGCTCGCGCTTCTGCGCAGTGACGATGACTTCCTCGAGACCGCCTTCCGGCTGAGTCGATGCTTGCTGTGCCTGCGCGAACGTCGTCACAAGAAACGAGCTGGCAAGCATCGCCGCACCGTGGCGTGCTGCATTCCAAGTCTTCATTGTGCCCCCCTGATTTTTGGCTATCGCCTAATAGTCTTCACATGCTATGTGCTGTGCTTGCGGACACAACGGCGTGCACGGAAAACTGATCGGGCGCGACCGATTTCTTTTCACTGCCCTGACGTTGACTTATTTTCTCGGCGTCAGGAACTTCGCCGGAATGTATAGCGGCATCGAATCTTCCCACGGGCTGTCGGTCAGCGCGCGCTTGCCGGTGCCGTCGGCATTCATCGCCCAGTTCTGACCGTACGGTTGGAATGTGCGATCGTAGAGCGACGCTTCATCTCGGAAGCCGTACTCACCGGTGTTCCACAGGATCTGTTTGCCAGCCGCGGTCCACACCGCGTGCCCGTCGTTGGCGCCTGAAGTCGTCAACCGTTTCAGGTCGGTGCCATCCGGTCGGATGGTGAAGACATCGAAGTTCACCGCATCCACCCGACGCGTGAACACAATGGCACTGCCATCTGGCGACCAGCCCGGCAGATTGTCAGGCTCGTTCGTCAGCACGCGGACCTTGCGAGTGTCCAGATCGAGAATGCGCAGGCCCATCTCTTTCTCGCTGTACACGCGGAACACGACCTGCTTGCCATCGCTGGAGTAGCTCGGAAAACCGGAGTGAACCGTACCGTCAGTGAGCTCTTCGAGGCCCGTGCCATCGCGGCGCACGCGCATGATCTTCGCGGTGCCATGGCGACGCTCCTGGAACCACTGCCCCAGGCCAAACACGATCCACTGACCATCCGGCGACCACGCCGGCTGGAACGCACCAGCCAGACCGCGCGAGGTCTGCGTCGAATCCAGACCGCTCGTCGACACTTCGAAAACGACCTTGCGATTCGAGCCGTCTGGATCGGTGACCACGATCGATGAGTTGCGATGCTTCTCGCTGTACACCAGCTTGCCGTCGTTCGACAGCGCGGGGAACACATCGGTGTACTGATACTCCCACTCCGGATCCCAGCTGTAGAGCGGCAGGTTCTGCGCGCGCGGCTTGAAGTCCACCTTCTCATAAAGAACCTGCGAGCCATTCGCCGACCACACCGGCGAGCGCAACTGCGCCTTCACCGTCGCCGAGCCAGACGTGTTGTACAGCCCCTCCAGCGGACCGCCCTTGATGTGATACGCGACGTCTTTGTTGTTCACGAACTGCGGCGCGACTTTGAAGCCGGGGCCCGACGTATGTTCGATGCGCTTGCCGGTCTTGATATCGACCGACACGATCTGCGACGACACCTTCGCAATCCCTTCCGGCCGACGCGCACCCCAGGTTTCCTCGGTGGTCGTTTCATAGAACACCACGCGCTTGCTGTCCGGCGACCACTTCGGCGAGCCGAGGGCATAGCCGGGCTTTGTCGCCAGCTTGCGCAGGCCTTTGCCGTCCGCGCCTACCACGTAGATGCTCAACTCTTGCGTGTGCTCCCAACCGTGAGGCGCATCGTGTCCACGCCACTCAGTGCCGCGATCCGACGAGAACGCAATCCACTTGCCATCGGGCGACCAGGACGGCCGGAAGAAGCCATCCGGCTTGCCCGAGTCCTGTTGAGTCCGCGCGGTCGCCGTGAGATTGCGCAGTTGCCCCGACTTGATGTCGAGCGTCCAGATGTTGGCTTTCAGACTGCCGCGAGTGGACATGAAAGCGATGCGCGAGCCATCGGGCGACAGTGTTGCCTGGTCATCGACAGCGGGATCCTTCGTCAACTGCTCGAGGCCCGTGCCGTCGGCACGCACGCGATAAATGTCAGCCTGCCCGAGGCCGCCGCGCTCGGACGTGAACACGATCCACTTGCCGTCCGCAGAGTACGACGGGTGATAGTCAAATACGGAATCCTGCAGCAGCTTGCGCTCGCCGGTACCGTCGGCGCTGGCGATGTAGAGCTCGGACGAGGTCGGCCCGATTCGATTCATCAACATGACGCCCTGTTTCGCAACGTCGGCCTGGGCGGTGGCGGGGACAGCACAGTGCAGGGACAAGATCGCGGCGGCGATGCCAGTCGTCAGGAGTCTTCGCTTCATTGCTCTCGCTCTGGATTCTGCGGTCCAGTTGACCACTCCTGATTCTTGCATCGGGTGGTAGCCAGCGAGTATTGGATTCGCGCCGGCGGCTATAGATTTGGAGCGTAGCGCTACGCCTTCCGGTAACTGACCAGCGCCGGCTCGATCACTGCCGCCTCCAGGCCGCCGGTCTTCGCAAACAATGCCCACAAGGCCCGGACTTTCTGAGCACTGGCGTGCACCTCAGGCCACTCGAGACCTGCGATCAAGTCCGCGTCCTGCCAGATCTGCTCGTCACCGAACAGCAGCGGCAGATCGATGGCATGGGTCGCACCCAGCTGGTTCGTCTTGGATCCCCAGTGGATTTTATAAGTGTAGGCACGGCCGCCCGCTTGGGCGTGACGCTTCGCGAAGCGATCGGCCGCAGTCGCGTAGACCTTGCGCGTGATCGTGCTGACAACCAAGCGGCGGACTGCACTGCCGAGCACCGGCACGGTCGCGAGATTTTTCAGCGGCTCCATGAGCGGAATGAAGAACGAGCCCTCTTCCGCCGTCCAACCAATGAGCACGTCGAATCGACTCGCACATCGCGACCAAGCGGAGTCGACGTGTTCCTCGGGCGGCAATGGATGATGTCCGTACTGCGTGCCGAATGGCATGCTCGCCGGCCAGCCAAATCCTTGCGAGGCCGTGACGACCGACGCCTGCGCGGCGATCACGTCGTCGGCGGACGCATCGTGAGCAACCTGCGCGGCGATCTTCATCATCGCTTCGGACATCTTGCGACGACCGAGGCTGATACCCAGCGGCGCGCTTTGAATAATGGCGCGCCGGAACAGATCCTGTGCGCCGTCCGCGATCATCAAGTGAGCGATCGCATCACCGCCTGCGGACTGACCGAACAAAGTGACGTTGTCCGCATCGCCACCGAATGCCGCGATGTTTGCCTGCACCCAACGGAGTGCTTCGATGATGTCGAGCAGCCCCACGTTCGCGGCGCGGCCGCCGGCACCCCCGAGAAATCCGAGCAATCCCAGACGATAGGTAACCGAAACGACAATGACGTTTTGCTCCTCCACCAGGGCACGAGCGTCGTAGATCGCCGCGTCACCGGCGCCGAACACATAAGAGCCGCCGTGGATCCACACCATCACGGGGCGACGATCGCCGGGCGCAATGGAGTCCGGCAGCGTGATAGATAGGCGTAGACAATCTTCGGTCGATGCGAGGGTGCGTACCGATGATTTCATCAGCCCCATGCCGAACGGATGGTCGGCTTGCGCGCAAGCAGGCGCCCACTCGGTCGCTTGAATACTGGTCGTCGAAGCGGGCTCCGGTGTCGGCGGCTGAAAGCGCGTGGCACGTGCATAACGGATACCCGTCGCACGGATCACACGCCCATCGCGCCAGCCGATGATTCGACCTGCCGGTGCGTCGAAAGAGGGAGAAGTCATCGCGGCACTATAGCCGATGTGGTTGGGTCAGCTGGATGGCCTCAGGGGCAAGAGCTGGTCGTAAACGTATCCCTTGGCGCGTTGACAAGCGGATTCCAGGGTTGCCCCCGCCGCCATCAGCGCTGCAATGGCCGAACTGAGGGCGCATCCGGTGCCGCGCATGGTTACGTTCAGGCGCGGAGCTCGCAGGAAAACCGGCGGCCCGGCTTGCGTTAAGAGCACGTCCACAGAATCGGCATCTGTTCCGTGTCCGCCCTTGAGAAGAACGCCCTCCGAGCCGAAGCGAAGTAAGGCTTGCGCCTGTTCGGCCTGCTCAGCGTTGGTTCGCGCAATCGGCTCACCCAGCAACGCACCGGCTTCAAAAAAGTTCGGAGTCATCAGCGTGCATCGCGACAGCAGCTGATCTCGGACCAGCTGCACGCCCTCCGGATCGAGCAGTGCCGCGCCAGAGGAGGAACACAGCACGGGGTCTACGATGATCGGGGCGCGAGATCGGTCAGGCAACTCATCGAGTACCGCACGCACGATGGCGCCGTTGCCAAGCATGCCGATCTTGATCGCGCGGATGTCGTGCGAACGCAGAGCCGCGCTCAGCTGTTGCCTCACCAACTCTGGCGAAAGCACGCATGAGGCCTCAACGCGGAGATTTGTTTGCGCCGTTACGGCAGTGACCACACACGATACGCGAGCGCCAAGTTCGGTGATGACCTGAACGTCTCGGACCAAGCCGGCGCCGCCGCTAGAGTCGGTACCAGCGATGACGAGCACGTGCGGCGCATCGCTCAAAGCGCTGCCTCGCGCGTGGCCGCAATCCATTCACTGGCCCTGACTTCCGGCGTCGCGTGCCGCAGAACATCCGAAACCACGGCGGCACTATCAGCCCCGGCTTTGAAAACACCCGGCAGCCGCTCGACCGTAACCCCACCGATGGCGACCAGCGGGATCGGCGCGATCCGACGTTTCCACTCCGCGATCCGCTCGAGGCCCTGCGGCGCCCAGGGCATCACTTTCAATGTCGTCGGATAGATCGGCCCGAGCGCTATGTAGTCAGGACTGAACGTGAGCGCCCGCTCCAGCTCCTCGTGACTATGAGTGCTGATGCCGATGCGCACCCCTGCCCGCTTCAATGCCGGCACATCAGCCTCATCCAGATCCGCCTGCCCGAGATGCACGAAATCACACCCCTCATCGAGCGCGATCCGCCAGTAGTCATTGACGATCAAGCACGCCCCTGCCCGCGCGCACAGCCCCTTGGCCGTGACCACTTGCTCTCGAATGTCCTCGTCCGACCGATCTTTGATCCGCAGTTGAACCAGCTTCACGCCCACGGGCAGCAATCGACTCAGCCACGACACATCGTCGACGATCAGATAGAACGGATGAAGCTTCATACGAGGTGCGCCAAGCCAATCTCCGGCGTCGAAGGAACTGCAACGTCACTTGGCAGCATGGGCTGAGCGACGAACGCCGCATGGCCCGCTTTGACGGCATCTGCAAATGCTCGCGCCATCTCGACCGGATCGCCTGCTCTCGCAACGGCCGTGTTGATCAGTACACCATCCATACCCAACTCCAGCGCCCGCGCCGCATGCGATGGCACACCGATGCCGGCATCCACGATCAACGGCACATCGGAAAATCGGGCGCGCATCGCGCGCAAGCCAGGAACGTTGTTCAATCCCTGCCCCGACCCGATAGGCGCACCCCACGGCATCAGTACGCGACAGCCCGCATCGAGCAGCTTGTCTGCAACCACCAAATCTTCGGTTGTGTACGGAAAGACTTGGAAGCCGTCATCGCACAGAATTTTCGCCGCCTCCACCAGCCCGAATACATCGGGCTGCAGCGTGGTGCGATCGCCGATGACTTCGAGTTTGATCCAGGCGGTTCCGAACATTTCGCGCGCCATGTGCGCCGTCGTCACGGCCTCTTTCACGGAGTGACAGCCAGCCGTGTTCGGCAGCACGCGCACCCCAAGTGAGCGAATGATCGAAAAGAATCCTTGCCCGGAACGCTCGCTGCTCGACTCGCGTCGCAAAGACACAGTGACGACTTCGGTGCCCGACGCTTTGACCGCCTCGGTCAGTACGGCCGGCGACGGATATCTCGACGTTCCGAGCAACAATCTCGATCGCAACTGCGTGTCGTAAACAAGCACGTCACCCTCCTTGCATCGGGGCCACGACCTCGATGCGATCGCCCTCATTGAGGACGATGCCTACCCGCTGAGTCTTTGGAATGAACTCGCCGTTCACCGCGGTCGCGATGGGGCCAGCGCAATAGCCCAGCTCCACCAGCGCCTCCACCAGGCTGCTTTCGGTAATTTCGCGTTCGACGCCGTTAAGCGTGATCTTCATGAGCCACCTGCGGACAGGATTCGCCGGTCAATACGGCGTCCGCTGCCATCTGCGCAAACGCGGGCGCGAGCAGGAATCCATGCCGGAAGAAACCATTGATATAAATTCGATCGCGTCGCCAGACGATGCGAGGCATGTTGTCCGGAAAAGCCGGACGCACTTGCGTCCCCATCTCCAGCACCTCCGCCTCCGCGAACGCGGGATGTAACGAACACGCCGCGCTCAGCAACTCCAATACCGAGCGTGCAGTGATGCGAGTGGCATCATCGCTCTCGATCATGGTGGCACCGATCATGAACACGCCGTTCTGACGCGGCACGATGTACGCGGGGGTTCGAGGATCGAGCAGTCGCACGGGGCGATGGAGCGTGAGCTCGCTCGATCGCAGCACCAGCATTTCCCCTTTGACCCCGCGAAGCTCCCGCAGAGCCTCCCTAGCAGCGAGTCCGCTGCAGTCGATGACGAGATGATCGCCATCGGATTGGGCGGTACTCGCGACGCCGAAGTGAATTCGACCACCGAGCGAGACGAACCTGTCCGCGAGACAGCGCAGTGCCTCGCGCGGATCGAGGTGAGCTTCGTCCTTGAAGAACAATCCCTTGGGGAAACGATGCGCAAGCGCTGGCTCTAACTCAGCGATGCCGCTCGCGTCCAACCATTCATAGCGAGTCGTTCGGCGACCGAGCGCGACCAGTTCGGAAATGTGGCGGCCGTGCGCAACCAACAAACTGCCCCGCTGCACCAACGTCGGCATCCGCTTCGTCCACCAAGCAAGGCTTTGCTCGCCAAACGCCGATACGAGATCGGCCGAGTGATCGCATTCACACCACGGCGCGAGCATGCCGCCCGCAAACCATGAGCAGCTTTGCGAACCAAAGCTGTCCCCCTGCTCAAAGACTTCCGTGGGAACACCCCGCTCGGCGAATTCGACGGCGCAGGTCAGCCCTGCGACGCCGGCACCAATGATCGACACACGCATCTGCTCAGCCCGTGGTCGGTCGAACGTAGATCTCGCCTTGCTCGCGAAACTTCAATGCCATCTCGTTCATGCCCGACTCACGCGCCGCCGCTTGAACTTCGTGCGAGATGCGCATGGAACAGAACTTCGGCCCGCACATCGAGCAGAAATGTGCGAGCTTGTGCGCCTCGCGCGGCATGGTCTCGTCGTGGAATGAGCACGCGGTGTCCGGGTCCAGCGAGAGATTGAACTGATCTTCCCAGCGGAAATCGAAGCGCGCGCGTGACAGGGCATCGTCACGATCACGCGCCCCTGGATGACCTTTGGCCAGATCGGCCGCATGCGCCGCGATTTTGTAGGTGATGACGCCGGTTTTGACGTCGTCGCGATTGGGCAAACCCAAATGTTCCTTCGGCGTCACGTAGCAAAGCATGGCGGTCCCGAACCAGCCGATCATCGCTGCACCGATTGCGGAGGTGATGTGATCGTAGCCCGGTGCGATGTCGGTCGCGAGCGGTCCGAGCGTGTAGAACGGCGCTTCGGCACAATGCTTCAGCTGCTCGTCCATGTTCTCTTTGATCTTGTGCATCGGGACGTGGCCCGGCCCCTCGATCATCACCTGGCAGTCATGCTTCCAGGCAATGCGAGTCAGCTCGCCGAGGGTTCGCAGCTCCGCGAACTGCGCGGCATCGTTTGCGTCCGCAATCGAGCCGGGGCGCAAGCCGTCGCCGAGCGAGAAGCTCACGTCGTAGGCCCGGCAGATCTCGCAAATCTCTTCGAAGTGCTCGTACAGGAAGCTCTCGCGGTGATGGGCGAGACACCACTTCGCCATGATGGAGCCGCCGCGCGACACGATGCCGGTGACCCTGTTCGCCGTCAGCGGGATGTACTGCAGCCTCACTCCCGCATGGATTGTGAAGTAGTCGACGCCTTGCTCGGCCTGTTCGATGAGCGTGTCTCGGAAGATCTCCCAAGTCAGCGCTTCAGCGACGCCGTCGACTTTCTCCAGCGCCTGATAGATCGGCACAGTGCCAATGGGCACGGGTGAATTGCGCAGAATCCATTCGCGGATGTTGTGAATGTTCTTGCCGGTGGACAGATCCATGACGGTGTCCGCGCCCCAGCGGATCGCCCATACCATCTTGTCGACCTCCTCCGACATGCTGGACGTCACCGCGGAATTGCCGATGTTTGCATTGATCTTCACCAGAAAATTGCGGCCGATGATCATCGGCTCGGACTCGGGGTGATTGATGTTTGCAGGGATGATTGCGCGACCCGCCGCAATTTCGTCGCGCACGAACTCAGGCGTCACGTATTCGGGAAGGTTGGCCCCCCATGAATTGCCGTCGCGGTTACTCGCTGCTCTGAGCCTGGCGCGGCCGACGTTTTCGCGAATCGCCACGTATTCCATCTCGGGCGTGATGATGCCCGCGCGTGCGTATGCGAGCTGAGTGACGGCCGCACCGCCTTTGGCACGCAACGGCAGTTGCTTGAGCGGAAAGTCATTGGTGAGCGTACCAATGTGGCGATCCACATCGTTACGAGCAAGGATCCAAGGCTCGCGGATGCGTGTCAGTCCCCGCTCGATTTGAATATTGGCGCGCGGATCGGTGTAGGGCCCGGAGGAATCGTAGACGAATACGTCGGGCTCGTTGGCCGACGGATGCAGCTTGATGGCTCGCATCGGCACCTGGATGTGCGGATGTAAGACGCCGGATTCGTAGACCTTGCGAGAGGCAGGCAGCGCGGCTGTACTGACGGGGACGGTGGTGGCGTTCATCTGTTTCTCCTGGTGGAGATCCAGCGCCGTCCCGGGGTACGAAGTACGGCAGAACACGAAGTCCCAAAGATTGTTGTTATAGGGACAATCGCGCCGCGCTGACACTTTCCTACGCCAGTATGACCTGGATCAGGTGTAAGGGTCGTCATACTGCGCACCTGCGCCAATGACCTCTCAGCCCCTATAGGGACTCCCCTAGCGAGTGCGACGTTACCTTTTGCGAGTGACGCTAGTCAACCGCCTCGGGGAAGTCCTGAACCCCGCCGTGCTCGCTTGCTCCTTTCCCTTCACCGCGTCCGCTTTGCGACGTATCTCTCACAATCCACTACGAGTTGACCGTAATTTTTCAGTCGGGCCTGCCGATGCAGGACCACAGACGACGGATTACGCACAGGCAGCGCGAGACCGCTGCCCAGACGCCATGCTGAAAAAAATCGCTATATCTGAAGTTCGAACCGGGATGTTCGTGGCTTCGGTCGAGGGACCGTGGCTCAAACATTCGTTCTGGAAAACCCGCTTCCTGGTGGACGCGGACTCGTTGGCGCGCCTGAAAGGCTCGGGCCTCGCCGAGTGCTGGATCGACACGTCCAAGGGCCTGGACGTCGCACGCGCCAAAACGGTCGAGACTCCAATCATCGAAGTGGTGCCAACGCCCCCGCCGGCGCAAGCGCCGAAACCCAAGGTTCGCCGCACCATGGCGGATGAGCTGCACAACGCATCCAATGTGTTGAAGCGCTCCAAAGAGACCGTGAATGCTTTGTTCGCCGAGGCGCGCATGGGCAACGCCGTCAACACGAGCGAGTGCGCGCCGTTGGTGAATGACATTGTCGACTCCGTCGACAGCAACTCGCACGCGCTGGTGAGTCTGTGTCGTCTGAAGATGGCCGACGAATACACCTATATGCATTCGGTATCGGTGTGCGCGTTGATGGTCTCGCTCGGCAAGCAGCTGGGACTCGACGAAGCCATGCTCCGTGACGCCGGCATGGCCGGACTGCTGCACGATCTCGGCAAGGCAGTGATGCCTCAGGACATCATCAACAAGCCCGGCAAGCTCACCGACGAAGAGTTCACCATCATCAAATCGCATCCGGTGCGCGGCCACGAGATGCTGCTGGAGAGCGGCGTCGACAACGAGCGCGTGCTCGACGTAGCTCGTCACCATCATGAGCGCATCGACGGCAAGGGTTATCCCGATGCTCTGGCTGCCGACAAGATTTCTTTGATCGCGCGCATGAGCGCGGTCTGCGACGTTTACGACGCTATCACTTCAGACCGGCCCTACAAGCGGGGCTGGGACCCGGCCGAATCGGTGGCACGCATGGCCTCGTGGGAAGGTCACTTCGATTCGATCGTGCTGCAGACGTTCATCAAGACCATCGGCATCTACCCGGTCGGCTCGCTGGTGCGCATGGCCTCCGGCAAATTGGGCGTGGTCGTGGAACAGAACACCAAGCTCACCGCGCCGAAAGTGAAACTGTTCTTCTCCACCAAGTCGGGCATGCCATTCGAGCCCAAGACGGTGGATCTGATGGACCCGCGCGTCACCGACAAGATCGTGGCGCGCGAGCCGCTGGAGAACTGGAGCTTCGGCTACCTCAACGATCTGTGGGCAACTCACGTCGCTTGAGCGGCGCATCGGGCAACCAGATCGCGAGCACGCCGAGCAACGGCAACCACGCGCTGATCTTGTACACCAGCGCGATGCCGTAGACGTCCGCCAGATGTCCGAACGACGCCGCGGCCAGGCCGCCGACGCCGAACGAGAAACCAAACATCATTCCCGACACCATGCCGACGCGCGTCGGCAGCAGTTCCTGTGCGAACACGACGATGGCCGGGAACGCGGACGCGATGGTGAGTCCGATCAGCACGGTAAGCACTTCGGTCCATTGCAAGCTCACATACGGCAACATGATCGTGAGCGGCAACGCGCCCAGCACGGAAAAGCGGATCACCGCCTTGCGAGTGAAACGATCGCCAAAGTAGCCGCCGAGCAGCGTGCCGGTCGCGACCGAGCCCAGGAATAGGAACAAATGCACCTGCGCTTCCGCCACGCTCATGTGGAAGCGCTCGATGAGATAGAACGTGTAGTAGTTGGTCAGGCTCGACGCATAGGCGAACTTGGAGAAGATCAGGATCAACAGGATCGTCATGCCGCGCACGACCGTGGCGCGAGGAATCGGTGACTCCTGTTTTCGCGGCGCATGCGCTCGTTGCAAACGAGGCAAGCCGTGGTGCTTGTACCAGACGCTTATATTCCAAAGGATGGCGGTCGACACCAGCGTCAGCAGTGCGAATGCCGCCAGGCTCGACTGCCCCCATTGCACGACCACCAGTGCCGCGAGCAACGGACCGATCGCCTGGCCCGCATTGCCACCCAGCTGAAACAGCGATTGCGCCAGCGAATGACGATCGCCCGCCGCCATGCGCGCCACACGCGATGCCTCGGGATGAAATACCGATGAGCCCATGCCAAGCATGGCCGCACCGGCCAGCAACCATTCGAAGTTGCTGGCAAGCGAAATCACCAGCAGACCCAGTGCGGTAAACAACGTGCCCGCCGGCAATGAAAATGGCGCCGGCCGACGATCGGCGACATAGCCGACCACCGGCTGCAACATCGACGCAGTCATCTGATACGCCAGCGAAATCCAGCCCAGCTCCGCGAACGTCAGATGATGGCTGGCCTTGAGCGCGGGGTACGAGGCCTGCATCAGCGACTGCATCGTGTCGTTCAACAGGTGGCAGCAGCTGATCGCAACGATCACGGGAAATACGGTCTCGTCCCGCCAGCTGGCAGGATCACGAGCCTCGGCCGAAGAATTCAACGGGATGCTCCCCACAGGAAACGCACGGACGGCACTGTCCGGCGAGGTCGGAAGCAAGTGTAAGGAGTCCGAGACGCGCCGTCTCTAACAAGATCGTCACCTTGATCGGAGCTCCGACCAGGCGAATGGAGCGTTACTCGCCCAACAGATGCAGGACGATTTCCCGCTGATGCGGTCGCTGGCGATGCTCGAACAGGTAAATGCCCTGCCAGGTGCCGAGCGCCGGCTCACCATCGAGCACCGGGATGGACAACTGCACTTGGGTCAACGCCGTGCGCAGATGGGCCGGCATGTCATCGGGCCCTTCATCGTCGTGCTCATAACGTTCCGGATCTTCGGGAGCGATCTGCTCGAAAAATGCCTCGAGATCGCTGCGAACTTCGCGCGCCGCGTTCTCCTGGATCAACAGCGACGCCGACGTGTGCTTACAGAAGACCGTGAGCAATCCGGTCGTCACCTTCTGAGCGGCCACCCACGCTCGCACTTCTCGGGTGAACTCCACCAGGCCCCGCCGAGGCGTGGGAATCGAAAGAACTTGGGTGAACTGACGCATGACTTTAGGAAATCTTTGCACCGACGGCCCGTAAACAGAACGCTACGATGCCCTCGACCAGTTCCGTCCGCGCGTCACGCTTGCCCCGGGGAGCGATCGGCCGGATCAGCGCTTCAGTGAATGCACCGACAATGCACGCCGCGCCGATGTCGATGGACTGATCCGGAAACTCCCCCTTGTCGATGCCCTCGATCAACAACGACTTGAACACCTCGCCGAAGCGAATGCGACCCAGCAGACGGGCCTCATCGACTTCCTGCTCGGCCGGCTCGGCGATGAAGGCATACGCCAGGTACGGGCCTTCGAGCGCGCGATTCGCAAACGACTCCACACAGGCGCGCAAACGAGCGGTCACATCGCCTTCGCCCTTCACGATCTCGTGCAGGATCGCGATCTCGTGATCGATGGCGCTGGTCAGCACTTCGACGAACAGCGCCGACTTGGAGGGAAAATAACGATAGATGGCCCCGGCCGACAGGCCGGCGCTCGCGGCCACCGCGGCGATGGCGGCCTGATTGAACCCGCCCTCGGCGACCAGGGCGCGCGCCGCCTTGAGGATGCGCTGCCGGTTATCGGCCAGACGCTCCTCCATGAGGAAGGATCGCTTGTAGCTCATGGGCCGGATCCTAGCATGAAGTGAATCTCGGTTTTTTTTGTGAATCACCATTCACTTCTTTCCCCACCCCTCCTACAATGCCGCCGGGTCAGCGAATCCGCGCGGCCAACAGGGGTTGCATGAACGTCATTACTTCCAAGCTGCGAACCAGCAGCGACGAATACCGCGCCAACAGCGCCGCCCTGCGCGCGCTCGTCGATGAGTTGCGCGACCGGACCGCCACCGTCGCTTTGGGCGGATCCGAAAGTGCCCGGCAGAAACACACTGCTCGCGGCAAGCTGCTGGTCCGCGATCGTATCGACCTGTTGCTCGATCCTGGCACACCGTTCCTCGAGCTGTCACCGCTGGCGGCGTTCGGCATGTATAACGGCGAAGTCGCAAGCTCGGGCGCGGTCGCAGGCGTCGGCAGGGTCAATGGTCGGGAATGCGTGATCGTCGCCAACGACGCGACCGTCAAGGGCGGCACCTACTATCCGATCACCGTAAAGAAACATTTGCGCGCGCAAGAGATCGCGCGTGAGAACCGCCTGCCCTGCGTGTATCTGGTCGACTCCGGTGGCGCGTTCCTGCCCATGCAGGATGAAGTGTTCCCCGATAAGGAACATTTCGGCCGGATCTTCTACAACCAGGCGAACCTGTCCTCTGCGGGCATTCCGCAGATCGCCTGCGTGATGGGCTCGTGCACCGCTGGCGGCGCGTATGTGCCGGCGATGAGCGACGAAGCCGTGATCGTTCGCAATCAAGGCACGATCTTCCTCGGCGGCCCGCCGCTGGTGAAAGCTGCGACGGGTGAAGTCGTGAGCGCCGAAGACTTGGGCGGCGGCGATGTGCACACTCGCATTTCCGGTGTCGCCGATCATCTCGCCGAGAACGATCATCACGCGTTGGCGCTGGTCCGCCGCATCGTCGGCAACCTCGGCCCTCGCGCCAGCGTGTTTCAGCCGCAGGCCGTCGAGGAGCCGCTGTACGATCCCGAAGAACTGTACGGCGTCATCCCCGCCGACACTCGTAAGCCCTTCGATGTTCGCGAAGTCATTGCTCGCATCGTCGACGGCTCACGCTTCGATGAGTTCAAAGCGCGCTTCGGCACCACGCTCGTCACCGGCTTCGCGCACGTGTACGGCTACCCTGTCGGCATCATCGCCAACAACGGCGTGCTGTTCTCCGAGTCGGCTCAGAAGGCCGCGCACTTCATCGAGCTGTGCTGTCAGCGTCGCATTCCGCTGGTGTTCCTGCAGAACATCACGGGCTTCATGGTCGGCCGCAAATACGAGAACGAAGGTATCGCTCGCCACGGCGCCAAGATGGTGACCGCGGTCGCGACGGCACAAGTGCCGAAGTTCACCGTGTTGATCGGCGGCTCCTACGGCGCCGGCAATTACGGCATGTGCGGTCGCGCCTACTCGCCTCGCTTCCTGTGGACCTGGCCGAATTCGAAGATCTCGGTGATGGGCGGCGAACAAGCTGCGAACGTGCTCGCCACGGTGCGCCGTGATGCGCTCGAAGCTCAGGGCAAACAGTGGAGCACCGCCGACGAAGAAGCCTTCAAAGCGCCGACCAAGGCGCAATTCGATGCGCAAGGCAGTGCCTACTACGCCACCGCGCGTCTCTGGGACGACGGCATCGTCGATCCGGCACAAACACGGCGCACCTTGGGGTTGGGCCTGGCCGCCGCGGCGAATGCGCCGGTGAGCGATACGCGCTTTGGCGTGTTCCGCATGTAAGCAAGGATTAAGAAACATGTTCACAAAAATCCTGATCGCCAATCGCGGCGAGATTGCATGCCGGGTCATCGCCACTTGTCGCAAGCTCGGCATTCGTACGGTCGCGGTTTACTCTGAAGCCGACGCTGGCGCACGTCACGTGCGCCTTGCTGACGAAGCCTACTGCGTCGGCCCGGCGGCATCGCGCGAGAGCTATCTCCGCGCCGACCGCATCATCGAAGTTTGCAAACAGTCCGGCGCCCAAGCCGTGCACCCGGGCTACGGATTCCTGTCCGAGAACGAAGGCTTCGCGAATGCGTGCGAAGAGAACGGCATCGTGTTCATCGGCCCACCGGTGAAGAGCATCCGCGCGATGGGCCTCAAGTCCGCCGCCAAGGCGCTCATGCAACAGGCCAAGGTGCCGCTCGTTCCGGGCTATCACGGCGCCGATCAGGATCCGGCGTTGTTACAGCGCGAAGCGGATCGCATCGGCTACCCCGTGCTAATCAAGGCATCCGCAGGCGGTGGCGGTAAGGGCATGCGCGTCGTCAACGCGCCGAATGAATTCGCTGCGGCGCTGGCCTCTTGTCAGCGCGAAGCACGCACCTCGTTCGGTGACGACAACGTCCTCATCGAGAAATATCTGCTTCAGCCGCGCCACATCGAGATCCAGGTGTTCGCCGACCAAGCCGGCAACACGATCAGCCTCAACGAGCGCGACTGCTCGGCGCAGCGTCGACACCAGAAGGTCGTCGAGGAAGCGCCCGCCCCCAGCGTGGATGCCACCCAGCGCGCGGCGATGGGCAAAGCCGCGTGTGACGCCGCACGGGCCGTCGGCTACGTCGGCGCCGGCACTGTCGAGTTCATCGCGGACTCGCAGGGCAATTTCTATTTCATGGAAATGAATACGCGCCTGCAGGTCGAGCATCCGGTCACTGAAATGATCACCGGCCTCGATCTGGTCGAATGGCAGCTGCGCATCGCCGCGGGCGAGAATCTGCCGTTGACGCAGGAGCAAGTGCCGCTCAACGGCCACTCCATCGAAGTCCGTATCTACGCCGAAGAGCCCGAAAAAGGCTTCCTGCCTTCAGTCGGCCGCCTGGCTTATTTCAAGACACCCGCGCCTTCCGCTCACGTGCGGCTCGACACCGGCGTCGAGCAAGGCGATGAAATCACGCCGCACTACGACCCGATGATCGCCAAGCTCATCGTTTGGGATCGCACGCGTGAAGCGGCCATCGAGCGCATGCTCGGTGCGTTGGCCGAGACGCGCATCGTCGGCGTCGGACACAACGTGAACTTCCTGTCGCGCCTCGTCGGCCATCCGGCGTTCCGCGAAGGTCGCGTCGATACGGGCCTGATCGAACGCGAGCGCGCTACGTTGATTCCCACCGCATCCGAGTTGCCGAAGGAAATCTTCGAGGTCGCCGCACTTGCGCAGGTTGCAGCTGAGCGCGAACAGGTGGCCCAGTCGAGCTCTCCCTGGAGCGTCGCCGATGGCTGGCGCATCAACGGCACACAGAATCGATCGCTGCAGTTCGCCGCCGGCGAACAGAGCGCGACCGTTTCGTTGCGCTACACGTCAACCGGCTATCTCGTCGGCGACGAGCCGGCACGTGTACAACGCACGTCGGATGCCGATCTGCGTATCACGATCGGCCAGCGTCACATCAACACGGCCGTCGTGAAGTCCGGCGAGCAGATGAACGTGTTCCTGCGCGGCCAACAGCACGTGCTGACCTACGTCGATCCGTTGGTGCACGCCGGCGAGACCGAGGAAGCCCAGGGCGGACTGACCGCGCCGATGCCTGGCAAGATCATTGCCCTGCTCGCCGAGCCCGGCGCGCAGGTCGACAAGGGTGCACCGCTGCTCGTCATGGAAGCGATGAAGATGGAGCTGACCGTGTTCGCTCCGAGCAAGGGCAAGCTGGTGGGCTATCTGTGCAATGCCGGCGATCAGGTCAAAGAAGGCGTGCCGCTGGTGGACTTTCAAGCCAGCACCTAGCGCTCACGATGCGCACGTATCCATGAAAATGCTACGTGCCATCGGTGACACTGGAACCTAAGCGCGGGCCTCGCGTTCCACGAGTCTCGCGTCGGCTCGGAGAGTGTCATGGCAAAGGTACTGGTTCTGTACTACTCCTCGTATGGCCATATCGAACAGATGGCCAACGCGGTCGCCGAAGGTGCCCGCTCCGCTGGCGCACAGGTAGACGTCAAACGAGTCCCCGAGACGGTGCCCGAAGATCTGGCACGCAAATCCGGCTTCAAACTGGACCAACCCGCGCCGATCGCCAAGGTCGAGGAGCTGTCCCAGTACGATGCCATCATCTTCGGCACCGGCACCCGATTCGGGAACATGACGGCGCAGATGAAGTCCTTCATCGACCAGGCCGGCTCGCTGTGGATGAGCGGTGCACTGGTCGGCAAGGTCGGCTCGGTGTTCTCCTCCTCGAACACCCAGCACGGCGGTCAAGAATCCACCATCCTCACGTTTCATCCGGTGCTGCTGCACCTGGGCTTCATCATCGTCGGCCTGCCCTACTCGTTCCAAGGCCAGATGGGCACCAGCGAAGTGATGGGCAATTCACCCTACGGCGCGTCGACGATCGCCGGCAACGATGGCAGCCGCCAACCGTCGAAGGTCGAGCTCGACGGTGCGCGCTATCAAGGCAAGCACGTCGCGGAGATCGCGGCGAAGGTTGCCGGGCGCTAGGCGTCGGGAGGTCCGCTGACGCGACATTGCTGGGACGAGCAGCCTCGGTGTCGCCAGCGTTTCAGGTCGTGCGATCATGCGCGGTAAGCGGGGAAAACCTGAACGACACTCAGGTCATTGAAACTCTTCCTCCCCCATCCTTCCATTGACAACTCCCAGCGGCCTGCTGAGTATTGCTTGGTCTGACTCACGCGCGCCCTGCCGCTGAACTAATTCATCCAAATCTGCAGAGAAATGGCGCCGCGATCGTGCAGCGGTACGTCTCGCTCTTCATATCCCAACTTATGACTTCGTCCTCGATGCCTGCGCCAATGGCCGGCAGCTGAAGTGCCCGACGGCCCTCAAACAAACCCATTCACGATCGAGCTGGCACAGCGATCGTGGCCTACCCGTTCGCAATCCAACAACAGCAAGTACTCCCATTGAGCAAGCTTCTCGTTCTGATCCTATGCCTTGTATCACCGCTTGCAACAGCCGCGCCGCCACCTACGTTCGAACATGCCAAAACCCAACTGCGGCAGAACGTCTATCACGACCAGAACCACAATGGGCAAATCGGCACGTTTTATTGCGGCTGTGACTGGGAGTGGCTCGGGAAATCCGGCGGTCGCGTCGACCCAGCGCGCTGTGGCTTCAAAGTGCGCGCACAGGAAAATCGGGGTGGGAGGATCGAATGGGAGCACATCGTCCCAGCTCATTCGTTCGGCCAACAGCGACAGTGTTGGCAGAACGGCGGCCGCAAGCACTGCCTCGAGAACGACCCAGTGTTTCGCACCATAGAGGCCGACATGCACAATCTCGCGCCAGCCGTGGGTGAGCTGAATGCAGATCGTTCGAACTTCCGTTTTGGCGTTCTGCCCACAACACCCAAGCAGCATGGCGCGTGTGAGTTCAGGGTTGACTTCAAGGGCCGAGTTGTCGAGCCCCGTGATGAGGTCAAGGGCGCAATTGCGCGCGCCTACTTCTACATGTACGACCGCTACAACCTTCGTATGTCGGATCAGCAGCAGCGTTTATTCATGGCCTGGGACAAGCAGTTCGCCGTAAGCGCATGGGAGCTCGAGCGTGATCGGCGTATTGCCCGCGTGATGGGGCACTCGAATCAATTCGTGACCGGCGAGCGGCAATGGTCGCGCGGCCACAAGAACAGCGGCGAGGGTCTTGTAGATCACGAAAGCAATAAGCAGTCGCGAGCGTCCTCTGGCGCAAAGGATCTGAGGGCTACAGCTGGCGACGGCGCTGTGATCATAGGAAACCGCAACTCCAAGGTGTATCACCTACCCAAAGGTTGCCCGAGCTACGCACAGGTGTCGTCCACGAGCAGGGTCCAGTTCGCGACAGAGGCCGAGGCGCAGACCGCCGGGTACCGACGGGCGGGGAACTGCCGCTGATTGACACCGGACAAACCAATTCGTATCGCCACCGCCACCTTCCACGAACCTGCGCGTGGCGGATTGCCAGCTAAGCGGAAGTGTAGTTGTACTGTCGTGCTGTTCAGCCGATCACAATGCGCCTCCCATCCAAAACTTAGCATTCACACCGACAACGAACGCAAGCGAGAACACAAAGCAAACAAATATCACCGCTGATAGGAGCGCCAACGGCTTCCGGCTGACGTTGCGCCAGTGGATCAGTACTGTTGCCACCGCAAACAAAGCGGTAAGTGAGTAGAACGCCAGAGAGCCAAACAAAGGACCGAAAGCACGGACCTCTAGCAAGATGGCCACCAGCACAGAAACCAAGTATAAGGCGCCTGCGATAGAGCTCAGACGCAACGCTATTCTAAGACCAGTAGCCACTACCGCCTCCCGGGCCTAAAACCCCGACAGAGATTGCCACCGTAAAGCAGGCAATCCATATCCCCAGGCGAACATCGCCCACACACATCATCATCTTGGCAACCAAGGCCGCTGCATGGTGCACCCAGGCGCCCGCCAGGCGCTCCAGGGGTTGTCAGTCCAGCTGACTTGATGCAGTCATTCGCTGCATTGTGACAGTCGTTAACGCCGGGAAACCACAACCCGTTATTCGCGCTCTTCTTACAGCAACTCATCACGGGCTCTTCGAGACCATCCCTACATTCAACCTTAGTGCAGTTATCCGCCGATGGTCCTTTTTCTTTATCTCCGACTGGCCCGAATCCGAATGATCCTTGCATTCCGCAGGAGGAGTTGGATTTGTCATCCCACAGATAAGAATGATTTCCGAAGCCGGGGAAGCCACTAACCTTTCGGTTGCAGATCCAAATCGCGAGACCCAATGGGTCCGTCCACCGCAAGGGATTGCCTTTGACATACGCGTAAGTGTTAAGACCGCCCTTCAGGCCAATGGGGTCGGATTCCACGTAACGACCCATCGCCGGGTCGTAATTTCTGTGATAGTTGTAATTCAGCCCCGTCTCCGCCACGTAGATCTGCCCCGGAAACCGCAGCTGGAAATCGAACGCACCCGCGCCCGACGGGTTGTTGTTCACCGTGCCAACACCAAACGGCTCGGCATCCCAGCGCCAGCGAATGCCAGGATTGACCGACCCCGTGATCAATCGCGGCGTGTTCAGATGATCGGTGTGGATGTTGTAGATGTTGACCCCCCCCGCCGACCTTGGGTCGCAGGGAAATGATCGGGATCTCACCCAACCAAACGATCTCCTCAACCAAGGCGCCGCTGCCATTCGTAGTAGATGCAACAGCGCATGAGAAAACTAAGTCTTGTAGATGCCAACGTAGCTCAGCTTGCTTCCAGGTCGACCCAAGACATAGATGCTGCATGGCGCAGTGTTGCAGACTGATCCGTCACCCAAGGAGCGCTCCGATCGATACAAGACATACCCATCTAACGCTTCGCCAGAGCCGAACGCGTCGACAACGAGTTGTTTAAAGTACCTGAGATCGTCTTCATCCGCCTTTGCAAACTCGGCCTTAGAGGCGATCTTCTCGCTTAGATCGCTCCTGCTTCGAACTGACCAGACGCCGGAGACGTCGGTTACTGAATCTCCAAAGTGCTCCCGTTCTACTTCGTAGTCGGAGTCCAGATCTTCTTTGAGGGCGTTGACTGAACTGTCGAGTGCCGTTCGATCACTCAGCCTGAGAGAAACAGCAGCGGCAATCATCACCACTGCAGCGATTGCAACGACTGCGACTACTTTCGGAGAAATCTTAATAGCCACCGCAACACCCTTTCCGTTTAGAGGCCAGTTTGCCATGCGAACACATCGCTCCGTAAAACCCGGAATCCGATTGTCGCAAGTATTCTCCAGCACATGGGAAGACGCCTTCATGATACGTTGATCAAAAAGCGCCTTCGCTCCCGCCGTCGACCTCGGAAAGTCTTTTCTCAAGGAGCGTCGTGTAGTCGCGACTGGCCGTTCCACGGTTTCCTCCGGGATTCCATTGATTGCCAAGCCCCAGAGAGGCTTGCAGACCAAACTCATCAACAAATGAGATCGGATCGCCTCCAACGAACGCGTAGGTGTTGGTACCGCCAACGATTCCAATCGGATCGCTCTGATGTATCCGCCCGTCGCCGGTCATAGTCCCTGAAGCAATTGTAGTTTGTTGGGCGCCTCGTCGTACATCGGCGGCGCGAATCATAGCTACATCACTTAGGTACCTCCCTGCCGGAACCACAGCTCCACGCACCTCTCGACGCGCCAATCACCAGAACGCAGTCATAAGTGAGCCCGTACCCAGACAGCTCCGCACGATCGGTACAGCGAAACTTCTCCGCGTTTCTCGCTATTTCTGTGGCAGCACGTGACCACCACTGAGGCCCCTGGACGGCATCGACATCAATTGTGGCGTCCAGAGTGCAGTTAGGCATGGTTAGAGCCTGTGGCCCAACGAAACTGAAGGTCAGCCATCGCCACTGCGTATCAGTGTTGACCTGGAAAGTGATATCGGTCGCGCTTTCCGGCAAAACCCCCTCCGGAATTTCCAGACCATCGCCAATGGCTCCCTGCTGGCGCACCTCATTTGTGTTGGCAAAATGCATTTTTTCATTCGATTCCATGTAATAAAAGATAAGCAGCCCAACTGGAATCGCAAGCAAGGCCAGCACGACGATTAGCAATGTCTTTGCCATTTTCTTCATATTTTGCAGTTAGAACTGAGCCGGCATGTTTGGCGATCGATACCGCTCGCAAATAATCCTGCATGAGGCCGAGGGCTGAGCTACAGCGCCGTCGCGACCGTGACGATTCGCCTCCTGGTCTTTGCGTGAATCCTCTGGATCGTCGCCTTGCACACTGTTGGTCCACTCTTTGAAATCCGATATTTCGCAAGCCGCATCGGAGCCGCCTGGTCCGCATTTTGCGGACTCACAGTTAAATTTGCAGTGAAAGTACTTATCCTTGTCCCGAACTTCCCAATTCACTTGACGCTCCTGTCGATAGATTCCCTGAAGGACCCACAGCGCACATGCTCGCTGACCCATTCTCCTCACGAACTGGGGGTCCAAAAACATTCGCCCATCGGGATCATAGAATGTGAGAGGGTTGCTGCGCACATAGGCATAGGTGTTCAAGCCTCCTGCAAGCCCGATGGGATCCGACTCTATGTATCGACCCGTCGCTGGGTCATAGTCCCTGAAATAGTTGTAATTCAGCCCCGTCTCCGCCACGTAGATCTGCCCCGGGAATCGCAGATGGAAATCGAACGTCCCCGCGCCCGACGGATTGTTATTCACCGTGCCGCTACCAAACGGCTCGGCATCCCAGCGCCAGCGAATGCCCGGATTGACCGACCCCGTAATCAATCGCGGCGCGTTCAGGTGATCGGTGTGGATATTGTAGATGTTGATCCCGCCGCCGATCTTGGGTCGCAGCGAGATGATCGGAATATCACCCAGCCAAACGATCTCCTCAACCAAGGCGCCGCTGCCATTCGTAGTAGATGCAACAGCGCATGAGAAAACTAAGTCTTGTAGATGCCAACGTAGCTCAGCCTGCTTCCAGGTCGAACCAAGACATAGATGCTGCATGGCGCAGTGTCGCAGACTGTTCCTTCACCCAAGGAGCGCCTCCTTGATCCACCTACACACTTTCTCTCGCGCAATAGGCCCCTCGCCTGGATGCTCGGACGTCCCGAACGATGAGAGCACCTCCGAAAGCTGATTTGCGCTCAACATTACGAAGCTCCAGCGGCGGCTCCGCCTAGCACCACCCCAGGACTGCATATCTCAGGGAAAGCAATGCAGGCAGCTCCACCTAACATGAGTGCACCGATCCCGATTCCGGCCCAAGGACTGCCCTCAGACGGAGGACAGCTCGACTTGCACTTCTGATTGTGAATTTGCTGGCAATTCCCATATGCGCGCCAGAGGTCAGAAATCTCCTTTGCATGACGACTACCGCCGCGAGGCCTCGACATCTTATGATCCCATCCGATGTGGGATGCAATCATTCGCAAAGGCTGACTCATCTTCGCTTCGAGTTGCGGACAACCATCGCTTTGCTTGCAGCTCAGGCTCACCCTTTCCGGCGGATGCCACGGTCCTTTTGGTTCCAGCCCTAACCGGTCGGAGAAGGCCAGGGAATTGTTCAGCACGCACGCGTAAGTATTAATCCCTGCCTCAAGTCCGATCGGATCTGATTGCACGTATCGCCCTGTCGCCGAGTCATAGCCGGATAGTAATTGTAGACTATCGACATTGGCGTCATAGACGCAGCAGCACCTGCTACGGGGACGCAGCAGCACCTGCTACGGGCCACTTCCGGGGTTCCGTCGCGACTGGCGAGCCGCTCGATTCGCTTCTAGCTCGGCGACCAGCTCGTCGAACTCAAAGACTGATGTTTCCAATAAATCTTCTGTAAGTCGGCACTGTGGTGGTTCATGCTCCCCCACCCGATAGAACAAAAACAGCGCCTCTCCTGACGCTTTGTCTGTAACCTCATCCTTGAAACGAAGTGTTTCGATCACTGGTATGGTGAGATTACGATCTTCGTAGGTAACGAAGAAGTAGTACGCCCCAACTTTCAATCTGTCTCTTGATATCACGACAGTACCCGTCCTTCATGGAGTAGCAATCAACACACCGCCGACTGGGGCTGCAGGAGTGAACAGCAAGCCAGCGCCAACGCACTTCTTGATGATCATAAACGCTAAAACCCCGGTACCGACAGTAGCTAATCCGGTCTTGCAGTTCTCGCCGCAGGTCTCTCCGGCCGGAGGGGGTGGCGGCGGGGGCGGTGGTTGGCAACTGCAGCTGAGACCAGTAGGAACGGTGTAGTAGTCAATCGCCGCAATGTTCATTCGAAAGCCCACTCGCGCCATGCAGCTTTCATACGGGCGTCCGATTACGGCCGGACACCAGTTCTTGCAAAACTCTTTCTCTTTCGCATTGCAGGTCCGCCAACGCCACTTAACCAAGCCTTGCGGATCGATGCTATCAATCGGGCTGTTTTCTACGTAAGCATAGGTGTTAACGCCGCCTTTCAACCCAATTGGGTCCGACTCAACATAGCGTCCGGATGCCGGATCATAGTCCCTGAAGTAGTTGTAATTCAGCCCCGTCTCCGCCACATAGATCTGCCCCGGAAATCGCAGATGGAAATCGAACGTGCCCGCGCCCGACGGATTGTTGTTCACCGTGCCGCTACCAAACGGCTCGGCATCCCAGCGCCAGCGAATGCCCGGATTGACCGACCCCGTAATCAATCGCGGCGCGTTCAGGTGATCGGTGTGGATGTTGTAGATGTTGATCCCGCCGCCGACCTTGGGTCGCAGCGAGATGATCGGAATATCCCCCAGCCAAACGATCTCCTCGACCAACGCGCCGCTGCCAGTGTAGGTGCCAAGAACGTGGCCGGCCTCGTCATAGTAATAGAGGGTGTTCGTGCCCTTCTGGATCAGCTGCCCGAGCGCATTATAGATGTAGCTCGTGGTCACGCCGCTCTTGGTGGAGGAACTCATCCGCCCCCGGTTGTTGTAGGTGAAGGTCAGCCCGGTGAAGCTCGTGGTGTTGCCGGCATTGTCGTAGCCATAGGTGCGTGTGAGCGCACCGGACGTGCTCGAGAGGCGATTGCTGTTGGCAGCCATGGTGAACGTCGACGCAGCGGTGCCCGTCTGCGTCAAGCGGTTGCCATTGGCATCGTAGGTGTAGCCGAGCGTGGTGCCGGTGTTCGCCGCGCTGGTGAGACGGTCGAGATCGTCGTACCCGTACGTCCAGCTCAACGCTGCGCTGCTTGCGTCGGTGATGCCCGTGATGCGGAACGCATCGTCGTAGCTGTAGGTCTTCAAGACTTCGCTGTCGATCTGCGTCACCTTGCCGTCTTGATCGAACGTACGCACCGCCAGGGCGCCGTTGGCCCAGGTCCATTGCCGCACGGGACCGAACGGCTCGTACAGGATGCCTGACACCAGCAGCGTGCCGTTCACGCTGACGCTGGTGATCTTGCCGTTCGTGTACCCGTAAGTGATCACTTGGCCCGAGGGCGTCGTCATGCTCTGGCGCAAGCCGTTGGCGTACGAGTAGCTGATGGTCTTGCTGACCGACCCGACGGCCTGCCCCGCCGTTACCACCCGACCTTGCGCATCGTAGGTCCACGACAGCGCATGATGGCTGTCGGCAACGCCGGTCAGGCGACCTTGGCCATGCGTCCCCGTATCGTAGGTATAGGTGAGGACCGGATCGACATTGGCGCCCGTCGCAAACGACGCCGTCGTTACGCGATTCAACGCATCGTACGTGTACGTAGAGACCGCGCCGCGCGCATCGGTACTCGTGGCGAGGTTGCCGCCGGAATCGTAGGTGTTGGTGGTGACGCCCGTGTCCGGACTGGTCTGAGTTCTCAGATCGCCGAGCGCGTTATAGGTGTACGAGCTGTCTCTTATACACATCTGACGCTGC
>NZ_LSRW01000024.1:0-10713 GCF_003104955.1 Steroidobacter cummioxidans | reverse complement strand
GGCTTCTTCGTCGCCTTGTAATACACGGTACGACGAGGAATGCCGAGCCAGCGGCACAGCTGACTGATNGAAACGGTGTAGCCATCATCGTGGAGTCCCTGGCGGATCGTTTCGATCACTTCTCGTCCTCGCCCAGCAGGGACTGCATTTTTTTCGGGCACGCAGTTCGAGCATGGCCTCACCGTAGGCCTCCTGCAGATCCTTCAGTTGCTTCTCATACTGCTCGCGAAGATCCTGTGGATTGGCTCGCAGCGCGTTCTCCATCCCGCGCTTGCCATCATCGACCCACTTCTCGATCTCTCAGGGTGGTAGGTCGTAGGCTCGACTCGCTTCGGCGATCGTCGTCTTGCCTTGGATGATCTCCAGAACCAGCGCGCTCTTACGGCGCGCTGTCCAGCGTTTGATCTCGTCGTCCATCAATGTGCTCAAGTGTCTCTCCAGTTAGATTAACACCTGAGCAGGAATTCAGTAATGGTATGGACGCTCCCCGGTCTCTCTCCTGCGCTGCACGCTATGCAAAGATCGAAGAGCAATCTTCAAACAGATGAGGTTTCTCCATGCCTGTCTCCGTCATCGGGATTGATCTTGCGAAGACTGTTTTCCAGGTTCACGGGGTCGATGACTCAGGGCGGCCTATTCTGCTCAAGCAGTTGCGACGAGAGCAGATGATGTCATTCTTTGTACAAATTCCTCCTTGCCTAATCGGTATGGAAGCCTGCGCGAGTGCGCATCATTGGGCGAGGAAGCTTCAAGGGTTGGGTCATAGCGTGCGCCTGATGGCGCCTCAGTTCGTGAAGCCGTACGTGAAGAGCAATAAGAACGACGCAGCGGATGCAGAGGCCATTTGCGAAGCAGTGAGGCGGCCCACGATGCGATTCGCTCCAATACATTGAGCAGCAAGCGGCACTGGCGTTGCATCGAGTTCGCCAGAGCTTGGTGAAGTCGCGTACAGCGCAAGCCAATCAGATCCGAGGTTTACTTGCGGAGTACGGACTTGTTATGCCTGCGCGGATCTCGTCAGTGCGCAGTGGCGTGCCGAAGCTACTCGATGAGGCCGCCGGATGGTTACCAGGAGTATTTCGAGAGCTGATACTGGGGTTGCTCGACCATTTGGGATCATTGGATCAACGAGTAAAGGAGCTCGAGCGCCAGATCCAACTTTGGCATCGAGACAATGCGTTCAGCCGTAGGCTCGAGGATATCCCGGGCATCGGCCCTCTGACCGCCAGCGCGCTCGTTGCTTCGATCGGAGACGCCAAGCAGTTCAGCACTGGCAGGCAACTCGCCGCGTGGCTCGGGTTGGTGCCCAGGCAGTATTCCACCGGCGGCAAACCGAAGCTGCTTGGAATCAGCAAGCGCGGCGATTCGTATCTGCGCACGCTACTGATTCACGAAGCTCGATCCGCACTCCGTACTGCGCATCGGAAACCAATTGGTGAGCTGTGGCTTAATAATCTCGTTGAGCGGCGTCATCGCAATATCGCGGCCGTAGCGTTGGCCAACAAGAACGCCCGCATAGTTTGGGCGCTGTTAGCACGCGACAGAAGATATGACGATAATTTTGAGCGGCCGCTCCAGACCGCATGAGGGCGAATCATCGCATCTACCCTAACTAACCCACGATTTGCTGAGGCGACGAAACCGTTGATGGCAAGACAGGTAAGACCGTGACCGGGCAGCCTGGTAGTGACCCCGCACTCCGGAGTGCAGTTCAGTTTTTTAGGCCCTGGTCAGCGAAAACCATCAGGAACCGCAGCCGACGAGCTGCACATGAGTTCGAATGTATGGCTACTAACCCACCTTGCTAAAACCATCGCCGCGGTGAGCTCACTTCAGAAACAGGGGATCCTCTATGTATGGGCACTACATGCTGGCGCAATTGTCGAAGGGTTGACGCTCCTTTGAGAGGTTCAAGACTGGTTACCAATCGCTTTGTTTCGTCGAAGATCTCGCCGAATTCTAACCAGATTTGAAACATACTATCCATCTCAGGGGCTGAGTGCTCGGGAGGTACTTCATAGTTATACGCGTGAACGAACTTCCAGGGTTCGTAAAGAGAATGAATCAACGGACTCACCCGCTCTAGTTGGGGTAAAGCAAAGGATCAAGCGATCCGTGGAGAGGGTAATGTCGTACTCCCGCATATGTGTCGCGACAAACAATCTGGCGAGATAGCAATGCAAGCAGAGGTGACTGAGCGCCTTGCGTACAGGCTTCACTGCGATTGCGGGATGCATCTGCCACTTCACATCGCAAAGAAGATTGGTCATCTTGTAAGGTCCGATGTGGCAAGTATTTGGCGCCAGCGGCTATCGAAAACACATTGGTCCATGTTCTTCGCCGAACATCAGGAAGCTCATGGCGCCTATGTATACGTTACGCATGACTCATTCGTGCTGCAGGAAGGCTCTACCGAGCTGTCGATGAAGCTCCGATTTCATGGACAGGGATTGATTCTGCGCGGTACCGGCAAAGATGTGTCCAGCGCTATCATAGATGCACTCGGTCTAAGATTTGAGGTTCGCTGTTGCAGCACATGCGCGGACACGTTGCGGGCGGGCAACGTCGCATTCGTGGAGATATCGATGCCGAATGGCGAGACTGCTTGTGGCCTTGGTGACCATGAGAATGTGGTTGCGGCGCAGATCAAGGCCATTCTGAACGCCGTCAATCATGCTCTCAATCAAGGTGTCCTGAAAGATGAGATGTTGGTGGCGGCGTCACCGGGTTAGAGATAGGCCAAACTAGTAGGATGGATCTGCCGTTTTTTGGAGGCGCGCTTGATGTGACGCACAGGGGGCGTGGATGGGGGATCACCCGGTCGACCGTAAGCTAGCTGCGATGCTTGGTCATCCGCGAGAGAGGAGCTGCAGCGTACTGAAGGACACCGAACTTACACGATGATTGACACATTTAGCTATCAGCCATTTGTTAGCTCCGCGATTGCGAAGCTATTCATGAGAGCGTCAACGTGTGTCACGACGCGTGTGAGACGTGCGAGGGTTTCCAAAAGTGTCTTCGCCTCAACGCTTCGAACGTTTGTTCGGGGAAAGCGGTCATACTCCTATACTCACGACTTGCTACAGAGGGGCGGTTCATATAATTGACAATCGCTCCGCAGTACCCCGTCCCGGATCCAGAGCCTCCTGGCAGGAGAAGATAAATAATGATAACTCACGTACTCATCATCAGTATCTGGCAGTCCACTAGCCAATTTTATTTCAGAAATGAGCGGTGGCTGGCCACAACGGACGTATGCTCATAGCTCAAGGAGAACTATCATGTCGAATCTCGCGTTACTCGGCGGTCGACCAGTATTCGAGTGTCCGCTCGAGCTTAGTTCGATCTGGCCCCCGACGGATGAAGTAACGGCAGGCAAGCTTCAGGAGCTCTACTTCTCGAGGCGATGGACAGCATTCCACGACGCTGAGCCAGCTTTTACAGAAGCCTTCGCTGCGCATCATGGCGCACGGTACGGAATATTCACAGTCAACGGGACGGTCACTCTGCAATGCGCGCTTGGGGCTTACGGGATAGGGCCGGGTGATGAAGTAATCGTAGCGCCACTGACCTGGTATGCGACCGCTATGGCTGTGCGTCACGTCGGCGCATGCCCTGTGTTCGTTGACATTGAGCCGGATACGCTCTGCATCGACCCTGACAAGATTGCGAACGCAATTACTGAGCGGACGAAGGCGATCATCCCAGTCCATGCCTACGGATCGATGGCGGATATGGACAGAATTATGGCCATTGCGCGGCGTCACGGTCTTCGGGTCATTGAGGACTGTGCGCATATGCACGGGGGCATCTGGGATGGAAAAGGAATTGGCAGTATTGGTGACGTCGGTTCATTCAGTTTTCAGCAGACCAAGACCATGTCGAGCGGCGAAGGCGGAATTTGCATTACCAATGATTTCGACACGGCCGACCGGCTCTTCCGGATGAAGCAGATAGGTTACGGTTTCGGGGAACTGCCGCGAGAGGCAAAAAGTGGCCCTCCCCGCGACCTCACTTGCTACAACTTCCGCGCTACAGCATTCCATTCAGTCATTTTATCGGAGCAATTGATGTCGCTCGACAGTCGTCTGGAGCGATATCGCAAAGCGGTACGGTATCTGGAGGACCGGCTCGGCCAGAGTACCAGGATCCGTTTTCAGGTGCCTGGGCGCAAGGCTGATCGTCAAGGTTACTTTGGGTGGGTAATGCTCTTCGATGATCCCATGTACGCGGACATCCCCGTGGGCGTCATACATGCGGCGATAAAGGCCGAAGGCTTAACTCTTATTCCTGGCGAAGGCCCGATCTACCGCTTCATCTTGTTCAACCTTGGTCCGGAGGAATATCGCATCGATCAGCCCTGTCCGGTTACTGAGCGAGCCTGCTCGCGCATGCTGTGGGTACTGCACGCATACCTGGGGCTCGATAGAACTCATATCGAGCGCATAGCCGACGCAATCGAAAAGGTCATCAGCAGCCCCGATGAGCTGCGAAGGTATGCGAGAAGTCTGCCCGCCGGCGTCGAAAAGCTTCAACCGGTGGCGGAGTAACCTTGATCCGCACTACTCACTGGGTCAGGCCGAGGGCTAGGTCTGTCGATTCTTGCTGAGCGTCAACGGGCCATTTTTGCATCCTCGATAGAATTCGACTAGGCAGCGCGTGAAGGATCTGCAGGAGGCCTACGGTGAGGCCATGCTCGAACTGCGTGCCCGAAAAAAATGCAGTCCCTGCTGGGCGAGGACGAGAAGTGATCGAAACGATCCGCCAGGGACTCCACGATGATGGCTACACCGTTTCGATCAGTCAGCTGTGCCGCTGGCTCGGCATTCCTCGTCGTACCGTGTATTACAAGGCGACGAAGAAGCCTCCGGTGGTGCAGGAGCGCTTCGCTCGACCCATCAAGCAGATGATCGAGGAAAATCCCTCGTTCGGCTATCGCACGGTGGCGTATCTGCTGAAGTTCAACAAGAACACCGTCCAATGCATTTTCCAGCTGAGGTATTGGCAGGTACGCAAGCGGCCTGTCGGCTTTCGGCCGCGGATTCGAACTCTACCATCGGTAGCAAGCGCGCCGCACGAGCGCTGGGCGACGGACCTGTGTCGAGCGTGGAGCGGCCGCGATGGCTGGGCGGTTCTCGCGCTCGTCATCGACTGCTGCACCCGAGAATTGCTGGGATGGCATCTGTCTCGGAGCGGCCGATCGCGTACGGCCGAGGCAGCGCTCGAGCAAGCGCTGATCGCGCGCTTCGGCACACTGGGGCGCGTACCGGCGCCGTTCTTGCTTCGCTCGGATAATGGCCTGGTTTTCACGAGCCGCAGCTATACCGCGCTAGTGCGCAGCTATGGGCTTCGCCAGGAGTTCATCACACCGCGCTCACCGGAGCAGAACGGCATGGTCGAACGCGTGATCCGCACGCTGAAGGACCAATGCGTGCATCGTCACCGGTTCGAAACGCTGCAGCATGCAAATCGGGTCATCAGCGACTGGATCAGCTTCTACAACAACCAGCGGCCACACCAGGCATTGGACATGAGAACGCCCGCTGAGGCGTTCAAATTAGCAGCATGACCTGAGCAGAAATCGGTGGGTCATTACATGTGTGCGCTGACGACCTGATCTTGAGCCCGACGTGCGGTGTCGAGCGTTACGAAGTTATCGAACTCATGAGTGCGCGGAGGCCGATGGCTGGACCAGACGGGTTAGAGCATCGATCCGAAGCGGCAGGTTCCGTTCGGAAGCTCGTGATCGGAGAGCGTTGGTCGTCCGGGAATGAAGGTCTAACGATTCTGTATGTTGAGGTCACTCCATTGTGATGAATAATCCAAACCTGCATGCTCAATTGTTCCTTGAAATGATCCGTCCTCGGCGCGCCGTATTGATTTACGGGGGGGGCGCTGTCCAGGTGTCTGCAATGGGAACGGCACTCCCGGGGAGGGCATGCGATCTGCTTAATAATCAACAACATGCTGCGTGTTGACGGTCGTCAAGCAGCGCGCAGTCGCCTTGGCGGGGCATTCAATGTCAACCGGAGATCCTTCGAAAGGACTGTTGAGAAGCTCATTCTCATGTTCAACGGCCGCTGGCTTCGATATACATCCCTAACGCTGTGGGCGTCTTTTCGAGAGCCATACGAGACAGATCCAACGGAGAGCGAGAAATGGAAATCTCGACGACATCAGACATAGAAGCATTTGCGCGAACGTGCTTCACTGCGTTCGGCAGAAGGCCCGCGGCCAAGTATGTCGAGCAGCTAGCGAAACTCATCGATTTGGACAGAGCGCATGTCGCGTACGCTGAGGGCACGCTTGTGGGATGCGCGGGCGCTTATAATCACATACTCGCGGTGCCTGGGGGTACTGTTCCGGCCGCGGCGATATTCGGCGCAGGTGTGCTGCCGTCGCATCGACGGTGCGGTATCATGACAAGGCTGCAGAAGGTCCAGCTAGAAGATGCTCACAGGCGCGGCGAGTCGGTTGCATATCTTTGGCCATCTGAAGCGGCGATATATGGCCGATATGGTTACGGAATGGCATCGTTAGCAATGCGCGTCGCGATCGAGAAAGGAGTAAGTGAGCTAAGAGATCCTCCGAGATCATTGAACAATGTGAGGCTTGTCGATCGAGGTGAGGCACATGAGCGCGTCGCAGCAATCTACGCCAAGCTCTGGAGGGATCATCCAGGGATGTTCTCTCGCGGCGAGGATTGGTGGTCTACGCGTTTAGCCAATCCCGATCTTTTTTTTGCTGTCTGGGATAGTGCTTACGCACTCTACACTGTGAATCCGGATGCTTCGTCAGACAGTTACGCTTGCGAGGTGGAAGTCGTTGAAGCGCTTGCTTCCTCCGTCGAAGGCTATGCTAATATTTTGCGCTATTTGCTTGGCATGGATCTGGTCAAGGCTGTTAAGGCGTCCTACTTGCCGGTGGACCATCCGCTTATTCTGATGCTGAAGGACATACGGAGAGCGAACTGCCGCATTCGAGATGGTGTTTGGGTTCGAATTATTGATGTGGAGGCGGCTCTGAGAGCGCGCGCGCTACGCGGTGGGTGCGTCGTGATCCGTGTGAATGATCGCTTGTTGCCGCATAATGACGACACCTGGAGGGTGGGGGTTGGTGGTGTGTCGAGAGCCGCAACCTCGCCTGATCTCGTGATCGACATCGCGGACCTCGGATCCGTGTATCTCGGTGGGTTCACGTTCTCGGATTTGATGAAAAGCGGCCGCGTCCATGAACAAATCCGCGGGGCTGTGCATAGAGCCGACGAGGTATTTGCGTGGGATCGCAAGCCATGGTGCCCGGAGCCGTTCTGAGAAATTCCTGTGCTTATCGCCTGAGCGCTCTGCCTGAACCGATCTGCATTGCTTTGATATTGCTTTGATCTCTTTCTGGCGATGATGATGCGGATGAGCAGGCGCAGGTTTGGGGCGACACCGACCGTGCTCAAATCTGATAGAGTCATGCGCGGAGGATCGCCTTTGATTGGCGATAGACTATGTGTGAAGCTCATATGCTATCAATCCTCCAGGAAGTGTCGTAGAACATTCTCTGTGATGACGGAAATATTGTTAAGATAGTTGTTGTGTCCAAGGCTGCCGCACCATGTCATCGAGCCGACGGAGAATACGGCGCCTTTGTTCGCACAAGAGAATAAGACCATTTCTGCACTGATTGAAGAACGATAATGCTCAGGGACGGGATAGTTTCCTAACATTTCTTCAATCACACACAGCATTTCGTCAGCGTGGTTCTCCGATCGCGCCACGATGATCGCATTGTCTGGGGTGCCATATTCGAGATTTGTTCTATCAATCTCTTGTCCTGCCGCGCCCCCGAAGATTCCAAAATTGCCGAGTATGTCGGTATCCACTCCTTTCAACATGAAAGCAGCTGCGCCGTCCCTAACTTCCGGAAGCACTCTGTAGTACGATGACCCGGCTCCTTGCGCTATGAATCCGACTCCGACGCTTTTCTGAGGAGGATGTCCTAAGTCTCGCCATATCCCTCCCACTTCGCCCGTAAATGCAAGAGATGATTCTCCCACCCCAGAGCGGTGTGTGGCTGTGCCACTTCGGCCTCGGCGCACCTCAATTGCCGCCGGAAAGCGCTGGTGCACACCGATCCGCCAGTAGAAACCATTGCCACCCAAGTACATTAGCCGTCCGCCATTGACTGGGTAGGAGGCGACGGCCTTTAATTGTTCAGTCGTATAGTATTCCGGATGATTGCCAGTGATAATAACTCTATATTCCTTCAACAGGCCTAGACCTTCCTGATGAACTAGCTCGTCGGTAATCACATCGTACGGGAAGTTTTTTTCTTCTAGCCAGTCTGTCAGTAGAAGATCGGCGCAGAGCGTCCATAGAATGGATTTCGGTCTCAGGCTAAGTAGTGGCCTCAGCCAAGAAGAGAAGTGTACGGGACTGCCGTCAATGTGCTGATCATATAAAGAAAGGCCGAGGTCATAGTGCTCCTCAATGGTGACGGCATATTCCTGGCTCCCTGGGCCCATCATGTTGATCTTGTCACTATAATAGTCAGTTAGTGACATCCCAGTCTGCTTTCGGCCAACTTCCATGTTATGGAAGTTTCCATAGGCCAGGTACGTATATGTTGGGATCAAGAGTGCTATAGCTGCCTGTGGGGAGCGCTTTGGCGCCGCCACAAAGAACGGTATGTGCTCCTCGCAGGCAGCATTTCGAAGTCTTAGTGCATAGATGCCGCTGCGGAGGTTGTCAGGAATCGAAAGTTCAATGTCGGTCAACCAGCCGCAGTCATACAAGTCGTCACAGTGAAAGTGAATGGCAGAGTACTGTTCAGGAGCGTTCGGCCATTCCATCGTTGTACCGTTCCAACGGGTGCCCCGAACAGCACGCAGGGGCAAGTTGTACGTGCGCCCATGTGCTGCGTTTTCGGAACAATCGTACACTATGTCTCCATCCGCTCCCCGACTGAAATCCCAATCGGCAAGAAGCTGGCGGGTTAGGTGTGTTGGTCGCGCCCCCAGGAGGACGTCTCGGACCTCGCGGTCCGTGAGCATCCCTGCATAGATGACCGGAGCCTCGATTCGGCCATTGAAGCACCCGACGGGTATGACTCGACCGAGCGCATCACGTCCCCCGAGCGCTGCCGCCATAAGCAACTCAGAATCGGCGTCGTTCCGACACTCTGTAATAGTGCTTCTACCAATGCCATGCTTACTAACAACCTCCGCGCCTTCATTCTGCGCGCAAATTATGAGAGCACGCGACGTTGTCCAGTTCACACTCGCGGCCACGTGATACCACTGCCTCTGTTTCAATGGAGCATCGAGGGAAACAGATAGTGATGTTCCACGAGCGCGGATTCTCAGTGACAGATGGCCGTGTTTGTTGAGGTGGAGCGTCCATCCGCTATGAAGTACATCATTCCATCGACAGATCAAGTGCTGTTCGCCGTGGAGAGGGGTTGTCGGATACACGTTGAGTGCAACAGCCATTTGATCTGTTGAGTCCTCAAGGTGCTTTCGATCGACGACAATGCAGGAGCCAGCTGCGATGCGCTGATGGCGACCGCAATACATTCGATTCACGGGAGAGTCGATCTCGATCTCTTTGTAGGTCGCTGTCGGTGAATGCACGTCTCCATTTACCAGGCGAACTAGTTGTGCGTTGTACGGCTCATTCTTCTCTGAGCTGATTTTAAAGGAAATCTTTTCACGTGGCCGAGCGGTTAGCTTATCCGCGTAGCCAAGTAGTGCCTTCCTGCGAATTTTGTTAGTCATTTTTTTCCGTGACCACGGCGCCGCCGAAGCGCATCGGTGGGCTTGTGCCAATAGGGGGGGGGCGAGCGCACCCCGGGACACTGCCGATGAAGCGTCGTGGCGAACACATGGCGATGAATGCGTTCGTGTTCCGGTGGGTCTTAAGTCCTATTGTGGTAGACCGCCATGGTCTGATAGCTAACCCCGAGCGGATGCCGATTTTCTCCGAGCGTTCGCATTCAGTTTCGGCGGATCTGCGCCGGCGACGGGGCTCGATCGATCAGATCGACCATTGCTGGATGATCCAGATGCGGACCGACGACACGCTCCAGCGGCGGATGGATTTGGGTCAGCAGACCGCGGATGCGATCACTGGTCTGTGTGATCTGCCCGGCGAGATCGTCATCGAAACCACACAGCATTGTGAGTTCAGCGACGTCATGTCGGCAAGCTTCAGCGAGCGCAATGTGTGCGGCAGAGTGCGAGCAGCCTGCCGCACACGCTTCGTTCGCTGAAGATTGCTGATCAGGACGTCGCCGAGCTGACGATGCTGTGCGGCTTCGATGACGATCTCGCCGGTCAGATCACGCAAACCAGCAATCGCATCGTGGCCTGCTCACGCAGATCCATCCGGCACTGGAGCGCGCCGTCGGTCCACATCTGGATCATCCCGCGATGCTCGACCTGTGCGCCGGTCACGCGACGCTCTGGATCGTCGATCCGTGGCGAGCAACCCTCTCGACGGGGAAACAAACAACTGAAGCGCGCGCTATTCCTGTCGGCGTTCGCGGCACTGCGAGACCCCATCTCGAGGTCCTACTACGCTCGTAAGATCAGTCAAGGAAAGCGTCACAATCAGGCCCTCGTCGCACTCGCGCGCAGGCGCTGCGATGTGCTCTTCGCCATGCTTCGCGACGGCACTTTTTACTGCCCGCCGACCACCGAAACTCCATTGGCAACGACATAGGGGC
>NZ_LSRW01000023.1:0-18462 GCF_003104955.1 Steroidobacter cummioxidans | reverse complement strand
CCAGCTCCAGATCATCGGTCACTCGCTCCGGACCGAGGCCGACGGTGTGAACGGGCACGCCATAGGATGCGATCTCAGCGAGACGCTCCTCGCTCAGTGTGTCGCCATTCTCGCGCCGTCGCTGAAACAAGATAACGCCGGCGAAAGGGGCGCGCTGCCTGCACATTTTGCAAAACACTTGAATGGAAGCGCAATTCGCCGATGCGCGTCTGCCGGCCTGGGCGGCGGCATCGCTTTCGAGGGTTGTTTCAGCGGCGTCGTGGTCTGCGCGAAGCCGAACATGCGCACGGCGAAGGATTTTTTTTTCCAGCCGCTTTGCATGGTGCCGTTTCTGCAAAGGCGGCGGGCCACTTCCTGCAGCCGCGATTGGCCGGCATCGCCGTACGCCATGCTGGCGGAAGCATCGATTGCGATGGCGAGCTCGTTCTCACGATCGCGCACCCGTTCGACATTCAGCACTGGTCGCCACAACAGGCATAGGACCAGCGCCAGCAACAGGGTCTGCAGAACACCGACCGGCCACAGCAGTCGCCAGCCCAGCGCCCGCCGGCGCCACAGCGACCAGGCCACCAGCGCGGCGGCTACCAGAATCGAAGAAATGAGCAGGCCTAACGGCCAGGCGCTCGCAAATGCAAACGTGCCGGTTCGATACGCCCAGAGGGGATGAGTGAAGAGCCGCTCGAACACCGGTCAGTAATAGTGGATGCGCCGCCCCAAACGCAAGCCAGAATCCTGCTCAAATCGTGAAGAAGCCGTGATGACTAGTCGGAACCGCGGGCGGCTTCATGCGTACTGGTTTGACGTACCGGCAATCACTGCGCATTCATCGAGCCATGTCTAGCGAATCCTTGCACGAAAGCGCCAAGGCGCTGCGTCCCGAGACCATCGACCGGCACCGCGCCGTGGCCTCGCTCATGGAGGAGCTGGAAGCGGTCGACTGGTACGACCAGCGCATCGACGCCGCCACGGACCAGGAGCTCAAGCGCATCCTGGCGCACAACCGCGATGAGGAAAAAGAGCACGCCGCCATGGTGCTGGAGTGGCTGCGCCGCAAGGATCCCAAGCTCGATGAGCACTTGCGCACTTACCTGTTCACCGAGCAATCCGTGCTGGAGATCGAGCACGAAGCCGAGCACGGCGGCGGCGGCGCAGGAAACGGTGCCGGCGACGGCTGTCTGGCCATCGGCAGTCTGCGGGGTGAACAGCAGAACCCGATTCGCGAGCTGGCGCGGTTCACCGGCACAGGAAGCAAACCATGAACGAGCTGCTACGCGATCACGCACCGATCTCTACCGAAGCGTGGCAGGAGATCGACGCCGAGGCGACGCGGACGCTGAAGACATTGCTGGCCGCGCGCCGGCTGGTGGATTTCAAAGGCCCGCTGGGCTGGAATTGCTCCTCGGTCTCGACCGGACGCACGCGGACCTTGTCGCCTTCGATCCAGGACGGCGTGGTGTCCCGGCTGCGGCTGTCGCTGCCATTGATCGAGATCCGCATTCCGTTCGAGGTGGATCGCGAGGAACTGGACGCGATCGGGCGCGGCGATACCAACCCCGACCTGGATTCGGTTCGTAACGCGGCCCGGGCCGCTGCGATCGCCGAAGATCGAGCCGTCTTCCAGGGCTATGCCGCCGGCGATATCGACGGCATCTTTCCCGCGTCCGCGGACCATGGACTGACCATTCCGGTCGACTACGACGCCTATCCCGACGTAGTCGCGGAAGCGACGCATCGATTGCGCAGTGAAGGCGTAAGCGGACCGTACGGCATCGCGCTCGGACCACGCTGCTACACCGGGCTGACTCGCAGCACCTTGCGTGGCTATCCCATCATCAATCACGTCCGAGAACTGGTGGACGGGCCGATCGTTTGGGCGCCTGCCGTCGATGGCGCGGTGGTAATGAGTTTGCGCGGCGGCGACTTCGAGCTGATCGTTGGCCAGGATTTCTCGGTGGGCTATCTCGACCACACCAGCACCTCGGTGCTGCTTTATTTGCAGCAGAGCTTCACTTTCCGTGTGCTGTCTCCGGAGGCCGCGGTTCCGCTGACGTATGCGGCCGGGGACGCGGCGGTGGATGTGACGCCCGCTAAATAAACAACGACGCGGCGCTCGCAACGATTGACGAATTGTTAACAAAGGGTGACATAAACCCTTGACCGCACTCTATTTGCGCGCGACCTGACAACGTTGCCTGCGCGTGGGGCGACCACGCAACGCGGCGTTCAGCGATCGTGGCCGGAGCGCCCGGAATTCATTGTTTCCGAGAGTCGGCACAGTAATTGCTGTCATGAAGACGTGACATCCTGTCTCGACCTGACCTGCCGCCGTTCCGCGGCTTGCGAACATGCGCCTGCCTTCGCTGAAGTTTCTCAAGACCTTTCAAGTCGCTGCGACGCGCCTGAGCTTCAAGGCTGCCGCCGAGGAGCTGTGCATTACGCCGTCCGCGGTCAGCCACCAGATCAAGGGGCTCGAGGAACAGCTCGGCGTCGCACTGTTCGAGCGCGGACCGAGCTCGTTGACGCTGACCGAAGCCGGCCAGAGCTATTTACAACATCTGGAGACAGTATTCGCGCGTCTCGAATCGGTCACCGAACAGTTGCGCATTCGTTACGGCCGCGATGTGGTTCGTCTGCACATCCCGCCATTTTTCGCGACCGAGATGCTGTTGCCGCGCCTGCCGTCGTTTCTCGAAGTACGACCGGATACAGACGTGCATATCAACACGATTTCCGGTCCGCTGCAGTCACATCCGGCCGAGGCCGATCTGTCCATCGTGGTCGGCGCCGCACCGGACGAAGTGCACGATCACGCCTGTCACAAATTGTTCTCGCAAACGTTCGTGCCGGCATGCTCGCCGACGTTGTTGCAGCGTGTGCCGATCGATACGGTGCAGGACCTGAACAAACATACCTTGCTCATTCACGAGGCGCGCCGTGACGGCTGGCAGCGCTGGGCGCAAACACTCGGCATCGACCTGCGACCCAAAAGCATCGTGCGTTTCGATTCCATGAATACCGCCGCGGAAGCGGCCGAGCACGGCGTCGGCGTTGCACTCGTTTCGTCACGCCTCGGTAACGAACGCTTCGCGCAAGGCACGTTGGTGAAATTGTTCGATCGCGAGCTGGAAACTGGCGAGAGTTATTTCCTGATCCTGCGCAAGGAAGATGCGGAGCGGCCCAATGTCAAAGCACTCACGCAGTGGCTGATCGAAGAATTCAGCATTGCGGCGTGATGCAGCGCCTGCATGAGCGCGTTTGCTGCCAGCATGAAATCTTCTCGTTTGTCGACCTCGGACCGGCCGCTCTACAGTGCGCCCACTCCATAAAGAAACGTTCCAGGGGATGTGAGTTTTCATCAACGCCTTTGGAGACATCGTCATGAACAAGCTCAGCACCCGTATCGTCAAGTCCCTGTCGTTTGCTGCCGCCACCTGCGCGCTCGCCGCACCGCTCGCCAGCCAGGCGCACAACGACGATGCCGCGATGGACTCGTGCATCAACGCTTTCGTCGCCTCCAGCCTGCCGAAGGAGCAGCCGGTGAGGATCAAGAAGGACGAAGGCGCGATCAACCCGCTCAGCATTCACGCGCGCGCCTACAAGATCGTGGTCAGCGCCAAGGGTGTGGAAAGCGGCAAATACATTGCCCGCGGTACCTGCATCGTCGATCGCAGCGGCGCGGTGATTGCGCTCAACGGCAAGCCGCTCACCGAGCAGGTGGCCTCTCGTTAAGCGATGACCGGCACCACCTGACGAAGGTGGTGCCACCCGACTCACGCTCCGGGAGGCGTGCGCGACTGACATCCCCCTGCAGTACGCGCTCGCAAGGACGCTCCTCCCGGAGTGCTTTCTGATAATTTTCTCGACAAGTTCCCGCGCCCGCGAATTTCTTTCGCTGCTGATTACGGTAACTTCCGCCCCTCGCAGCGCACTCTTCACGCACACTGACCGCGCTGAAAGTCGAGTCGAGGCCTCCCATCTATGCTCGCAACGGAACGCGTCCCCAACGAACGTCGCAGCGGTATCGAGCGCCGGCAGTACGGCATTGCTGCCTATTGGCGTGGCGCACTGAACCCGCGCCGTCGTGCCGGACGTCGCGCGGCCGATCGTGTCTATACCATCATCGATTGGCACTCGCCCCGAGTGCTGGCGCTGGTGCTGCTGATCCTCGGCTTGTCGACACTCGATGGCGTGCTGACGTTGATGCTGATGTCGCAGGGCGCGAGCGAGGTGAATCCATTCATGGCGCTGTTCGTGCCGCACAACGTCGGCTGGTTCGCCGCGATCAAGCTGACACTCACCAGTCTGGGCGCCGCCGTCCTGGTGGTTTGCGCCAGGATGAAGCTGTTCAGGTTATTCCCAGGCGAGCTGCTGCTGTACCTGGTCGTCGGCTGCTATGTGGCGCTGGTGAGATATGAGCTGCACCTGCTCGCAAACCCGCCGCCGATGATTTGATTTTCGTATTCGATTACTTGCCGGCGACGGCGGGCGCCCGATAACCGCCGACGTACCAGCGAAAGGCAAAGTAAGTCCACGCCGACAAGGTGCCGCTGACCACAGCCATCACGAAGTGCTCGGCATCGAACAAGCGCGCTGCGACCACGATACCGCCGAGCATGGATAGCGTTGCCTGCCCCAGGCGCAGCTCCCAACGATCCACATAGTGCACATACGCCGGCTCGCCGGCGTCGATGCGCGTGCGGTGCGGATCGAAGCCAAACAAACGCGACAGCGCCATATAACTACCGACGCCGACCATGCTCCACAGCGCCACGCGCCACAGGTCCATCGGCTCGCCCGAGAGTGAGGAATAAACGACCGCGCCCACGAGATACAAGGCAAAGGCAATTAGTCCGTGCAGCTTGCGCGTTTGCATGGGGAATGAACCGAGTAAGCAGGTGGTGGCCAGATATAGCGCCGTCACTTTGCCATTTCTGTGATGAAGGTCAAAGCGCCAACCCCTGAGCATGACCGCGCATTTCCCCGCAGCGTCCTCCCAGTCGATTACCTACGCCGGCCCCTCAGCCTCGCTTACAGCTATCTCAGCGCCGTGGCGCAAGGCAAAATACCGACCTTTGGCCGGACGAGAACAACGAATGCGATTCTTCCGGCGCTCGCTGATCACCTTGGGGGTTGCCGCGACGCTGCCCACCGTGGTGTTTGTCGCAGTCGGCGCTTTTTATTTCCTGCGTGCTGAACGGGCTCGTATCGAGACCGATACGCTCAGCCGCAGCGAGCTTGCGACCATGCTGGTCGACGGTCGCCTGCGCCGCGATCTGGCTGCACTGAACGTGCTGACCAGCTCGGTCGACCTCGCCAAGGGCAACATGCGGGAGTTTTACTCGCGCGTGCAACGCGTGAAAGCGGCCAATCCGGCGTGGCGCACGATCCTGCTGATCGACGCACAGAATGCACAGGAATTGTTCGATCTGCGCCGTCCTTTAGGCACACCGCGACCGCTCGATGAAACACAGTCGCAGGCGTTGAGCGACGTCCGCCGCAGCGAGACTCCCATCGCCGGCTCGATCACTGCGCCACCCGAGGCGCTGGCCTGGGTTTACGCGCCCGTCAGCATCGAGGGTCAGCTGCGCTACGTGCTCGGCGCGGGTATCGAACCGCATGAATTTCAGCAACTGCTGTCCGCAGTGGCCGCGCCTGGCACGACCGCAGCCATTGTCGATAGGAACGGCAGGTTCGTCGCACGCACGGTCAGCTTCGAAACACGCGTCGGTACGCCGGCCACCGAGTTCGTGCGCAATGCCATTCGCGACGGCGATCGTGGGTTGTATCGAGGCACCACGTACGAAGGCCTGAAGAACTACACGGCATTTCATACGTCGCCGTGGTCGCAATGGTCGGCTCATCTGGCTGTGGCGTCGGCCGCCATCGATGCACCCACAACCTGGTCGCTGGTCGCCGCGGCGTTGGCGGCCGCAGGCGCGCTGCTACTCGGTGGCACGTTGACTCTGCTGATGCTGCGAGACATGACCGAGCGCCGCCGCGCCGAAGAAACATTGCGCCAGTCGCAGAAAATGGAAGCTGTCGGACAGCTCACCGGCGGCATCGCGCACGACTTCAACAACCTGCTGACTGCAGTGATCGGCAATCTCGACCTGATCCGCAATAAAGTGAAGGACAACGAACGGCTGCAGAGACTGGCGGATAACGCGCTCGAAGCGTCGCGGCGGGGCGCGAAGCTCGCCTCGCAACTGCTGGCGTTTTCCCGCAGCCAGCGTATGGCGGTTGGGCCGGTCGATCTGCAACAGCTGTTCAATGGCATGAGCGGCTTGCTCAGGCAGTCGGTCGGCCCTTCGATCGAAGTGCGCATGGAGCTCGATCCGGATGCGCGCATGGTGATGAGCGATGCGAATCAGCTCGAGCTGGCGCTGCTGAATCTTGCAGTGAACGCGCGTGATGCCATGCCCGCCGGGGGCGTACTCATCATTAGCGCGCGCCTCACGAACGCGGCGGATCGAGATCTGCCGAAACGCGACTACGTGCAGCTGTCCGTGACTGACACCGGCGTCGGCATGACTGAAGAGGTGCGCGCACGGGCCATCGAGCCCTTCTTTACGACCAAGGCGGTGGGACAGGGCACAGGATTGGGACTGTCGCAGGTCTATGCGGTGGCTCGTGAATCGGGCGGCTCCCTGCACATCGACAGCGAAATGCACCAGGGCACGACGGTTCGCTTGATCCTGCCTCTCGCACCCGCCGACGCCGTCGTACCCGCGCCGATACCGGCTGCACCCGTGCCGGCACAAGCAGAACCCGAGCCGGTGAAGAAGAACGCCGCCGTGCTGGTCGTCGACGACGACCGTCTGGTGCGACGATTCATGACTGAATCGCTGCGCTCGCTGGGCTACGACGTGCGAGATACGGATAATGGCGTCGATGCGCTGGTATTGCTGGATGCGCAGCGCTTCGATCTGCTGCTCGCCGATTTCGCCATGCCCGGCATGAACGGCGCGGAACTGGGCAAAGCCGCCCAGCTCAAACAACCGGGTTTGCCGGTGCTGATCGTCTCAGGCTACGCCGACAGTGCCGCGGTGGAAGCCGCGCTCGGCACGGGTAAGCAATTGCGCAAGCCCTTCAATGTGGCCGAGCTCGGCGCAGCAGTGACAGAACTCTTGCAATCGCGCGAGCCTTGATGCCTCGGAGCTGACATGTCCTATACGACTCTGGAATCCGCCGATGCCGTCGTTCTGACGCCAGCGGCAACACCCGTCGCCGCAGTGATCTGGCTGCACGGGCTCGGCGCGGACGGTTTTGATTTCGTGCCCATCGTCGATGAGCTGCGCCTGCCCGCCACGCTGCCGGTGCGATTCATTTTTCCGCACGCTGCGCCGCGCCCCGTCACGATCAACAACGGCTACGTGATGCGCGCCTGGTATGACATCAAGGGCTTTGGTCCGGAGCGCGCCGAAGACGATGCCGGCATCCGCGAATCCGCAGGTGTCGTGAATCGATATATCGAACAGGAGATCGCCCGAGGCATTCCGGCCAGCAAAATCGTCATTGCCGGCTTCTCGCAAGGCGGCGCCATCGCGTTGCAAACTGCCTTGCGCTATCAGCAACGCCTCGCGGGCGTGATGGCGTTGAGCACCTATCTGCCTTTGCGAGCCTCATTGGCCGCCGAGGCTGCCGACGCGAATCGCGATGTGCCAATCCTGATGTGCCATGGCGTGCATGACCCCGTCGTTCCAGCGCAAATGGGAGAGGCGTCGCGCGACGTGTTACAGGGCCTCGGTTATCGCGTCGAATGGCACACCTATCCCATGGAGCATTCAGTTTGTATGGAAGAGGTGGTCGATATCTCGAAATGGCTGCAGGCCCGCCTGGCCTGAGGAACAAACGCCCGTGCTGCGACGTACCGCCTGTGATCCTCGGTCACGAACAAAGGCACGGGTATGTACGTCAGCATCGGTCCCCTGGTTGCACTGGTCGCCGGCATTCTGATCCTGGTCGTGCCGCGACTGTTGAATTACATCGTCGCCATTTATCTCATCATCATCGGCCTGCTCGGCCTGTTCGGATCGCGACTGTAGCCTAACCCCGGTCACTTTGCGGTAAAGTTTGGGTCGCCGTGGTGGTGACCCAGGCACGTGAAGAACCTTACCGCCCGCTACAACCGCCTGCATCGAAATTCTCGTGGCACGCTGTGGATGCTCGCATCCGCCGCGTCATTCACTGTGATGACGATGCTCATCAAGTTTCTCGGCGAGGACTACTCGGCGGCACTGCAAACGTTCTATCGTAATGCCGCCGGCCTGGTGGTAATGCTTCCGTTGATCGCGCGCAATCCGCGTGAAACCTTTCGCACCTCACGCCCGGGATTGCTGTTGTTTCGCGCGACGGCCGGAACGGCCGGCATGATCCTCGGCTTCTACGCTTATCAGAAAATGCCGCTGGCGGACGCCAACGCGCTGTCGTTCACGCGCACGTTGTGGCTCGTGCCGCTGGCTGCGTTCGTGCTGAAGGAGCAGGTGGGGCCACGCCGTGTCGCGGCCACCATGATTGGTTTCGTCGGCGCGTTGTTGATGCTGCAGCCATCAGCCGCCAGCGGATTCGGTTTGCCAGCGACCGCCGCGCTGGTGTCCGCCCTATTGATTGCGCTGACCGTGACCGGGATGAAAGTCATGACGCGCGATCACACGACCGTGACCTTGATGGCCTGGTCCGCGGTGCTCGGTTTCGTGCTCACCATCCCGGGTGCGCTGATCGCCTGGCGTACGCCGAGCCTCATGGATCTGGTCCTGCTGAGCGCGATGGGAATATTGGGCCTGGTGACCCAGGCTTGCTATATCAAAGGCATGGCGGAAGGCGATGCGATGGTGATGGCGCCGATCGATTACACCCGCCTGGTATTCGCGATCATCCTCGGTTTCGCGCTGTTTCGAGAAGTGCCGAACGCAGTGACTATGCTGGGCGCCGGCGTCATCATTGCATCGACGTTGTATATCTCGTGGCGCGAAGCGCAGCTCGGAAAACCCAAGCCTGAAGCGCAACGCGCCGACTGACCCGCTCGGCGACGCGATGGTGTGAGCCGATCGCGCCGCCCTCGAGCGGACGATCACTCTCAGCGGCTCGCGATTCGGACCCGCTCATCCGCCACGTACGCCGCATTCACCATTGCATGATCGACGTTAGCGACGGCGCGCGCCAGCGTGTCCTGGTAGCACTCGTTGTACAGCTTCATCCTGTCGAGATTGCGCAGCTCTTTGTACTGCACGCAGACCCGATCCGCAGCGCGTTGCAGGCGGCTGTACAAAGCCTGCGCATCGGCCTGCTTGGAAAGATCCAGATCGGAATATTGGACGGTGGTCGCCGCTGGGGCCTCAGCGGCCGGCACGTCGCTAGCGTGAGCGGCGGCACCGCAGGCCAGGGCAGTGAACGCACAAGCAGCGTAACGCGCAACACGGAAGGTCTTGTGGCTGGACATGATCGAGTCTCCTCTAACTTCGTCTTTCTTTCGTACCGTTCATCGCGCGCTTGTCCTTGAGATGCAGGAGCTTCGCAAAGGGTTGCAGGCGACGAGAATTTTTATCGACGCAAGTTGGAGCGGCCGCGACGACCCTGCATTCCCTCTGCTCACCGCTCCGGCGAATCGCCTCAACGCACACGCAACTGCCGCTACAGCAGTGCCGGAGCACCTGTTATGTCGGCCCAAGGCGCGTGTTTTGACTCAATGGAGCACGCCTTGCGACCGGGCGTGCCGCAGGCGCGACGAAATGATGGAATGCGCGGCGTCCCTTGCTTACAGTGGCCACATGGACCTCGCACAACTGAAACAAAATAGAAACGCGCTGTTCTGGTCCCTGCACGTGCTCGGTTGGAGTGCGTACGGCGTCTCGCAATACGTCGGCGCGCTGCTCTATGGCAAGCCGGTGGCCTATGTGCAGTACATCGCCGTAGCGGCAGCCTCGGGCTGCATTCTCACCATGCCGCTGCGCTATATCTGCCGGTGGCTCTGGAGGCAGCCGCCACCCACGATGATCGCGGGCGCGCTAGCCGCTGCCTGGGTCACGGCCGGCCTGCTCCGTGTGATCATGAACTGGTTCTATCACGCGTACGTGGACCTCGCATGGCCCCTCAAGCACTGGACCGAATTCTTCGGTGGCACGCTCAGCTCGATGTATCTGATCACGTGCTGGATCGGCCTGTATTTCGGCGTGCGTTACTACGAGTCGCTGCAGTCGCAACGTATCGCGACCCTCCAGGCGGCGTCGCTGGCGCAGGAAGCCCAGCTGAAGATGCTGCGTTATCAGCTCAACCCGCACTTCCTGTTCAATACGCTGAATGCAATTTCCACGCTGATTCTCGACAACCGCAACAGCACGGCGAACAACGCGGTCACGGGTCTGTCGGAGTTCCTGCGTTACACGCTCGATCAGGACCCGATGAAAAAGGTCACGGTCGCGCAGGAGATGGACGCGCTCAACCTGTATTTGAACATCGAGACCATGCGCTTCGGCTCGCGCCTGAAGCTGAACTACGCCATTGAAGAGGCGGCCAGCTGCATGCTGGTGCCCAGCCTGCTGCTACAGCCTCTGATCGAGAACGCGATCAAATACGCGGTGTCGCCGCGGGAGCAGGGCGGACAGATCCGCATTGGCGCGCACATCACGGGCGGCATGCTGCAACTGGAAGTTGCCGATGACGGCCCGGGAATGATCGATGCGACCCGTTTGGCCAATGGTCGTGGCGTTGGTATTCGCAATACTCGCGAGCGCCTGCAGGTGCTGTATGGAGATCGCGGCATCGTTGCAGTAACGAACACCGACCCCGGATTGCGGGTGTCGTTGACGTTTCCAGCGGAACGCGCCACGGCTCCCAGCGGAGCCGGGCGGCATGAGTAAGCCATGAGTGACCAACCGATTCGCACCATCATCGTCGATGATGAAGAGCTCGCCCGGCGGGGCGTCGAGCTGCGCCTCGCCCAGCATCCCGATATCACCATCGTCGGGCATTGCGCCAATGGCCGCGAAGCCATTGAAACCGTGATCGCGCAACGGCCGGATCTGATGTTCCTGGATATCCAGATGCCGGGGATCTCGGGTTTCGAAGTGCTGGCGCGGCTGCCGCAGGAGTCGCTGCCGATGGTGATCTTCGTCACCGCTTACGATCGCTATGCGCTGGATGCCTTCGAGGCGCAGGCCATCGACTACCTGCTCAAGCCCATCAACGATCTGCGTTTCGCCCAGGCGCTGGATCGCGTGCGTGGCTATTGGCAACAGAAGAATGCGCTCAGCCAGCGGGAACAGTTGATGAAGCTGCTCGCGAGCACCCAAGGCGCCGGGCAGGTGGACGAGCAAACGCTACGTGAATATCTGCACGGCGAAAGTCAGCCGCAATATCCACAGATCCTGCCGATTCGCGATGACGCCGGCACGGTCAGGGTGGACGTGAAGAGCATCGATTGGATCGATGCTGCCGGCGACTACATGTGTGTGCACGCCGACGGCCGCACCTATGTATTGCGGGAGACGATGAAGTCGCTGGAATCCGTGCTCGATCCGAAGCTGTTCCAACGCGTGCACCGGTCGACGATCGTCAACGTGTCACGCGTGCGACGGCTGCGGCCTCACACCAACGGCGAATATTTCCTCACGCTCGACGACGGCCAGGAGATCAAGCTGAGCCGCTCTTACCGGGATCGGGTCGATCAGCTGCTGCAGCGACGCTAGCGGGGCGCACCAGCCACGGGTGCAGAAATACCGCCGCCAGCACGATGGCGACGCCAAGATAGAAACTCGGGCTGAGCTCGCGTTGCTCGCCGAGCAAAATGATGGCGAGCACGATCGCGTACACCGGTTCCATGTTGAGCGCGATGGTCGCCGAGAAAGCGCTCACATGACGAAGCGCTGCCAGCGACAATGCAAATGGCAGAAGTGTGCAGCCGATTGCGAGCACGGCGAGCAGCGTCGCATCCCGCACTGACGGCGGAACAAACACTGTCTCGGGCGCCATCACGGCCGAGATCACTGTAATCAACAACAGCCCCGCGCCGATCTCCAGGCCGGTGACCGTGAGCGCATCGGAGTTGCCGATGTACCGTTTGTTGAGGCTGGCATAGACCGACACCAGCAATGCGCTGAGCACGCCAACAGCCACGCCCAAACGCATGCTTGTCGGCGTCCCACCCACGACCAGCGCAACCCCCGGAATCGCCGCCACGCCGAACAACAGCTCACGCATGTCGAAACGACGGCCGACCAGGAACGGTTCGATGAAGGCGAGAAACACGGGCGATAGCGCCAGACAGGTGGCGGCCACCGAAGCATTCGCCAGGCGAATGGAGCCGTAGAACGCCAGCCAATGAAGCGCGACTACCGCGCCGATGCCAGCGTAGATCGCAATCAGCCGCGGCGGCACCGTGGTGAGTCCGCGCCAGAAGCGCGGCACGAGTACCAACGCAACGGTGACGAGCACCAGTCGCCACCAGACCAGCCCTAACGTCTCCAGGGAGATCATCTTGCCGAGAATGGCAGTGAATCCCCACAGGACGACGCAGAAATGAATTTGCCAGTTGGCGCGAGAGACCGCGGACATGACTCGTTATCTGGCCAGCGAGCTGGCCGCGGTGCCGCTCAGTACGCCTTGGCCCACACCACCCGCTGCGGGCTCGGCTTGCCGGTGAACGGGCAGATGCCAGGCTCGCTCTTTTCGAGCGGGATGCAGCGGACAGTCACGCCCAGCTCCGACTTGATCCGCTCTTCGAGAGCCGCTTCGCCGCTGAAGTGCGTCAGCGCAAAGCCGCCGTGAATCGGCGTCGGCGCATTCTCGGCCACGCGGGGCGCGGTGAAGTATTCGTAAAACTCTTCCTTGGTATCGATGCGCTTCGTGAACTGCTCTCGATACGCCTTCGCCCGCTCGAACAAGCCATCCTGAATGGACTGCAGCGTCGCGCCGATGGCAGCGACGAAGTCACTGCGCCCAATGCTCTGTTTGTCCTTCGGCGCGCGATCGCGACGACCGACGAACAAAGCATCCTTCTCCAGATCGCGCGGACCGACTTCGATACGCACCGGCACGCCTTTCTTGATCCAGTTCCAGACCTTGTCGCCACCGCGCTCATCCCGCTCATCGACGACGACCGAAATCGGACGCTCGGCGAAGCGCTGCACGCGCAACTCGTCAGCCACCTTGCGGCAATACTCGATCACGCGCGCACGATCTTCATCGGAACGGTAGATGGGCAGGATCACGACCTGCACCGGCGCCAGCTTGGGCGGCAGCACCAGACCGTCATCGTCGGAATGAGTCATCAGCAGGCCGCCGATCAGACGGGTCGACACGCCCCAGCTGGTGGTCCAGGCGTGCTGATGCTGGCCGTTCTGATCCAGGAACTCGATGCCGCTGGCCTTGGCGAAGTTCTGGCCGAGGAAGTGGCTTGTGCCGGCCTGCAGCGCCTTGCGATCCTGCATCATGGCTTCGATACAGAAGGTCTGTTCGGCGCCGGGGAAGCGCTCGTTGGGAGTTTTCTCGCCGCGGATTACCGGCACGGCCATCCACTCTTCGGCGAACGTCGCGTACACCTCGAGCATGCGCATGGTCTCTTCGACCGCTTCCTGCTTGATGGCGTGGGCGGTGTGGCCTTCCTGCCAGAGGAATTCGGCGGTCCGGAGGAACATGCGGGTGCGCATTTCCCAACGCACCACGTTGGCCCACTGATTGATCAGCAGCGGCAGGTCGCGGTAGCTCTGCACCCAGCGCGAGAACGCATCGCCGATGATGGTTTCGGAGGTGGGGCGGACGATCAGCGGCTCTTCCAGCTCGCCGGTGGGACGCAGCTTGCCATCCGGCCCGGCTTCCAGGCGGTGATGGGTGACGACCGCGCATTCCTTGGCGAAGCCTTCGACGTGGGCGGCTTCCTTCTGCATGAAGGACAGCGGGATGAACAGCGGGAAGTAGGCGTTCTGATGGCCGGTGGCCTTGAACATGTCGTCCAGCACCCGCTGCATGTTCTCCCACAGCGAATAGCCCCACGGCTTGATGACCATGCAGCCGCGCACGGCCGAGTTCTCGGCCAGATCGGCGCCGCGAATAACCTGCTGATACCACTCGGCATAGTTTTCATCCCGGGTGGGGGTGATGGCGGTCTTGGCGGCCTTGCCGCCGGCGGCCTGGGTCTGGGGTTTGCTGCTCATGTCTGGAGGACTTCGGGTGCGCTGCCGGCATGGCGCCGGGGAAGGGGCGCGATTACAGCAGATTTTCCCGGCCAGACGAAGCCCGGCGCGCGTATCCTAAGTTGGGATATCACTCGATGCGGAATATAGACACGGGCGTCACACGGAGCCCGCCGTCTTGAAGTCACTGCGCTCACCTGCTCATGTTCGCTTGCTCGAGTTGCTGGTAGCGGCACGAGAAAAGGCCGGTTTTACGCAGCAGCAACTGGCGGATCGCCTCGGTAAGCCGCAGAGCTTCATTTCCAAATACGAAGGCGGCGAGCGGCGCATCGACGTCGTCGAGTTCATTGCGATCGCGGATGCCCTGGATATGGATGCGAGCCGCGCCATTCGAGACGTACGTGCGAAATATCGCGCATGAGATGTCCTCGCAATTACTTTGAGGCGTCGACGACAGGCGCGTATTTGCGGAAGTGAGTGCTGAGCAATTGCAGACTGTTGGCGATCTCGCGACGCCGCGCCGGCTCATTCTTCGTCACTCGTAAAGCTTCGTCAGCCGCGCGATTCAGTGCTGCGACAGCTTCCCGGTTACGCGGATGCAGGTCGTACGCCTTGGCATAACTCGCCAGCGCCGATTCGATGGCATCCGCAAAGCCCTCGCGCTCGTAGAATGCCCAGGCCTCATCGCCTTCTTTCATGGCAGTGCGGAAGTCCTGCTGGGTCTGCGCCGACAGCTCGCTGAACGCCATGGCCGGGCTGGTCTCAACGTAGTTTTGATACCAGAAATAGCTGGACGTGAGCGCCAGCACGGCAGCCGCCGCCAGCGTGACTTTCTGTAGTCGCGTGACGCCCCGGAATGACTTGAGGAACTCGGCAGCATTTTGTGGCCGATCCTTGCGCTCGAATGACAAACAGCTTTCGATCGCGCGCGCGTGCTTACGCTTCAGTCCTTTGAGCGGTGCGGGCTTGATGCCAAGTTTGCGCGCGTTCGGAGCACTGTGCCGCTGATAGGGATGGAAACCCGTGACCAGCTCGTACGCAATGATGCCGAGCGCATACATATCGTCCACGGGATGGGGATCGACACCGGCGACCATTTCATCCGTCGCATACGCTTCGGTGTACGCGCCCAGCGAGCCTGCATCGAACTCATCTTTGTTCTCTTCGGCGATAGAGCTCGGCACGGCCCGCGCGATGCCGAAATCCAGAATCTTCGCGGTGCCATCCGAGGCGATGAACACGTTGCCCGGCTTCAGATCCGAATGCACGATGCCTTTGCGATGCGCGTACGCCAGCCCTTCGGCAATGCCACGAATGATGGGCAAAGCGACTTCGGCGCTATTGCCCTTGCCGCGCCCTTCGCGAACGATGGCATCGAGCGAGCGACCTTTGAGCAGCTCCATCGTCATATAGACGGTGTCGCCGTCGCGATCGAAGTCGAACACAGTCACGACGTTGGGATGCGCCAGCGTCTGCGCCTTGCGCGCTTCGCGCTGCAAAGCCATGAACGACTGCGGATGCCGGGCGAAATCCGCGTTCAGCACTTTCAATGCAACGCGAGGATTCGGATCGCGCGCTTCGAGCTTGCGGCGATCGACGGCACCGAACACCAGACCCATGCCGCCTTTGCCGAGCATGGTCTCCAGCACGAAGCGTTGTTTGATGACCGAGCCCGGTTCCAGCGGGCCTGCCTGCGCAGGTTGTGGTTCAGAATGAATCAACCTTCCGTGGTACCCGCGCTCCGGTGCCTCGAGCGTAGGCGCAAACGCGGCTTCCGGATCTTGAACGGGGCGCCCGGCCTGCAGCGTGCGGGCGGCCGTATCACCGCCATCCTGCGCATCGCGTACGGTGGTCGGCTCGGGTGCTGAATGCCGCAGCGTGCGCAGCTCCGTACCAGAGCGCTGCAGTGTGGCGTCGGGTGTGGCGGGGCGCAGCCTGGTTTGTTCTTCGTCCGTGGGTTTCATACGAGCGCCGACATTGAGGACGTCAGCCGCTTCCTATGCCTGTCACGTGGCTTCGACAATGACGACCGTCACATTGTCGCGCGCACCCGCTTTCAAAGTGGCGTCGATCAGTTTTCGGGCGGCTGCCTGCACATCACCGGCCGCTAACGCCGCTGCGATCTGCGCGTCGTTCAGCTCTCGCGTCAGGCCATCCGAACACAGCAGATAGCGATCGCCGAGCCGCACCCGATCCTTCCGGAGATCGAGGGTCAACGTGGCTTCGCCACCCACTGCGCGGGTGATGGCGTGGTCCGCTTCTTCATCGGGATGCTGCAGATTCAGCTCGGCCGCCCAGGTGTGATCCGTCGTCAGCTGGGTCAACTGACCCTGGCGCCAGCGATAGACGCGGCTGTCCCCCGCCCACAGCACGGCAAGCTCGGTACGTCGAACCAGCATGACGGCGACGGTGCTGCCGCTGACGATGGGATTGATGGGCCGCACCGACGCTTCATACAAACGACGATTGACCTCGCTCATGCGCTGACGCACGGCCATTACAGCCTGGTCCAGTGCGCCGTCGCCGGTCAGCAGCTGCACTCCCTCGCAGACCATGCGGCTGGCAACATCGCCATCGCGATAGCCACCCATGCCGTCGGCCACAGCCCAGACACCGGCGGCATGCAGCTCCACGAACGCATCCTGGTTCGTGGCCCGCAGGCGACCCACGTCGGTGATGCCTGCGGAGACGTAGACGGGGTGAATGTCCTCTTCCACCAATGTTTCATCCATGAAGGTCACTGCCCTACCGGCCGGCTGGATTTTTTCAGCCGCTCCAGATGCTCCTCATAAGCGCGTGTGAACGCGTCGCCGAACAGCGTGCGGAAGCCGGTTTCGGCATCTTTGCTCAGCTCGCCGTACTTGTCCCGATACAGATCCCAATAGCGTAGCTTGGCCGGCACGCCGAGGATGGAGCCTTTCATCTGCCGGTCGAACTCGTCCTGCATGCGCTGCGGATCGAACTGCGACAGCATCGATTCGAACGCCAGCCGCATTGCCACCAGCAGCGCCGACTGATGATCGCGCACGTCCCGGAACGCATCCTCGAACGCATCGGCCGGCGGCAGATACGCCGGATTCTGCTTCACCAGCAGATTGTGAAAAGCGTCGTCGACGTTCGCAGAGAACTTCAACGGATTGTTGGCCGCCGCCTTGAACGAGGTGCCCCGCATGCGCAATTCATCCTTCAAGCGTTCGCGCGTTCGCAAAGCTTCCATCACACCACCAAGCGCGATCCGCAAAATGTCTCCAAGCATACGCGCGTTTTCGGCACTCGGTTCCAGACCTTCGATACCCGCTGCATCGAACAGCGCTTGCAGCTGCGCGTCATTGCCCGGCCGCGGCGCCGGCGTGCTGGGCACCTCTTTGGGCGCGACTTTCGCAGTGGCCTTGGCAACGGGGGCGGATCGCTGCGGCTGCGAACGAGACGGCGCCTGGATCGCGACCGTGGACTTTACAACTTCGGGCCGAGGACGAGCGGCAACGACGGCGGGCGCCGGCTTCTTCGGCTCGGCCACCTCGGCCATGCCGAACCATTCGGTGGCATGATCCTCGTCGGCCTCGTCGTCGTCCTCTTCCTCATCCTCGTCGACCCGGGCGGTCGAGTCTTGCAGAATCGTGGCGTTGCGGTTGTCGTTGTGCCGACTCGCCGCCAGACTCTCGGTTCTGTCTTCCGACGCACGGCGCGGCGGGGGCACCAGCTTCGGCCCGTTCTTCAATGCCGCGAACGGATCGTTGCGCGCCTCCTCGGTGGCGTCGTTCTGAATGGAAACATTGATCTGATACGCGTCGATGTACAGCAAGTCGCCGTTGCGCAACTGCTGCGGCTGCCCTCGTGTCAGCCGATTGTCAGGCGAATTGATGAATACGCCGTTGGTGCTGGTGTCTTCGATGAAGAACTTGCCGTTGACGTAGCGGATCAATGCATGCCGACCCGACACATACGGGTCGGGGAACACCCAATCATTGTCCGGCAGGCGCCCGATGGTGCCGCCGATGGCCTTGAAGACCTTGCGACCGGCGGCGCCTGTCGCCTGGGCCTGCGGGCCGGTCACTTCGAGGGTGAGAATCATGCGAAGCCACTGCCAGTCGATGGATATCCAGTCGATAATTGGTACTTATATCGGGCATTACACCAGCCGACCAAGCATCGCAGTATCGGCCAGAGGTCTGCAAGAATGATGAGTAAGAACCCACACTTCCCTGTTAAAACAAGCGTTTCGGCGCGTTGCACCGGTTTGTTACAAGGCTGGGCACGCGTCCTGGGCGCGGTGCTCTTGAGTGTGGCCGCGGGGTGGTCGCAAGTCACGCTGGCCGCCGAGCCGCAGGTCACCGAG